>NZ_CP045915.1:636013-954020 GCF_009650095.1 Gracilibacillus salitolerans | reverse complement strand
AGCAGACTTCCCTAACTATACAACAGGATCGAATGGTCCAGAAGATGCAGATCTTTTATTAAACAAAGATGGTTTCGAGTGGTGGGACGTTACCCCAGAATAAAGATGCAAAAGCAATCAATCAATGTAACGTTGATTGGTTGCTTTTTTCCTATCAAAGGAGGAGGAATGATGATGAAATTTTATGATATTTCGATGGATGTCTATCCAGCCATGCAAGTGTGGGAGGACATAGTCAGTAAGAAACCTGTTTTTGATACCCAAACGAATGGTCATGTCACAGATACTACGGCTACACTGGGGCTTCACACTGGTACCCATATCGATGCACCATTACACATGATCAATGACGCAGACACCTTTGAAACAATACAATTGGAGCGACTTGTGCGACAAGTGAAAGTACTCGATCTGGAAAAGGCAGAAGATGGTATCACTCGATCTGATTTGGAAGCGCATTCGATTGAGCAGGATGATTTTCTTTTATGTAAAACAAAAAACTCTTACTATCATAGTGAGGATTTTGACTATGAATTTATTTATTTAAAAGAAGATGGTGCTGAATACTTAGTGGAAAAAGGAATTGAAGGTATCGGTATTGATACATTAGGGATAGAACGCAGCCAGGAAGGTAATCCAACCCACCGCAAACTGTTTAAGAATGACATCATCATTGTGGAAGGTCTACGATTAAAAGATATTGAACCTGGAGTGTACTCTATGGTTGCGGCTCCTTTAAAATTAGTAGGTACGGAAGCAGCACCAGCGAGAGTTTTATTATTTGATCAATTTCCGAGTTCGTAACTTTTTTGTTGGAGGTTATTGCGGATACTAGATTCTAATTTGAAATATTTTTGTCCATAAGATTGTTTCTTATCGATGTAGCTCCCTCTAAAATAAAATTTCATTATTTATGTATCAAAAACGTTGGTCAGTGATCAACGTTTTTTTATGCAAACCATTTTGTGTGTTACAAAACCTTTGATATAATATGTAATAAGTAACATAAATGGAGAGATAAAAATGGAATTTGTTTTACCTATTAAAGATGTAAATCATATAAGGAAATTAAGAACATATCTTAAAAAACGCTCCCTCCGCGATTACCTATTATTTGTATTTGAAATTAATACAGGCTTACGTATTAATGAGTTATTAGCAATTAAAGTTGATCAAGTATGGGTCGGAGAACAACCAAGAGAATTTTTACAATCCATCCATAACAAAACAAACCGCTCTATTTATTTAAACTCTAAAGTTCGTTCTGCCTTGAATCAATATATGCTACAAGCAAATCTATCCTCAGAAGATTACTTATTTAAGACTAAAAACGGATCCTACCCTATTACACGTCAACAGGCCTATCGAATCATAAATAAAGCCACACGGGAAATTGGAATTAATGATAGGATTGGCACGCATACATTACGAAAAACATTTGGGTATCACGCCTACAGGAAAGGAATCGCCATATCCATCATAAGGGATATATATGGACATTCCTCTACTTCTGAAACATTTCACTATATTGGAATAGATAAAAATGAGCACACGTCTATACAAGTAGATGTGAATTTATAAAAAGAAAGGGAATGTCCATGAATGGTGACTTATTTACTACGGAATACTTTATTTTAACGATAGGATTATTGTTTATTATAGGAGTTTTAACCACTAAATTTTCAAGCAGAATTGGTGTACCAGTGCTAATTTTATATATAGCAATTGGAATGCTAGTTGGAAGCGACGGGTTAAATTTCATTTATTTTAGTGATTATAACCTTACACAATTAATTGGTATGCTGGCACTTGTTATCATTCTGTTTGAGGGAGGGCTGCAAACGAAATGGAATAATATCCGCCCAGTTATTGGTCCATCCATTTCACTAGCTACATTAGGCGTTGTTATCACTTCATTGGTAGTTGCCGTTGCTGCTAAATTCATTTTAGGGGTCACTTGGTTAGAAGGTTTCCTGTTTGGAGCAATCGTTGGTTCTACTGATGCAGCTGCTGTCTTTGCAGTTTTAAAAGGACAAAATATTAAGCCGAGAATCGGATCAACCTTAGAAGCAGAGTCTGGCTCAAATGATCCTATGGCTATGATACTTACTATCTCTTTCATTGAATTAATCATGAATGACCAGACTTCTTACTTTTTCTTAATTGGCTCATTTTTTTGGCAAATGCTTGCAGGTATTTTAGTTGGTTTAGTGATGGGAGTAATAGCTGTTTATTCCATCAATAAAATAAATTTAGATTCAAGTGGATTATATCCTGTGTTTGGTCTGGCATTTGCGTTGTTAACGTTTAGTTTTTCTGACCTTGTGCAGGCTAGTGGACTATTAGCTGTGTATGTATTAGCTGTGTATATCGGAAACTCAGAAATATCCTATCGTCATTCGATTTTCCGTTTTAATGAAGGTATTGCATGGATTGCTCAAATTCTTATGTTTACTATACTGGGACTGCTTGTTTTTCCAAATGACTTATTTACTTTCAACATCATTTGGAAAGGGTTAGTTATTTCATTAATTTTAATTTTACTGGCTCGCCCAATAGCAGTATTTATTAGCACATTTAAGTTAACTTACACCTTCAAAGAAATAATCTTTCTTTCGTGGGCAGGTTTAAAAGGTGCAGTTCCTATCGTATTAGCCACCTTTCCGATGGTAGCAGGGCTAGATAATGGACAATTATTTTTTAATGTTGTGTTCTTCGTTGTTTTAATCTCCGCTTCGATTCAAGGATCCACGATCTCTATTCTTGCTGATAAACTTGGATTATCAGGTCGCACTCGGACTGAGCCAATGCATAGCTTAGAGCTTATTTCCATTGGAAAAACAAATGCAGAAATGATTGAATATGAGGTGCGAGATGAAGGGAATTTGATAGGAGAACAATTAGTAGATATTGATTTTCCTAAGGATGCTTTAATAAGTGCTATCATAAGAAATAATGAATTGGTTACCCCAACTGGTGACACCATCATTAAAAAAGGTGATATTCTATTTATTTTAGTTTCTAAAAAGAACAAAACACAATTGAAGGAATTATTAGAAGGCTAAAAACCCTCTTGCCAAAAAGCAAGAGGGTTTTCTCATTATTAGTCTTCCAACCATTCTGTATGGAACACGCCTTCTTTGTCGTTACGCTGATACGTGTGAGCACCAAAGTAGTCGCGTTGTGCTTGTAGTAAGTTTGCAGGCAATGTTTCTGTACGATAGCTGTCATAGTAAGCTAATGCACTAGCAAAGCCTGGTACTGGAATACCGCGTTCCATTGCAAGAGAAAGCACTTTACGTAGAGAAGTTTGATAGCTTTCCACGATCTCTTTGAAGTATGGATCAAGCAATAGGTTCGCAAGTGCTGGATCACGATCATATGCTTCTTTAATTTTTTGTAAGAATTGTGCACGGATGATACATCCACCACGGAAGATCATAGAAATGTTTCCGTATTGTAAATTCCAGTCATTTTCTTCAGAAGCTGCACGCATTTGTGCGAAACCTTGTGCATAAGAAACAATTTTACTCATATAAAGTGCTTTACGGATTGCTTCGATAAGCTCGTCTTTGTCGCCTTCATATGGCTTGTCGCCAGCAGACGGCCCTTGTAATACTTTGCTTGCTGCTACACGCTCTTCTTTCATCGCAGAAATGAAACGTGCAAAAACAGATTCCGTAATAACTGGTAATGGTACACCTAAGTCTAGTGAGCTTTGGCTTGTCCATTTACCTGTACCTTTTTGACCAGCAGTATCAAGGATAACATCTATCATTGGTTTGCCTGTTTCTTTATCTTTCTTCTTGAAGATATCTGTAGTGATTTCAATTAGGTAACTGTCGAGTTCCCCTTTATTCCATTCTGCAAATACTTCATGAAGTTCTTCTGCTCCAAGTCCAAGTACGTGCTTCATAATAAAGTATGCTTCACAGATTAGTTGCATATCGCCATACTCGATACCGTTGTGAACCATTTTTACATAGTGACCAGCACCGTTTGGCCCGATGTAAGTTACACAAGGATCACCTTCCACTTTTGCAGAAATTGCTTCGAAAATTGGTGCTACTTTATCATATGCTTCTTTTTGTCCTCCTGGCATGATAGACGGCCCCTTAAGTGCCCCTTCTTCCCCACCAGATACACCAGTTCCGATAAAGTGAATACCAGATTCGTCTAACTCTGCGTTACGACGCATAGTATCTTTGAAAAAAGTGTTACCACCGTCGATTAAAATATCTCCTTCATCAAGAAGTGGTTTTAGTGAAGCAATGGTTGCGTCAGTTGCCGGACCAGCTTGTACCATAAGCATGATCTTACGAGGTGTTTCTAAAGAATTTACAAATTCCTCGATGGTTTCTGCCCCAACAAAGTTTTTACCTTTTGCTTCATTATTTAAAAAGTCTTCTGTTTTTTGATAAGTTCTGTTAAATACTGCTAAAGAGTATCCTCTGCTTTCCACGTTAAGTGCAAGATTTTTACCCATAACAGCAAGACCTATCACACCAAATTGTTGTTTTGCCATCCTATTATTCGCTCCTTTTTTTTGTCACTATGTATTATTCCATTATCTATTTTAGCACGAAATCGAATATTACTGTAGTGATCTGAAAAATTCACTCCATATAATAAGTTATTATATAGAAACGGGCTCTGCAAGTAATAGCTATTAATTTTCTGAAAATTTATAATCCTCCGTTAGACTATTTACAACACCCATTCTTCTATCGCTCTTGCTACGCCGTCTTGGTCGTTTGTGGTTGTTTCTGTGTCAGCTACTTTTTTGACTTCCTCTTGGGCATTCCCCATTGCAACTCCTAGTCCTGCTTTTTGGATCATTTTAATATCATTTAAGCTATCGCCCATGGCCATTACCTGAGACATGTTAATTCCTAAACGTTCACAAACAATCTCAATCGCTGCTGCTTTATTGACACCTACAGCATTGACTTCTATATTTGTTGGGCTGGAGTTACTTAACTCAATTTCTTCCCAGCTTTCAATTGTTTCCATAATCTTTCCTTTAGTTTCTGGATCTTTTGTGTCAAAACCAAATTTTAACCACTCATGTGCTAAAATATCTTCTGGCACTTCTCCTCGCCAGATTTGATCTGTTGAAGATAACCATGCCCATGTTTGATGCTCTTCTTTTAAAGCAACAAGCTTCTCAATAATTCTTGCATCAAGTGTTTGACGAGCAATTAAATCACCAGTCATTGTCCAAATTTCACTGCCATTTACCGTTATCAGATAATGTATATCCAATTCTTTTGCAATATCAGAGCTTGTTTGATAATGTCTTCCTGTAGAAATAATCACTTCTACACCTTTTTCCCGTGCTTTTATAATTGCTTCTTTGTTCGTTTCCGAAACTCGGTGGTCATTGCCTAACAAGGTTCCGTCCATGTCTAGAGCAATGAGTTGGATATCCTTTTTCATATGTAAGCTCCTCTCATCATGCATTCCCTTTTATTTTATGCGATGCAGTATAATTTAGCAAAAAAGGATGCTTTGGGTATAATAAAGTATATCAATAAAAAATGAGGTGACATAAATGCAAAAACGAGCTGTAGTCAGTGTGGTTGGCAAAGACCAGGTAGGTATCATCGCCAAAGTAACCACTGTGATATCGGGAAACAATATCAATATTTTAGATATTAGCCAGACTATATTACAAGGCTTTTTTACGATGATTATGTTGATTGAAATTAATGATCCAAGTAATCTCGAGACATTACAAGAAAAATTCAAGCCTGTTGAACAAGAATTAGGTTTAAAAATCAATATTCAATTAGAAGATATCTTTCAAGCGATGCATCGTGTCTAAGGAGGGAAACAGATGCCAATAGCTTTTACCGAAATTCAAGAAACGATACGTATGGTAGAAATGGAACACCTTGATATTCGAACGGTGACTATGGGAATCAGCTTGCGTGATTGTGCTGATCATGATTTTGAAACAGTCAAACGAAAGGTGTATGAAAAGATCACCTGTTATGCAAAGGACTTGCAGACAACCGCTAATCAAGTAGCAAAAGAATATGGTGTTCCGATTATTAATAAACGAATCGCGATTTCTCCTGCTGCTGAATTGTTAGGTAACGCAACGAAAGAACAAGCAATCGAACTTGCCGAAACGTTGGATAAGGCAGCACAAACTTTAGATGTAGACTTTATCGGTGGCTTCTCTGCCTTAGTACATAAAGGTATTTCTAAAGGGGATCAAATATTACTTGATGCTTTACCTGAGGCACTAAGTAAAACGGAGCGTGTTTGTTCTTCGATTTCAGTTGCAACTACAAGAACAGGGATAAACATGGATGCAGTCCGTCAAATGGGACAGATCATTCACGAAACAGCTACATTAACGAAAGACGACAACAGTATCGGTTGTGCGAAGTTAGTTGTCTTTTGTAACCCTGTCGAGGATAATCCATTTATGGCTGGAGCTTTTCACGGTGCTGGAGAAGGAGAATCAGTCTTAAGTGTTGGGGTAAGTGGCCCTGGAGTTGTCCTTAATGCACTAAAACGATACCCAAATGCAGATTTAGGTGAAGTATCTGACGTAATAAAGAATACTGCTTTTAAAATAACAAGAGCTGGTGAGTTAATCGGACGTGTTGTTGCCGAACGCTTGAACGTTCCTTTTGGAATTATGGACCTTTCCCTTGCACCTACCAATGCGATGAATGATAGTGTTGCTGAAATATTAGAAGAAATTGGACTAGAACGTGTAGGAACACACGGTACAATCGCTGCCTTAGCATTAATGAATGATGCTGTTAAAAAAGGTGGAGCGATGGCCAGTTCCTACGTTGGCGGGTTAAGTGGTGCTTTTATTCCAGTTAGCGAGGATAACGGCATGATTCGTGGTATTGAAGAAGGAGCATTGAACCTTTCTAAATTAGAGGCGATGACATGTGTTTGCTCGGTTGGATTAGATATGATCGCCTTAGAAGGAAATGCCAGTCCCGAGACATTGTCAGCCATTATTGCAGATGAGGCTGCCATTGGTATGATCAATAAAAAAACAACCGCTATACGGGTAATTCCTGTAATTGGTAAAGAAGAAGGAGAAACGGTTGAATTCGGTGGCCTGCTTGGTCGCGCACCAATTATTGGCGTGAACCAATTCTCTTCTGATAAATTAATTCAACGAGGTGGCAGAATTCCTGCCCCATTACAATCATTGATTAATTAATAGAACCGGGGTTGCCCGGTTCTTTTTAATAAACGAAATTATTATGAAAAAAGAATGTATTCACCTTATTCCGAATAAAGTAGAAGTAAAAAAATTTAACAAGAAAAGGTGAAAATGATGTATTATGCTAATCCAAACATAAGATCTCATTCACAAGTACGACAGAATGATCATTCCATACTAGTAGCAGGCGATGGTATGGTGTCTGTTGAACCAGATCAAGCCGAAGTTATCCTAGGTGTTAAAACAGAAGATTCCAACCTCCAAAAAGCACAGCGTGATAATGCTGAGTACACAAACAATGTAATTCATGCACTACTTCTAGAGAATATCCCTCAAAACCATATTAGAACACAAGATTACCGAATAGACATAGATTATGACTATAAAGAAGGCGTTGAAATTTTTAGAGGCTATCGCGTAACCAATTTGCTAAAGGTTATTATCACACCAATAAATAAGGTGGGACCGATTGTTGATATTGCAGTTGATCATGGTGCAAATATCGTTCGTAACATTGAGTTAACTATAGCAAATCAAGATCGATATTATCAAGAAGCGCTTAAACGTGCGGTCGAAAATACTCAGGTAAAGGTTAGCATTATTGCCCAAGAGTTAGGAGTAAGCGTTAGTGCCGTTCCATATTCCTTAGAAGAAATTTCTAGGCGTGAAGATAGGGAATCTCGTCCCTTAGTATTAGGTGTTTCCACTGACAGTCCTACCACCCCTATCGAACCAGGCAAGCTGGAAATTAAAGCTAAAGTTGAAGCAAAGTTTCGTTATTAGAAAACTTTGCTTTTTGCCATTATCCTATCTCTTTCACACATCGCCTTATTATTTTCAGAATAGTTTTACTTTTTCAAAAGCAATTGACGATTTCTCCGCATGATGATATTATGTTGTTTATGAATTAAATACGGTAGCTCTTATCAAGAGTGGTGGAGGGACTGGCCCTATGAAACCCGGCAACCGTCAGTTAAAACTGATAGGTGCTAAATCCATCAAAGCTCCTAAGCTTTGAAAGATGAGAGGACATTTAATAAACATCCTTTCTGTCCTCTTAGAACAGAAAGGATTTTTTTATTGTGTTCGCGGCACAATAAAGTGAGACTTTCATCAGTAAGGGCTTTGACACCCACTGATGGTTAGTGAAACTTAACAGGAAGTTAGCGCCGTGATAAACAAGGGAGCGTGAATGAATGATTCGCATACAAAACTTATCGAAACTATATAAAACAAAAAAGCAAGAAGTGCAAGCTGTCGATAATGTTTCACTTAATATAGAACAAGGCGAAATTTTTGGTGTCATTGGATATAGTGGTGCTGGTAAGAGTACGTTTGTCCGACTCATTAACCGCCTAGAAGAACCAACAGACGGTTCTGTGGTTATCCATGATAAGGATATTACGAAAATGCCAGGGAATCAGCTACGAAAAAAACGGCAAAAGATTGGCATGATTTTTCAGCATTTTAACTTATTATGGTCTCGCACCGTTTTTGAAAACATCACTTTCCCATTAGAAATTGCTGGTGTTTCAAAAGCAAAGCGAAAAGAAAAAGCGTTGGAACTAATTAATCTTGTTGGCCTTTCCGGAAAAGAAAATGCGTATCCTTCACAGTTAAGTGGTGGTCAAAAGCAACGTGTCGGTATAGCAAGGGCGCTGGCGAATGACCCTGAAGTATTACTATGTGATGAAGCTACTTCAGCACTTGACCCAGAAACAACAGATGATATTTTGGACTTGTTAGTTTCTATTAACAAAAAATTAGGACTGACCATCATTTTGATTACACACGAGATGCATGTCATCCAGAAGATCTGTCATCGCGTTGCTGTGATGGAGAATGGAAAAGTGGTCGAGACAGGCGATGTACTAAATGTCTTTGTCAAACCGCAATCCAAAACAACGAAGCGATTTGTCCAACAGCTTAATCCGTTAGAACATGAAAAAGATAAATTAACGGAATTTATAAATGATCGCGAAGACAGTGAAGTGATTAAACTTCATTTTATCGGCAAGAGTGCTAAGCGTGCTCTTATTAGTGAGGTTGCCAAAACATTTGATGTAGAGATCAATATATTGCAAGGTTCCATTGCACCAACTCAGGAAGGTGCTTATGGTACTTTATTTATCGAAATAAACGGTGAAAAAGAGATTCTAAAGAAAACAATCGAATTTATGGAAGACACCGGTGTGGAAGTTGAGGTGTTAAAGCATGCTTGAGGAGCTATTTCCTAATGTAATACCAGAGGATTTATGGGAAGCCACTTTAGAAACCTTTTATATGACGAGCATTGCGATACTCGGTACTTTAATTTTTGGTATTTTACTCGGATTATTATTATTCCTGACAGATTCAGGGAACTTATGGCAAAATCGTTTGATTAATTTTATTACAGCAATGATCGTAAACGTCTTTCGTGCCATCCCTTTTATCATATTAATTCTATTACTTTTCCCTTTTACCGATTTTTTAATTGGAACAATCAGAGGTTGGAAAGCAGCATTGCCTGCATTAATTGTCGGGGCTGCACCATTCTATGCCCGTCTCGTAGAAATTGGCTTGAAGGAAGTTGATAAAGGGGTTATCGAAGCTGCCAAAGCAATGGGGGCAAAAACACATACAATTATTTTCAAAGTATTGTTACCTGAATCGATGCCGGCTCTCATATCCGGCTTAACTGTAACCGCAATTGCTTTAATAGGTTATACGGCAATGGCTGGTGTTATTGGCGCAGGTGGACTTGGAAATTTAGCTTATTTACAAGGCTTCCAACGTCGTGATTTTGATGTCGTGTTAGCATGTACTATTTTAATTATTATCATCGTATTCATTTTTCAATTCATTGGTGATTTACTATCCAAAGCGATAGATAAAAGATAAATAATAAAATAAAAGAAGGGATGATTTATTGTGAAAAAACTACTTACATTATTATTTGCAACATTGCTTTTAATCGCATTAGTTGCTTGTGGAACAGCGAATGAGGAAGACGAAGCAGCTGAAGATAATAACAACGCTGGAGAGACAGAGGGTGCTGAAGAAGGCACAGAGGAAAAGACTGAAGATCAGGAAGTAACAGAGCTAGTTGTTGGAGCTAGTAGTGTGCCACACGCTGAAATCTTAGAAGAAGCAAAACCACTTTTAGAAGAACAAGGTATCGAACTTAAAATTGAAGTATATCAAGATTATGTATTCCCTAATGATGACTTGGAAAGCGGCACTCTTGATGCAAACTATTTCCAACACATTCCCTATTTAGAGTCACAAATGGAGGAAAAAGGATTTGATTTCGTGAACATTGGTGGTATTCACATTGAGCCAATGGGAATCTATTCTCAGAACATTGAAAGCATTGATGATATCGATGAAGGTACTGTTGTCATCATGAGTAACTCTGTTGCTGATCATGGTCGTGTGCTTTCACTTCTTGAAAGAGAAGGACTTATCACACTTGCAGAAGATGTAGAAGCTGTTG
Organism: Gracilibacillus salitolerans; assembly: GCF_009650095.1. Lineage (GTDB taxonomy): Bacteria > Bacillota > Bacilli > Bacillales > Amphibacillaceae > Gracilibacillus > Gracilibacillus salitolerans. The sequence continues at coordinate 943,338 of NZ_CP045915.1, read as the reverse complement.
ATGCAACGGTTCAAGACGTCGCGGAAAATCCATTAAACTTAGAATTTGATACGGATATTGACGCAGGTTTCCTCCCTGAATTCTATGAGCGTGAAGCTGATGCATTAGTTGCAATCAATACTAACTATGCGATAGAGGCTGATTTAGTACCGACTGACGATGCATTAATCCTTGAAGGTTCTGAATCACCATACGTGAACGTCATTGCGGCACGTGCGGAAGATGAAGACAACGAAGCACTTCACACATTAGTGGAAGTATTACGTTCTGAAGAAATCCAAACATTTATTGAAGAAGATTATGAAGGTGCAGTAGTACCTGTATCTGAATAATAAAAGTGGAAAGCACCTGGCTTAACTGCCGGGTGCTTTTTAGTGTCGTAAAATTATTGGTGGTTGGAAACGGGAGACAATGGGTCAGCTCCCCTTCTTCGACTTTCCCATTTATACTTTAAACTTGCTTATCAGCTGATTTAAATCTTGAGACAGTTTTTCCAAATGATTGGAGTTATTTGCAATTTCCTGCATCGATGCTGATTGTTCTTCAGCTGTTGCTGAGCTTTCTTCAATACCAGCAGCCACTTCTTCGGATGTTGAAGCGATATCGGTACTTGCATCACTTACTTTCTCGCTAGATGATTGGATATCATTCAGATTGGTGCTTATGATATTGATTCTTCCTATCATATCTTTCATTTGTGATTGGATCGTCTGGAAGCTTTGATGACTTTCCTGAATCCGATGATTTCCTTTTTCAACGATGGAGTAGCCTCCTTCTAACACACCTGCTACATCGTTTGTTTCTGACTGCAATCCACCGATTATATCTGTAATTTCTGTAACGGAACTACTTACTTGTTCAGCTAATTTTCTTACTTCATCTGCTACTACAGCAAACCCTTTTCCAGAATCACCCGCACGTGCTGCTTCGATTGCTGCGTTTAACGCTAATAGGTTCGTTTGTTCAGCAATATCTTGAATAACGTCAATTAAAGTGGAAATTTTACTGGATTGCTGTTCCAAACTTTGCACTTTAGTTAATGACGTTTGCATCATTGCTGTAATCTCTTGCATTTGTTCTACAGAGTCATTTAACTGTGTACCGCTTTCTACTGATAATTCCAATACTTCATTGGAAGATACCTGCAGTGTTTTACCTTCCTCTGAAGATGCCTCAATCTTTCGATGAAGAGATTCTATGGAAGCTGAAATATCACTAGATGCACTGGCCTGCTCTTCAGCGCCATTTGACATTTCCTCCATTGTTCTTGCAATTTGTTGAGATCCTAGATTCACTTCATCTGATGCTTGCGATAATTCCCTGCTCTGCCCATTTACTTCTACAGATATCTCCTGGATATGCCGTACCATACTTTTCAATTCTTCGATCATTCGGTTCGTACTTCTGGCTAGACTGCCTATTTCATCTTTACGGGTATCATCAAGTGAATCGATATGCAAAATACCATCTGCCACTTGTTCATTGGCATCAACAAGCTTGGAAATCGGCTTTGTAACTTGACGAATAAGAACAAAGCTTAACACAAATAATATAATAATAAATATAAGCATTATGAGAACAGAAAAAATAACAATATAATGGGTTGTTGTTTCTATTTCTTCCAAGATTTGACCTGATGTTTTTTCTACTTCCTGTTGCAGCATATCTATTTCATTTCGTGTGTCATCGAATTCTGCCCTCATATTTTCTAAGAGACTGTTGAGCATAGCAGTATCACTTACCTGAAAAATTGATACTGTCATATCTCGCCATCTGTCAAATCCACTATGAAATTTAGATAAATGCTCATCAACAACTGATTGGTCAATTTGCTCATCATTCCGAAGAATTTCTTCTGCTACCTGCATTCTTTCTTCTACTTGCTGGGCATTCTCTTCAAACACTGCTTTGTATTCCTCTTGACTTTCCTCATTCAAAATAGCCGTAATAAGAGCTTGATCTGCCTGATAAAAATCCCTGTCAGCATTCAGTAAATAAAACGTCGGTTCATAAAGATCATCGTAAAGCTGTTGTTCTAATTGATCACTTACTGATAAAATAGTATTAATAAATAAGGCACTACTGGCTACAATTACTAGTACTGCTAAAGTAACAATGGCATACAGTTTTGTCGATATTTTTTGATTTTCAAAAAATCTTTTCATGAATGTATTCCTCCTTTTCCTCTATATCGACAAAACATGACATATTTTCATTGGTTTTACGGGATTTTTTAGATTATATTTTTTGAGGAGCTGTAAATATGCAGAAATTATACTTTGAAGATGCATGGAATAAAACGATCAGTCCACAAGATCGTATGAAAATAGAAGAGGTTTTTAAGCAAACAAAAGAGGATGCTGAAGATGGTGTCTCGTTTGTTCCGATTAGAAGCGCAGTAAATCATCGTAATGATCTACTCATTACAACTTTAATTCATAACTTCCAATCAGAAAACGCAGACCTAACCAACATCAGCATCCAACTCTTTCAAGAAAACAAACAAATAGCTAGCCAACAAATCGAGGAGAAAAGACTCCACTTGCCAGCCAAAACAACCATGCCTTGGACCTTTATCTTTCCTGAAATGGGTAATGAGAACAAGCGTAATGTCCCTTTTTCATTGGAGGTGGGACATTAATCCTGTCCCGCTATCCTATCTCATCTCGATTCCGATAACCGAATTGGCTAGCTATTAAGGAGATGATGCCAATTACTAGTAAAACAATTAATGGTGACCACGTAAATTCGTCTACCGGAATTTGTGGGATGTGGTTAAAACTCGAAATGTTTGCTAACCATTCTGGTATGTCTATCATTCCACCTAAGTATACGGTGAAGAACGAGAATACCAGATATGCCCATACTAATGATGTCCACTTAGGCAGAAAGGCAAATAATAGATTGGCAATCGCTAAGATAATCAGCATCGCAGGTAAATAAGACATCCCCGCTTTTAAGATATTTTCAAAAGGAATCGGATCGTCCATAACCGCTGCTCCTGCTGCCCATAATCCATATAGTGCGATAAATAATGAAACTACACCTATTACTACTGATACACCAAGATAATAGCTTAATAACTTATATCTTGAAATACCTGTAGTTAAAAGATGATCATTACGCTCTTTCTTCTCTTCCCCACGTACTCTCAAAAATGAAATGACCATAGGAATTGTCGCAAATATCGATAGAATCACCATTAACATCGTCATAAATTGTTCTGTCATCGTATATTCCGAATTATCTCCAAGGAGTTGCTGGAACATTTCATTATCTGCAAAGAATGACTCCAGATCACCTAAGACCGATCCATAAGATGCACCTAAAAAAATCATCGCCACTAGCCAAGAAATAATTTGTGTTCGCTGCAAACGTAAAATTAAGCCAATTGGTGATAATAATAGCTTGGAGGCTTCTTTCTTACCAGGCTTGGATGGCAATAATCCAGCACCTAAATCTCGTCTATTATGCAAGTAAAAGGCAAGCACCGTAAACACCATCGCTATCAGAACCGAAACGATGACCGGCCACCAATAATTGTCCACATATACTTCCGCCCGTAAAATCAAACCTAATGGTGAAATGAGACTTAAAGCTTCACTGCTGACATCTCCAATTGCCCGAACGAAATATGCCAGAAGCAGTACAGCCATCGATAAACCTACTGCACCTCGGGATGTTTCGGTTAACTGCGTAATCACAGCAGTAATACTGGTAAACATTAATCCTGTCACCGTTAAAACTGCTCCGTACATGATAGACCCTTCTACATCAATGCCTTCCACATTTATCACAATTAAGCCAATCGCTGTTACTAATCCGATAATAATATTGACTAATGCTACTAAAATTAAGGAACTGCTTAAGCTCGATAACCTCCCCACCGGCATAGAACGAATTAATTCAAATTTCCCTTCCTCTTCTTGTTTCCGAGTTAATTTCGTTAGCATTAATATACTCATAATTCCAAGAACAATAGCAGTAAACAATAGCATTTGATTCGCCATCATCGCACCTGTCGTATAGTTGTCAATTCCATACACTGGTCCAACCATCGCAACCATTGCAGGATTTTCTAGCGTTTGGGCCATTGTATCCCGTTCTTGAGTAGATCCGAAAAGATTCACAAAAGCGCCTGCTACCACAACTGTAATCCCAACAATTGACAATGCCCAAATAATACTAGCAAGCCAATTTTGTCGTGCATTAAATCTGAGCAAAAATCTCAATTGATGAAAAAGCATTCCATCACCCCTTTTCCGCTACACTATCTGTTTCGTAATGACGCATAAATAAATCCTCTAATGTTGGTGGTGTACTTTCAATTCGTTTGATACCTAACTCACCAACCTTCTGCATAACGTTGGATAATTTTTCAGGGTCAACCTGGAATGAATATACTCCGGATTCCTCTGTAAATTGATGAATTCCTGATTGACCACTTAAGGCTGCCGCGGATTTTTCCGTTTCGATGATAATGTTCGTTCTTGTTAAATGACGTAACTCATCTAATGTACCAGTTTCAATCATTTCCCCTTGTCTAATAATACCGACGCGGTCACACAGTTTTTCCACTTCGGATAAGATATGACTGGACAAGAGAACGCTTTTCCCTTCATATTTCACTTCTTCTACACATTGTTGAAATATATTTTCCATTAAAGGATCAAGTCCTGATGTCGGTTCATCTAAGATAAATAAATCTGCATCAGATGCAAAAGCAGCAATTAATGCTATCTTTTGTCTATTTCCTTTCGAATACGTACCGGCTTTTTTGCGCGGATCTATCTGAAATCGCTCTATTAATGCATCACGCTTCGTCTTATTAATTCCCCCGCGCAATTTTAAAAAAGTATCAATAATTTCTCCACCCGTTAAATTTTCCCAAAGCTGTACATCTCCCGGTAAATAAGCAACCTTTCGATGAATTTCTACTGCATCTTTCCAGGCATCCTTGCCAAATATCGTTGCAGTTCCTGAAGTTGCTTGAATGATTCCTAATAAGACACGAATAGTCGTTGATTTCCCAGCACCATTCGGTCCAATAAAACCATATACTTCCCCTTTTTTTAACTCTAAATCAATCCCATTAAGAGCGGTAAACTTACCAAATTTCTTTGTTACTCCTTTTACTTCCATCATGTTCATATCAAAACCTCCTAAGTTTTGAAATATATTAACTTATATATTTCATAATATAGAAGTATATGCCTAATATCAAGTATTTTTTGAAATCAATCGGTTGTTATATTTCATAATTTCACTTAAAATACTATACAAGAGGTGACAACAATGGATGGATTTAAAAAACGAACACAACGAAAAAAAAATAAGATTTTGGAAGCAACTCTTCACCTTTTTTCTACTTATGGAATTAAAAATGTTCCGATAACCAAAATAGCAAGTGAAGCGAATGTCTCCCAGGTTACCATATATAATTATTTCGAAAGCAAAGACAATTTGATTCATGAAACCATGGTGTATTTTGTCGAGAAGGAATATCAAAAATTTCAAGACATTATAGATAGTGATATCCGTTTTCCAGAAAAAATCGAACAGATTATTTTTAACAAAACGGATGATGCAGCAAAAATTAATGAGGAATTATATCATTATCTAATGAGTGATTTTTCAAGTGAAGGATCGTATATCGATAAGGTATATCAAGAAAAAGCACTCCCCTTATTCAACCAGTTAATAGATGAAGGGAAAAGGACAGGATTTATCCACCAAGATATCTCGACAGAAGCGATCATGATCTACATTCATATGTTTAAAGACTATATGAAGAAAGAGAATGTCAGCGACTATATTTTGCCATTAACAGAAGATATCCTCAAACTGTTCTTCTATGGTATAATGGGTAAAATAGACTAACACCAATGTTTGGGGTGATGTAGATGCAATTTAAGGATCCTACTATTTCCTATCATGATTTACTACTACTCATTCATCATATACCGGAACCGCTCATTGTCTCCTCCTGGGATTCAGATCAAAACCAACAAATTGTGGCTGTAAACAAAGCAGCTATTGAGCTAACTGGTTATTCGAGATATGAATTATTAGATATGGACCCTTTTGATTTAGTTGATCCCGATTTGTTACGACACATATCGTTAGATAAACAAGCATTTTTCAAAAGCAAGTTTGATCGGTTTGAATCCGTTCAAATCAAAAAAAATGGGGAAAAATATCCTGTTTCTGTTGCCCTAAAACTGGTAGAAACGGATGAGAATAGAAAATATATTATAAATATTTTTAGTGATATTACAGATAAAAAGAATACTGAGGTATTGTTAGAGAAAACCCATCAGGAATTTGAGTCATTGTTTGATTTTAATCCAGACCTTATTTTCACCCTCAATAAAAAGGGACATTTTACAAATGTCAATCCGGCTAATGAACGAATCTTACACTTTACCAAGCAAGAATTATTAGACAAGTCTTACCACGACATTATTTATGAAGAAGACCTATCATTATGTAATTCCCTTTTTCAAGAGGTAATTACCAATAATGCGGTGCAAAAAGAGCTACGTGTATACACTAAAGAGAAGGATATCTTAATACTTGATATCACTGCTGTACCTACCTTTAAAAAAGATAAGATTACTGGTGTTATTGGTGTCGCTCGTGATATTACGAAAGAAAAAGAAATAGCAAAACAGCTACAGGAAAGTGAACAACGCTATCGATCCTTATTTGAAAACAATATTGATCCTGTGCTTACTTTGGATTTGCAAGGTCATTTTATCTATATGAATAAAGTAACTGAAGATTTAATGGGATACTCAAAACAAGAGTTAGTAGGTACTTCTTTTTTACCACACATTGTACCAGAACTGCGCGAATATACTAAAAATCAATATGCCAAAGTACAAGAAGGAGAAGCCGTACAATATGAGACATGTCTACATAATAAACAAAAAGATCGTGTTTATATACATGTCACAGTCATACCAATTATAGTAGACGGTCATTTAACCGGTGTTCATTGTTTAGCGAAAGATATCACAGAAAAGAAACACTTAGAAGACAAATTAAATTATCTAGCTTATCATGATTATTTAACAACGTTGCCGAATCAGCATTTTTTTCATAATCAATTAAAAAACATGATAGATAATGCAGAAAGCACAGCTGATTTTTCTATCTTTTTTCTCGATTTAGATCGGTTTAAAACGATAAATGATTCACTCGGTCATGAATATGGAGATATTCTGTTAAAGAAAGTTGCTAAACGACTCCAGAGAAATGTACCGGCTAATGCAACCGTCTTCCGGTATGGTGGGGATGAATTTATTGTTCTATTAGAAAATACTACAATTGAAGAAACAGAACAGGTAGCAACTAATATTTTGAAAGAATTAATTGTTTCTTATCATTTAGATGGAATTGATATTGTTGTCTCCCCCAGCATCGGGATCAGTGTGTATCCTAGTGATGCAACAGATGCAAAAACATTAATTAAAAAAGCAGATAATGCCATGTATCATGCAAAGCGGATTGGCAAAAGTAATTTTCAATTTTATCACGACTCCATGGTTAGCAAGATCCATGGCAATGTTGAGATGGAATCCTTGCTACGCAAAGCGATTGCTCTCGAAGAATTTTTACTAGTGTATCAGCCACAAATCGATGCAGTAACTAACAAAGTTTACGGAGCAGAAGCATTAATAAGATGGAATAATAAAGAATTAGGCATGATTTCTCCAGGACAATTCATTCCGCTAGCTGAGGATAGTGGATTAATTGTTCCAATTGGTGAATGGGTAATAAGAGAAGCTTGTCAGCAGGTTAAACAGTGGCAAGAGGAAGGTCATCCTCTTTTCCCGATATCAGTGAACTTATCTATTCGTCAATTTTATCAAACGGATTTGATTCCGGTTGTTCAAAATATCATTGAGGAAATCGGTATAGAACCCGAATACTTAGAGTTAGAAATAACAGAGTCAATGGCAATGGATGCTGACACTGCATCCACAGTACTGCATGAATTAAAGGAAATAGGAGTAAAAATAGCTATTGATGACTTCGGCACTGGTTACAGTTCGTTAAGCTATTTAAAGCAATTTCCTATCGATCATTTAAAAATAGACCAGTCATTTATTCAAGACATCTCTGATAATGGAGATGATGAGGATATCGTCTCTGCAATTATCACGCTGGCACACAATTTGAAAATGGCTACGATTGCAGAGGGTGTCGAAACAGAAGCCCACATAAAATTCTTACAAAAGCATCAGTGTGATGTTCTGCAAGGATATTATTTCAGCAAACCTTTAGAACCACAGGCATTTAAAGTATGGCTTCAAGCATATGACAAAAATACAAACTAATATGTCGTTGCTAAAGTATGTAGAATAAGCTTATATCGATGACGCGGACAATTATTCCGTTATTTTTGAAAAAAGTGTTGATTCGGAGGTGTTGTGGGACATTTGTTCCGTTATTTACAAAAATAGAAGCCAATTCTATGCAATCTTTACCAAATAACGGAACAAATGTCCGTGGACTCCTAAAATAGGCATCTTTTCGACGGAATAGTGTACTAAATGTCCGCCGAAAACTAAGAGCGCTTGGATTTTTTAACATTCAGGCGTTTTTAATTGTTATTTCATTCTCTGTATTCCTGATGAAGCTTCTGGATGTATGGGATGACTTTTTCAAACTGATTAGGATAGGTATATCCAAGGTGCTTCGCCAATTTCTTTGCTTGTTGTTGAAATAGTTTTTGCATTAAAAATAATCCATTCCAACATTTGTCCATCGAATCTAACTGATAGGTTTCTTGTAGTGATTCCAATATGTCAGCATCTACATAATGGTGGATAAATTTATAGGCGGCACCAAGATTCACTTTGAAATCATGCTCAGCTCCGACATTCCACGCTATCATTCGTAACAATTCCTCGCGTAGGACTCTTTCCAGATGATAGGTCGCATAAAAAAATTCCCCCCGACACAATCCTTTTGCTGTATAGGGAGTTACCCACCAAAATTCATTGCAGGAATCCGTGAATTGTTGTGCGGACGGTTTTCTCAGAAAATGACTACCCTCATCTGGTACAGGAGGGGTTGCTATCAGGTTATCTTTATCTAATAATATTTTTGTCAGACTGTCATTTTTTAAGTAAAGGTCTAATTCTTCCAGAGGAATAAGCATTAAATCTATTCTGTTTCCATCTGTAAATTGCATCAAAAAGCTAAACCAGTTACCTAATGTGGCTGGAAATAAACATGATTCTTCAGGTGTCTGCATTATCATCTGCTCACCAAAATAATCAAGCCATTCTCTGTTTTCCAGAAAGGAATCCATGTCTGTTACTAGGTAAACGATGTCATAATCCTGGAAGCGATCTTTTGTGACATTAGGATTGGTACGTGAACCGTTCATCCCTACAACACGGATTCTATCATCTGCTGTGGCAAAACCGATCACTAAATCCATCATTTCTTTTTCATTACGCATCTATCGTTCTCCCTTTTCATCATAAAAGACGTTAGAATATTTTTTGGACACTTTCATTTAAAAAAGCGTCAATACATTTTATTCATAAATTCCATATGTTCGATTCACATCTTGTACGAAGATGATCCCGTTTCCGGGTTCGTTTATTTTCAGGTCTTCGCTTATTTTTTCACAAATGGCATCGGTATAATTTTCGTCTGAAAGAATCATAACGACTTCTTTTTCAGGTTCAATATTCATCGAGAACAGCTTACTCGTCTCGTGAACGCCTGATCCACGTGCATTAATAATCGTTCCACCTTTAGACCCACCTTTTTGAGCAGCTTCAATAACATCTTCTGCTCTGCCTTTATCGACTACAACCATAATATTTTGATACATGATCTCTTCGTCACCTCTTTCATCATCATCATCAATTTGACAACTTCTTGTTCCCATCAAGCTCGTTAAAGATGTGGTAAAAATGATCCCATGGTTCGGCTTATCAAAACGAAATACTTTATTTAAATGTTCTAATGTCTTTTTACCTGTTTTGCGATTGGAGATCATCATGACAATTTCTTTTCGCATGTCTGTGATCGACAATAAATTTAATAATTTATTACTGATTGTTCCTTTTCCAATAAAAAGGGTTCCACCTTTCACACCACACTTTTTAGCTTCTTTTAAAATTTTACTTCCTAAGCCGAATTTGACAATTACATATATTATTTCAAAATGAGGTGTTTTCTTATTAGGCAACATTATTGCATGCCTCCTTTTCGCGACTTCAACTTATAGATTAGCCCTAGTAATTGAAGTGTAATTAGTGGGGTTAATGCTACCATTGCTATCATACCAAATCCGTCAACGATGACATCTGCACCTTCTATTGCATCCGCTGCTCCATGTGTAAATGCTAGAATAAAAGTAGCGGTCATCGGTCCTGATGCTACACCACCAGAGTCAAATGCGATACCTACAAACAATTTCGGTGCCACATACATCAATGCAACGGCTATGAGATAACCTGGTAATAGATAATGCCACAATTGTAAGTCTGGAATTAAAATTCGTAGCATCGATAAGGCAACGGCAATCCCGACTCCGATCGCTAGTGTAAATAGTACCACTCTCCGTTTAACATAACCACTTGTTACATCTTCAATTTGATTCGTTAACACATATACAGCAGGCTCTGCCAATATGGTGACAATCCCTAAGATTAAACCGATAATAACAATATACGCTTTATTGTCCAAGGAGGCAATGCTATGTCCCAGTTCCGTTCCTAATTCCATGAATCCTGCATTAACCCCTACTAGAAACAGCACTAAGCCGACAAACGTAAAGACAAGACCTGTTATAATTTTACGGAAATTTGTTTTAGACAGCTTGAATGACAATTTTTGAAAAATCAAAAATATCACAATGATTGGCGACAATGCGAGGATTACTTCTTGTGCAATATGGCCGAATTCATCAAGAAACGGTCCAAATATAGATCCTGAAACAGTGTGATCTTGTTCCATCGCTCCTGTCAGTTCCTCTTGATTCGTAATGATACTCATCAACATGACTGCAATAATCGCACCAACTGACGCTATCGCTACAAGTCCGAAACTGTCTTTTTCCGATGCTTTACTGTCCTTTTTCAATACAGAAATACCGATCGATAATGCTAGGATAAATGGCACCGTCATCGCTCCAGTTGTCGCTCCCGATGCATCAAAAGAAATCGCTAAAAACTGGGGTGAGGTAAAGATAGCAATGACAAGAACAATCCCATACAGTATCGTTAGTATTTTAAATAATGGAATGTTGTGTACAATCCGTACGAGCCCCAGCGAAAGTAAGACTGCAATACCGAGTGATACAATCACAACTAATATAAACTTACCAATCGCTCCCGCTGTCACCACCTCTACCTGTCCAGCCAAAATATGTAGATCTGGTTCAGCAATCGAAATAATGAATCCTAAACATAATCCGGCTACGATGACAATCCATAAGCGGTTTGATTTCGCAATGGCTTTTCCAAGTTGATTACCAATAGGGGTGATTCCAAGATCAACACCTAATAAAAATATCGATAATCCAATAATAATAAAGACTGCCCCAATTAAAAAGCGGATAATTAAGGAGGCATCAAGCGAAGTCAAGGTAAAATTTAGTATGACGACAATTATCGTTATGGGAAGAACAGCTAGTACAACTTCCAAGAATTTTGACATTAAAATATTCAAATCAGATACATTCCTCTCTTCTTCAGATGTTTATTTTTTCTCTATGGTATGTAACGAAATAGAACGGAAATATGGAGGAAAAAAAATTGTAGTTACCATTATTATAGCATAAGAAAATAAGTTCCCACAAAGCAGACACCTCTTGATTCCGTCTGCTTTGGTATCGGGAGGTTTTCAGAGAGGTATCGGGCACTTTCGCTTACTTATCGGGCACTTGTCAAAATGTGTTCCAAATATAGTTTCGCAATATTTTTATCTGTTAGACTCGTGAGTGTTCTGCTTCCGACAATATCTTCTATTTCATTGAACAAAAGTCCCCCCTGTTCATCAAAGACAAAATCAATCCCTATAAAATCAGCTGGTAGAATGGAATGGATTTTTTCGACCAATTCCCGCTCTAACGAAGATAATGGATACAGTGTTGCCTTTCCACCAAGTGTATAATTTGCACGGAAATCGCTACCAGATTCTCGAAGCACACTACCAATCACTTGACCACCCATGACAAATACACGCAGATCCTTTCCAGGGGTTGCCATTGATTGTACAATATATCTCTCGCTCGTTAATGGCGGCAAATCTTCTAACGAATCAAGCATATGTACCTGGTTCCCGCTTCTTCCGTTAACTGCTTTTAATATAATTGGAAAACGGAAAGCATGCTTTTCTATTTCATCTTTGTTTATAAATTGTGTATCAACCATTGGAATTCCGTAGGTGGCAAATAGCTGGTGTGTTTGTGCTTTATCATTGGCAATCGCGGCAACTCTTGAATTGTTAAAGACCTTAATGCCCAGTAATTCGAATTGCTGAGACAGGAGTGGATCAATTGCCCTCATGATGGCAAAATTAGGTTTATTTCGCCCTTTCCAATCAATAAAAAGGTGGCCATCACGAATGCCATATGTCAACTCATGATAGATAACAAGTTCAACTTCTATCCCAAGTAGCTCTGCTTCAGTTAGCATCCAATCAATAAATGCACTATTCTTTTCGGCGTCTTCTTTACGGTAAATCAGCCAGCCATTCATACAATGGCCTCCTTGTCCTTTTTTCTCAAGTATAGCATGTTCCTTTAATTACAGGTACTTTCAGCCTGCCGTTATACTTTTCAGTTATAATGGCAAAAATGTTAAAACTATACCCGTACGTCAAAAAAAGAAATGCCATAATCTTTTCATGGGAGTATTGAGACATGAGACAAATATCAAATATTCAGCTTTTCGCCCTCATCGTAACATTTGAGATTGGAAGTACGACATTGTTCGCCCTAGGTGTTGGAGCTAAAAGAGATGCATGGATCGTCGTGTTATTGTCTTTTCTTCTCAGCTTTATTTTATTATGGGTATATACCGAAATACCGAAATATTACCCAAAACAAAATTTTGCCGAGATTTTAAATGACTGTCTGGGGTTCATGCTAGCTAAACCGTTGTTATTTCTGTACAGTATGTATTTTCTAGGTCAAGCAACACATAATTTCTATGAATTTGGTGCCTTGATTAAAATGACTGCTTTGCCCAATACACCACTTCTCGTTATTCTTTTTATGTTTATTGTGGTAATGGTTTATATTTTACATAAAGGGATTGAAGTCATATCCAGATCAATTGAAATATTTCTGCCCTACCTTTTCTTTTTCTTGCTTGCCGCTTATTTTCTGAATATGATTTCCGGTGACTTTGAGATAGCGAATTTATTACCAATTCTAGGAGAAGGATTCCAACCAGTCCTCACAGAAATCCCAAACATTGTAGCCTTTCCCTTTGGTGAGATGGTAGTTTTTCTCGTCATTTGGCACTATGTCCAAAAGCAGCATCTCATCCGTAAGACAACATATATTGCTGTAACTGTTTCAACGTTTTTATTATTAATAGCTCAGATTGTCTTTATTGCTGTCTTAGGTGTGGAATTGACAGACAGTTCAGAAATACCGTTACTGGAGACAATGCTCTCGGTTCATATCGCCATGATTTTCACTAATCTTGATATTATCGGCGTGTTTATCATGTTCATCGGGGGATTCTATAAAACAGCTATCCATTTTTATGGTTTTTCTTTAATGTTTACTTGGTTATTTAATAAATCAAATTCTAAATGGATTATTATTATTTTTGGTTTAGCACTTCCTATTATTTCGATACTACGTTTTGATAATTTAGACGATCAAAAATGGAAAGGAATGGAAGGGGGTGTCTACAATATACTGTTGTATGCACTCCTTCCGTTATTAATCCTTCTGATTATAAAAGTGAAGAAAAAACATAATCAATAACAGATTATCCCATTGGCCATGCCTTGGGGATTACGTTATTTTAATACGATGGATGTTGGTTGAAAGAACAATTTCATAGAAAAAATGCCTTCAAACGCTGCCGGAACCACTTTTGTATGATGTTGGCAGAACCATTCACATCGGATTCAGACTTGTTCTGTTCTTGGAACGATAAAGTCGATGATGAATGCGCTCACCTGAAGCTCTTGATAGATGGCAAGTTCGATCTCCATTCTAAGCAGTTCTGCTTCTGTTTGCACTTAATCAATAAATATACTATTATTTTCGACGTCTTCTTTACCGTAAATCAGCCGGCCATTATGCTCTATTCTTCGATCTCCTTTTTTATCTTTATCCTCTAGTATATTATGCTCCTAAATTACAGGTACTTTCAGCCTGCCGTTATATTTTTCAGTTATAATGGCAAAAATGTTAAAACTATACCGTACGCCAAAAAAAAGAATTGCCATAATCTATTCATGGGGGTAATGAGACATGAGACAAATATCAAATATTCAGCTTTTCGCCCTCATCGTAGCATTTGAGATTGGAAGTACGACATTGTTTGCCTTAGGTAGTGGAGCTAAAAGGGATGCATGGATCGTCGTGTTAGTGTCTTTTGTTCTCAGCTTTATTTTATTATGGGTGTATACCCAAATACCTAGATATCACACCATGAAGAACTTTGCGGAGATATTAAATGACTGTCTGGGTGTTATTCTAGCTAAACCGCTGATATTTCTATACAGCATGTATTTTCTGAGTCAAACAACACATAATTTCTATGAATTTGGTGCCTTGATCAAAATGACTGCTCTACCTGAAACACCTCTTCTCGTAATTCTTTATATATTCATTGTGGTAATGGTTTATATTTTGCATAAAGGAATTGAAGTCATCGCTAGATCGATTGAAATATTTCTGCCATATCTTTTCTTTTTCTTACTTGCCGCATATTTTCTGAATATGATTTCCGGTGAGTTTGAGATATTGAATTTATTACCAATTTTAGGGGAAGGGATTCAACCAATCCTTGCAGAAATCCCGATAGTTGTTTCCTTTCCTTTCGGTGAGATGGTAGTCTTTCTTACCATTTGGCATTATGTCAAAAAACAAGAATTTATCCGTAAAACAACATATATTGCTGTTACGGTTTCAACGTTTTTATTATTAATAGCTAACATTGTCTTTATTGGTGTCCTAGGTTCAGAACTGACAGGAAGCTCCGAAATACCATTGTTAGAGACAATGCTCTCGGTTCATGTTGCCATGATTTTTACTAATCTTGATGCTATCGGCGTGTTTATCATGTTTATCGGGGGATTTTATAAAACAGCTATCCATTTTTATGGTTTTTCTTTAATGTTTACTTGGTTATTTAATAAATCAAATTCTAAATGGATTATTATTATTTTTGGTTTAGCGCTTCCTATTATTTCGATACTCCGTTTTGATAATTTAGATGATCAAAGATGGAAAGGAATGGAAGGAGGAGTCTACAGTATACTGTTGTATGCACTTCTTCCGTTATTAATCCTGCTGATTATCAAAGTGAAGAAGAAACATAATAAATAAAAGGTGACTTCCGTTTGTGATGGTTCATCGTCCAATCTGATGGAAGTCACCGTAGTAAAAGGAGGATTCTTATGCCCTTAAAAATGGAAGTACTGAAAGCAGACCCGATGTTAGGTTTCTTAATATTTGGGGGTCTAGCCTATGCTTTAGTCTTAATTCTCGTGCTTATTTATCATATTTTCAGGGGGTTTTTTCGCTAAGTTATTCGTGAGGATGTAGAGATCCATCTAGTAAACCTGTATTTAAAATTTCTACCTCCACTTTAATTTCATAGGGAACTTTGGCAAATTCTTCACTCCAATTATCTTTTATATTGTTCCAAACTTTTGGGTACTTATTGCGTAATGATGCTCCAAACCCAAAAATATCTGATTGAAAGTCTTCCTGTGCTTTTGTGATGACTTGTTCCACCTTACCTTCTATTTCTTTTTTTACTGTTTTCTCAAGCTCGACTACTAACTGAGCAAGCTCTTTTCTTGTTTCTGTTTTTTTTAATTCCTGACGTTCTGTAACTTCCAATTGTTGTTTTATTTCAACAGTATAGGAGATATCCGTTTTATTTGTTACTTTTGGCTTAATACTTGAATTAATATTAACTAATTTTAGTGTAACGTATTTATCGTCTTTATAAGGAAAAGTCATTGTACCTTCGTTGCTATTCCTATTATTAGTAGTGATCCAATTATACCCCATCGTTTCATCATTATTCATAAAACCAACAAGTTTGTCTTTGATAAAAGCCGCTCCACCAGACAAATGCACATCAGGTTCTGCCTTCTGTTCACTCTGATCAAAGGTTATAACACCTAATACCGGATTTTGTCCTTGCCTTAAAGCGTGCTTATAAAATTTCAATAAATTAAACGAAACAGTTTCATACTCGGCATTATCAAATAAGCTATCAAGAAAATCGGCAGGAATCTTCGAGATACTATTTTTTTGCTTCTCAAGGATTGAAGCAGCACTTGTACCGCTAGTCACTCCCAGCCAAACATAACTTCGTACTAGTTGCTCTCGTTGGAATGTTTCAAAAATGGGCAGTAAACCTTCTCTGGCAACTTCTTCACTCACAATCACTACCTTGTTATGAGAATAGAAGCCTTTCCGATCTATTTTAAGATTTGTTTTTCTTAGTAATTCAGACATCGACCTTCCCGTTACCGATACCGTTAAGAAAGGTTCGTCTTGAGAAGCGACAAATGTACTCTCAGCAGATGGCCTTAAAAATTCTGATGTAAGCTGGTATTCTCCCGATTCTTCATCCATATCAATTGCCATCGCAGCTACAATCCCAATCTCTGTTAATTCCTCTACATCCCAACACCCAGTCAATAAAATTACCATAAAAAAAGGGACTATTTTCTTCATAAGTTGTCACTCCTAGTGATATATTCAATATTTCTTGCGAAGAATAGAACTTGGCTTTCTTTGTAAATTCTTCAATGACAACCGGACAAATGTATCTCTCCATTCCTTTAACTCTACTGGTGCGAACGGTGTTAGATACGGAGTACCAAATGATCTTAATGAACAAGCGTGAGCAACAACGAACAGTGTTCCCATCAGTAAACCGTAGAATCCGAAAGATCCCGATAACAAAATCAGGAAAAATCGAATTAAAATGACAGTATTATTGATCGCTGTCACAACAAAACCGGTAATAGCTGTCAACGCTACTACAATAACCATTGGTGCTCCTACTAGTCCTGCCTGTACAGCAGCTTCCCCAATTACTAATGCACCAACAATACTCACAGCTGAGCCGATAGGTCGAGGCATTCGGACCCCAGCTTCACGAAGTAGCTCAAAGATAACAGTCATGATTAAAGCTTCTAACATAATCGGAAAAGGTACTCTCTCCTCAGCAGCAGCCATCGTTGTTAATAATAAGGCTGGCACCATTTCATGATGAAAAGTGGCCGCCGCCACAAAAACTGCCGGAGTAGCAACAGTTAGAAATAACGCAATCAGTCGAATCAAACGAATTAGTGTAGTAAAATAAGGCTTGGAATAATAGTCTTCCGGTACTTGCATTGACTCAATAAATAAATAAGGTACTGTTAATACAAACGGTGTCCCATCACACAATATGGACACTCGACCTTCCAATAATTTTGCGGCTACTTTGTCTGGCTTTTCGCTATTACCAATCGTCTGAAAGATGGACTTAGGATGATCTTCTATATATTGCTCTAAATAACCAGTTTCCAGTACAACATCCGTCTCGATCGATTCAAGACGATTTCTTACTTCCTCTACTATCTCTTGCTTAGCAATACCGTCGATGTAGCCAATGCGCACTGTGGTTTTTGTGTTTCCTCCAATAATGAACTCCTCAAAAATTAAATGAGGATTATTTATTTTACGACGGAGTAAGGAAGTATTAGTACTTATGACTTCGTTAAAACCTTCTCTTGATCCTCTTACCGTTGATTCCGTTTCTGGCTCCTCTACCGCTCTCGATTGATAAGATTCTGTACTGATTAGTAACGCACTGTCAAACCCATCGATAAAAATCGCCGTTTGCCCTCGAAGTATTTTTTCTATAATATGATCTAAATTAGAAGTCTTATCCACTGAAGAAGCCTTGATAATATTAGAATCCATATAGGAAATTAATGAAGCAGAGTTTATTTCTTCCTTATTAAGATCGATTCCTAATAACGGTTCTAAGACATTATCATGAATAAACTCTTCTCTAACCATACCTTCTGTATAACAAATAAAGGCCCGATTGTTATTTTCCTCTTTTAATTGCAAGTCTCTGAACTGGATATCAACACTATTTTTAAAGATACTCTTTAATGTCGACCGATTATCCTCTAGCACCATTTTCACCATTCGATTGGTTTGCTTAGGTTGTTGAGATTTATTACTTTTACGAGTTGTCCGAAGTCTCCTCATTTTTCCTACCTCATTATTTTTTGACATATATAATTGTATTATTTGTAGAAAGATAGAATAGATACAAAAAACCGAGCAAAAATTTGCCCGGTTTAAGTATTTGTTATTCGGTAATGGTCTCCTTAATAAAAGCCATCATATCCTTTGTAATATCAACACCTGTACAATCATATATGTTTTTAAAATGTGCGTTGGAATTAATTTCACACAAAATGGGTTCATCATTTTCTCCAAAAAGGAGATCAACACCTGCAAAGTCTGCCCCAACTATTTGACTACAGCGAACCGCTAATTTCTCTTCTTCTTCTGTTGGCTGGTAACGATACATTTTGCCACCTGCTGTTACATTTGCACGGAAGTCTTGATCTGACTTTCGAAGCATTGCTGCGACTACACGATCTCCTACGACATTTAAGCGCACATCTCGACCATAGCTTGATGCAATATACTCTTGAAAAAGATGTGGTTTATGCTGTAATTCCTTTGCTTTTTGGCGTAATTGCTGCTCATTTTTAATCAAATATACCTGTTCACCAAAGGATCCGAATGTCTCCTTAATGACCATGGGAAAGCTAAGTATTTCGATTACTTGGCCAAGATGGCTATCGTCTTCTAACGAAACAAAGACCTTTGGGGCAATGATCGTCTTTGGCATGCGAATACCATGATTCGCTAACTGCAGATAGGTTAATGCTTTATCATCGCAAATCTCTATCGCTTTGGCCGGGTTAAATAAGCGCACCCCCTGTTCTTCTAGTTGTCTCGCCAAAAATAAATCCTTATCCCAAAAGAACACAAAGTCAGGCTTTTGCTTTTCGGTAAGTATTCGTGCACATCCTTCTTCCATAGCAACCAAGAGTTGATTATTAGCGATCACATCTATTTCAAAATCAAACGTCTCTGCTGTTTTTCGTAACCATTTGATTTGTTCGGCAAATTTCTTTGTGTATAAATTCCCATTATAAATAATCCAGCCTCTTTTACTCATAATACACCCTCCCTAAAAGTTAACCCTCCGAAAAATGGAGGGTTACTTGATTAATGGAATAAGCCGGTTTCTCTCGATTTCTTCATTAATCGATGTGTATACTTGTTCAAGCGTGCTTTGAACAGCGCTCCAATAATCAATGCGACAAGTCCGAATGCCGATAGAACCAGGACATCATGTTGGACTTTACTCCAAACAATTCCTCCTACTGCTTCTCGCATCAAATTAATCGCATATGTGAACGGAAGATAAGGATTAATGGCTTGGAAAAATTCTGGTAGTAAGTCTACTGGATAGGTACCTCCAGCACCAGCGATCTGTAAAACAAGAAAGACGATGGCTAAAGCTTTGCCAATGTCACCAAACACCGACACTAAGGTGTATACAATCAAAATAAATACAATACTTGATAACAAGCCGAATAATATAAACCAGATGGGTTCCTTGACTTCTACATCAAGAAGATACATATCACCCAATGTCACGATTATCGTTTGGAAGAATCCGATTGTGATAAAAGTGAATAATCTACCAAAATAAATCTGTCTTCCTGTATAGGACTCTACATGATGGGGATCTGTTGCCAATAGCGAAATTAACAGCAATCCACCAACCCATATCGCTAAAACCGTATAAAACGGCGTCATTCCTGTTCCATAATTATCAATTGGGAATAACTTATTTTGATTTAACATGACTGGTTCCTCAAAAAAGCTTCGTTCCGCATCAGGATCATTTTGCAACAACTCAATAATTTCCTCTAAATCCGTTTCCCCTTCGACACTACGGATTTTATCAGCGAGTTCATTAATTTTGGTATGAATATAAGGATATTCTGCTAACACACTTTCCAGCATCTCTTCGCCATCTACTAAATTTGTTGCTGTTCTATTTAATAATTCTTGTGCTTCCGGTATGGTATTTTGAATCTCCATTAAAATACTTTTTGCCGATTCTAACGAGCTTTTCGTATGCTGAATTTCTTCTTTGACTCTTGGTTCTATCGTTTCTTGGTACTCTGAAATAAATGCATCCAGTCTCTCATTTGTAAATTGAGCAGTGTCTTTTAAGTTAGCAATCATTTCTTCTAATGCTTCATTGTTTTCTTTGATCATCTCATTAGCTTGGTTCAGTTGTTCTTGCAGTTCTTGTAGCGCAGCTTTCATGGATGCCAGTTGATTTAGTGCATCTTCAATCTGCTCTTGATTATTTTGTTGATTGGCTTCTTCTTCTGTATCTCCTTCAGGTTCCTGGTTATCTTCTGATCCATTCTCGTCTGGATTATCCGTTGTTTCTTCATCCTGATTAGATTCTTGTTGATTTTGAACCTGACGTAAGATTTCCTCTATGGATTCAATAGAAGCAATGGAACTATCTATTTGTTCATTCCAGTTATCTATTTGTTGATGGATATCTGGCAAGTTCTGTGAAGATATATCTACTGATTCTAAAAACGCATTCGTATCCTGCACTGCTTGCTGAATCGTGTCTAAATCTTCGTTTACTCGTGGAGCTATTTCATCTAATCGTCCTTCTGCTTCATATATAAAATCTAATGTTTCATTCACAGTTGAAAGTCCTTGACTAGTTGCCTCTTCTACTCTAGGAATAAGACTATTGGCATCACTGACCATTTCCTCCGCATTTTCAGCGTCTGCTAATGATTCATCTAATATATTTTTAATTTCAGGAAGCTTTTCTTCAATAGTAAAAATATAGTCTTCGAATTGTATAATGTCAGGTAGTGCATTTTCTAATTCCATACCGATCTGATTAAACATGTCAAAGATAACGCCATTGACCGTTGAAATGAAATTTGAACTTATTTCTTCTACTATTACCGTAGCCCCTTTATCCGTTATCTTCGGAGCAATTGCATTTATTTTTTCATTCACATAGTACGCTACTTCTGCTTTTTCTGGTTGGTCACTGATAACCGTAGCCAACTTCTCCGAAAAATCTTCTGGAACTACTATTACAGCAAAATAATCTCCATATTCTAATTTATCCATTGCTTTTTCTTCGTCGACAAATTGCCAATCCATCGAATCATTATCTTTCAATGTTTCTACTAATTCATCACCTACATGTATGTCCTCTTCACGAACGGAGGCTCCAATGTCATTGTTCACTACCCCAACTTTAATTTGATCGGTTTGACCATATGGGTCCCATGATGCTTCAATATTCATCCAAGCATATAACGAGGGTAGTATCATTAAGCCCCCTATTAAAATCGCCGCAACCCAATTTGTGATAATATTTTTCATGTCAGTCTTATATAAATGTAAACCGTTTTTCATTTTTTCGCCTTCTTCTTCTATTTCTGTTTAAAATCAACAAAATCAATTATACTCAACTACTACTTGCGGAACAAATATTAATCATTTTGATCCCACTTAGAACAGCTTCTTTACTATCTCAAAACTATTCTATCTGCTCAAATGCTTTTTCATATAATCTCGCCGTTTCGACAAAACGGTCGACTTCTGAGGATGTTCCCATCACAACAGAGATTAGTCTTACACCTTCTCGTTCAACAGTTCCAGTAAAACAATAGCCAGCAAGATCGGTATATCCAGTTTTCAACCCGTCCACACCTTCGAAAGCTAAATCACCTTCCAGCATCCCATTCGTATTTTCATATTCCCGGTTATTTAATACATATGTAGGCTGGTTAACAGTCTCCAACAATTCGGGATATGTCGTAATCAAATGCTCCGCAAGTATCACTAAATCCTGTGCTGACATCGTATTCGTATCGTCTACACCGCCAACAGAATAATAATCTCCCAAATGCAAATTATCTAATCCAGTGCTGTTCACAAATTGTGTATCCTCCAACTGTAACTCTTGCGCTCGTTTATTCATTTGCTGCACAAAAAATTCTTCACTTCCACTTATCTCTTCCGCTAATGCGATGGTTGCGCCATTGGCTGAGTGAATTGCCATAGCCTGGAACAATTCTGCCACCGTGTAATGAAGTTCTTGCGATAAATCGACAGAAGCATATCCTGGTTGATGGGAGATGGAGTATGCATAATCACTTATTTCTACATCACGACCCCATTCCAATTTCCCACTCTCAATTGCTTCTAAAACAAGTAATTCCGTCATCATTTTTGACATGCTTGCTGTAGGTAATGGTATATCACTATTTTTTTCATAAATAACATGTCCTGTATCGGCATTTATTAAAAGAACAGAACTTGCATCTAAATTGATTTCGGTAATGTTCCAAAACCTGTCTAATGGTCGATCGGGATATAGCAATTCTTTTTTTACTTTTTCTGTTTGAGGAGCCTTATTAAATGGTAATGTCGCTTGGTCTCCTGCTTGATAACATCCACTTAGAAACAATAACATCACAAGTAATAATCTTTTCATTCTTCATACCACCAAAACTTTTTCTTTCAGTATAGCATATGTCTCCTAAGCCTCTAGACTTAGAAAAGTTACGTCTCAAGAACAATACCTAATTGGATAATTACGGTATAAAATGAAATCGCTAGGTAGAAATAGTTAGTCCATAACTTACATATTCCCACAAAAGATACTTCTATCAGGGGGACTTACCTATGTTTAGCATCGTAAATAATATGATCCAGGAGGAGATACCATTGAAATGGTTAAGATTTATTATCGAAAGGAAAATCCTTGTTAGTTTGCTTGTTGTGCTTATTGTAGTCTTAGGTATTCAATCCATTCTAAAGTTAGATAGGGAACTTCTACCATCAGTCAATATGGACGGGGCATTTGTTGATATCATGGCCGGAGATATGTCTGCGCTTGATGTTGAGCAAACCATTACCAATCCATTAGAGAATGAAATTAAAGGAATTGACGGAGTAGAAAATGTTTCTTCTACCTCTTATGTAGGTAGAAGCAATGTTAGTATTACGATTGAAACAGACCGAGGGGATGAGGTTTTTCAAGAGGTAGAAAATACTATCCATACTGTTGCATCTAGCAATGATAATATTCAGGATTATCAAGCAGGTCAATTTAGTACAGAGGGAGATTATGAATTTTACCTAGATTTATCTGGTGAAGATATGGTTGAGATTACCGATTTT
This sequence comes from Gracilibacillus salitolerans, assembly GCF_009650095.1. GTDB lineage: Bacteria > Bacillota > Bacilli > Bacillales > Amphibacillaceae > Gracilibacillus > Gracilibacillus salitolerans. Next base: position 919,817 of record NZ_CP045915.1, on the reverse strand, counting down.
GCTGAGAATATATTGGAACCTAGATTAGAGAACCTCCCAGAAGTTAGAGATGTTGCTTTAGAGGGAGGTTACAAACAGGAAATCATTGTATCATTTAACCGAGATAAAATAATGGAGCAAGAACTTGATCTCCAGCAAATAATTACAACCATTCAAGAAATAAATCAAGAAGCAGCTATTGGGCAATTCGATGGGGAAGAAGATACCCCATCCTTAAGATGGCATTCTGCATTAGATTCGACTTCCAGCATTGAAGATATACCGATTCAAGGCCAAAATGAAATGATTGTATTAAAAGATATTGCAGAAGTTTCCCTGCAGCCGCAAGAAAGTAATTCTATCGTTTGGAAGAATGGATCAAAGGATTTCATCATGATACAAATTGGTCGAGTTGCGGATGTTACCCAAATTGAAATGGCTCACGCTGTCCGTGCTGAAATAAAAGAGATAAGAGATGAAGGACTTATAAATGGATTCGAACTACACGAGGTTGTAGCCCAAGCTGATTACGTAGAAGATTCTCTTAACGGAGTAACAGCAAATATTCTCATTGGCGGGATTTTATCGATATTTATCCTGTTTCTCTTTCTGCGTAATATAAGAGCTACTTTTATTATTGGTTTTGCGATTCCTACTTCTATTTTGCTTACCTTTATCGCCATGTGGCTTTTTGATTATAGTTTTAATATTCTAACTTTAATTGGGTTAGGATTAGGGATTGGGATGATGGTAGATTCCTCGATCGTTATTCTTGAATCAATCTATCGCAAGAAAGAACAAGGCTTTGATAAATTAGAAGCGATACTGGAAGGAACAAAAGAAGTAGCAACCGCAGTCATCGCCTCTATGTTAACAACTATTGTCGTATTTGTACCCATTGGATTAATCAGTGGAGATATCGGAAGATTTATGATCATTTTATCGATGATAGTTGCCATCACGTTAGTCAGCTCTGCGCTTATCTCCTTTACCGTTATTCCAACTTTCGCTCATCGCTTTTTGAAAATCCGCAAAAACCATGCGAGAACGAAGGATGGTTGGATTATAAATAGCTACACCAAATTCGCTCAATGGATTGTTAAGAAAAAACGAAATAGTTTCGCCATCATTAGCTTGTTTATTCTTATATTGGCAGGTTCACTCTTCTTAGTCTCGAAAATACCAATGACAATTATGCCAGATATGTATAACCGTTATTCTGAATTAATGATTGAATTAGAACCAGGTGTATCCATCTCTGAAAAAAATGAGGTTGTACAAGAGATTAATCGAGAATTAGAAGCGATACAAGATGTAGAAGCGAACTATGCGATGGATGATGGTGGCTTACTGTTCAGTATTATTAATTTGACCACAGGGGATGCCATCACAAGAGAGCAAAATCAAGTCAATGAAGAAATCACGAAATCGTTACGGGAGCTGCAAGACACACAACCGATTAAAAGTGTGCAAGGTACTTTCTCTGAAGGTGGTGGACAGCCAATCCAAGTGATGATAAAAGGTGATAAATTGAAGGAACTCGAATCCATTGCAACAGACTTCTCAAGTGAATTAGAAGAAATCTCAGGAGTTGTCGGTGTTAGTCACTCTGGAGAACGTGCTTCACTTGACGAAGTAATTGAATTGAAAGACGATGCTATCAGAGATAGTGGACTCAGTTCTCTCTATGTTAGAAATTATATGGAGCAAGCATTTTTAGATATGCCAATTGACGAAATCGTTGTAGAAAACAAAGAGATACCTATTCAAGTAGAATGGGCCAATGAGATAGATAAGAAAGATGCCTTATTGGATATGGAAGTACAGACAATGGAAGGCAATAAAACATTATCTGAATTTATTCGTTTAAATACGACCGAAATTCCAAATCAAATTACACATGATGATGGAACAAGGTATGTAACGATATCTGCTGAATTAGAAGGAAGAGATTTAGGTTCCGTTAATCGCGACGTCCAACAATTAATTGCTGATTTTGAAACGCCGGACAGCTACCAGATAGAAACTACAGGAGATTTGGAGCAACAGCAAGAATTAATGATGGAGATTCTACTCATTATCGGGATTGCCATTTTCCTCGTTTATTTAGTGATGGCTGTGCAATTCGATCATTTATTCCATCCGATTATTGTAATGTCGATTATTCCGATGACGATCGTTGGTGTGATTTTAGGTTTATTCTTCACTCAACGGGAATTAAGTGCATTATCTGCTATGGGGATCATCATGCTCATTGGTATTGTTCTCAATAATGCCATCCTGTTTATCGATCGAACAAAACAACTAAGAAAAGAAGGGTATATCGTAACAGAAGCACTTGTGGAAGCAGGGAGAAATCGAATGCGCCCTATTTTTATGACTAGCTTTACAACTGCTGCCGGCATGTTACCATTAGCGATTACAACAGGAACGTCGAGCAACTATCAAGCACCGATGGCAACAGTTATCATTTCGGGATTACTTTTCGCTACATTCATAACACTATTATTGATCCCGGCGATCTACCGATTATTTAGTTCTAATAAGAAATTACAAAAGGATTTAAAAGATGAGACTTCTATGTCAGCTTAATAAGAGGTAATTTTATTGGGATGGGAACAGTAAGTGTTAGAATATCTCTAAAAAGGAAAGTATTCTTTCTCGCCACTGGAGACTAATACCACACCCTGACAAGCGAAGTTCTCGAAGACACTTTCCTGATTTTTATGAAATTTTGTCTTCGAGAGTGTGGTGAAAGACACAAGAAAGGAAATTCATGAATAAGTGTCCATCATAAGCGGGATGAAAGACACAAGAAAGAAAATTCATGAATAAGTGTCCATCATAAGCGGGATGAAAGACACAGGAAAGAAAATTCATGAATAAGTGTCCATCATAAGCGGGATGAAAGACACAAGAAAGAAAATTCATGAATAAGTGTCCATCATAAGCGGGATGAAAGACACAAGAAAGAAAATTCATGAATAAGTGTCCATCATAAGCGGGATGAAAGACACAGGAAAGAAAATTCATGAATAAGTGTCCATCATAAGCGGGGTGAAGGACACAAGAAAGGAAATTCATGAATAAGTGTCCATCCTTCGTTTGATAAGTTCATTTTCCAAGGACGAAAATTGCAAAAGTAAAAGACCTTCGCATTCGCGAAGGTCTTTCTCATCTGATAAGGTCAATACTTCCTGGGATTGTTGCTTAAATCGAATGATTCTGTCCTGGCCTTTTTTGGTTATCCTAAAATATTGTAGCCAGAGTCGACATAAACGATTTCTCCGGTAACACCTCTGGATAAGTGGCTCAGCATCGCTACTGACATGTCGCCTACTTCTTCTTGTGTTACATTTCGTTTTAAAGGTGATTCTGCTTCAATTTTGTGTAAAATTTCATTGAATGATGGAACACCTTTGGCAGCTAACGTTTTAATTGCACCAGCAGAAATAGCATTTACACGAATATTATTTTCCCCTAAATCCATCGCTAAGTATTTAACAGCAGATTCTAATGCCGCTTTGGCAACTCCCATGACATTATAACCTGGCACAACTCGTTCTGCACCTAAGTAACTCATCGCCATAATTGATCCACCTTCAGTCATTAAAGGCTGTGCTTCACGAGCTACTGCTATTAATGAATACGCACTAGTATCTTGCGCAAATGCATAGCCGTCACGAGATGTTTCAACAAAACGATTTTTCAGATCTTCTCCATGTGCAAATGCGATCGAGTGTACTACGCCATGTATGGAACCAATCTCATCGCCAATTTTGCCAAATGCTTCTTTTATACTATCATCATTGTTGACATCACATGGAAGTACCAAGTTTGCCTCTAAGTCCGTTTTTTCTAGCATTTTCTTCAATTTTGCTAAGGAACGTTCTTTACGATACGTAAAAATCAAATTGGCTCCTGCCTGATGAAGTGATTTTGCAACCCCCCATGCAAGACTCCGTTCGTTTGCTACACCCATTACTACGACATTTTTCCCTTTAAGTTTTAATAAATCTTCCATAACGTCCTCCTATTGATACTTTATATATGGTGTTAATACCTACTGCTAATTATCTTTACTATAACATATTTCTACGTAATTGAACTACCCACCACTTACAAAAGAAAGGGCTCTTTTATTAAAGTGAGGGTTTTTTCGCCCAAAAAAGATAAAAATGTTTCTTCTGTGTATAATACCGTTACAAATAGATAAAGTTAAGGAAAAAGACAGGTGATGTTTATTATGATTGTAAGCTTAGCAATTATCAGTATTATCATTGCGCTTATTTCGTTTCTCTACACATTGAAGGTTGGGAAAATTGTCGATCAACAAAAAACGGAACATGATACAGATACAAAAGCAACATCGAAACACCCCATACTTTTCAACCCTATCTTTTTAACATATATTTTTGGTTTCGGAGGGTTAATTCTGTTTATTTTTTATCTCAGTTCAAAATATTATTAAAGGGTTGGCATTCGAAAGTATACAAGCGTTTCGGAATGGTTTTTAACGTTTTGTATACTTTTATATTTCCCCCACTTTATTTATTGTTAAAAACTTTCTCTATACTATTGCATTCTCTCACTATTATTGGAATAATTTTAATAATAAGCTTTTCACAAAAATAATGGGAGGGATGTGCAATGGATTTTTTGTTGGATTGGTTGGCAGTAATTAATGAAGAAGGTGCAGAGATACTTAGTGAGATTGGCGGATGGGTATGGGGACCTCCTCTACTTGTTTTACTAGTCGGTACTGGTTTATTTTTAACCTTCCGTCTATTATTCATACAATTCAAGCTACTGCCCTATGCATTAAAACTATCCTTCAGTAAAAACCAGGATAAATCATCAAAAGGTGATATTAGTCATTATGAAGCACTAACGACGGCAATGGCAGCAACCATTGGTACTGGTAATATCGCCGGTGTTGCAACAGCAGTTGTTTGGGGCGGACCTGGTGCAGTATTTTGGATGTGGATTACCGCATTAGTCGGTATGGCTACCAAATATGCAGAAGCATTGTTAGCTGTCAAATTTCGTGTTGAAAATGAAAATGGCGAAATGTCCGGTGGTCCGATGTACTACTTAGAACGAGGGCTTAAAAACAAAACGATTGGTAAATTTTTAGGTGTATTATTTGCGATTTTCGCTTCCATTGCTGCGTTTGGTATTGGTAACATGGTGCAATCCAATACGGCGGCATCTTCTTTAGAGGAATCTTTTTCTATTAGTCCCTTTATTACTGGTATTATTTTTACCATCTTAGCTGCTTTAGTTATCATTGGCGGGATTAAAAGTATTGGTAAGGTAACTGCTTTCTTTGTTCCAGTGATGGGTGCTTTTTATATCTTGGGTGGACTTATTCTTATTGTTTTAAATTTTGATTTAGTCCCTGGTGCAGTTGCTTTTATTTTTGAAGATGCATTTACCGGTAGTGCTATTGGTGGTGGTTTACTTGGTACGGTAATCCGCTATGGCGTGGCTCGTGGTGTATTCTCCAACGAAGCTGGTTTAGGTTCTGCCCCAATTGCGGCGGCAGCTGCTCGTACAGATTACCCTGCCAGACAAGCGTTGGTTTCGATGACGCAAGTTTTCTTTGATACTATTATTGTTTGTTCGATTACAGGTATTACCATTGTTATGGCAGGTCAATGGGATGGTGGATTGGATGGATCAGCATTAACAAGTGCATCGTTTGCTCAATTCTTAGGAACAACAGGTTCTTATATCGTCACATTTGGTATTTTATTCTTTACCTTTTCTACGATTCTCGGCTGGTCCTACTACGGTGAGAAATCTGTCCATTACCTTATGGGAGCAAAAGGGGTCAAAGTTTATCGCTATATTTTCATCGCCTTTATCTTTATTGGTGCAGTAGTATCACTAGATGTCGTATTCAACTTCTCCGACGTGATGAACGGCTTAATGGCCTTTCCAAACTTAATTGGCCTACTCGCACTTTCAGGTATTGTCGTCGCAGAAACGAATAAATTTTTGAAAATAAAACGAGAAGAAAAATAAACGGGACATTCCCCCCGTCCTCAACCCTACTTTGGGTCAGAGGACAGGGTGAATGTCCCTCTTTTATTATTTTTCTCGTTGGACGATATAATGCATGAGTTGTTTTAAAAATGGAATGTTGTGTGGGAAGTTCTCTAATGCTTCTATTGCATCACAATAATGTTTCCACATTTCTTTCTTAGCTTGTTCCTCACCTAAAACTGTGACAAAAGTAGAACTGTTATTTTGACTATCAATCCCTGCTTGTTTACCTAATACGGTTGAATCTCCCTCAAGGTCTAACAAGTCATCTTTAATTTGAAAAGCAATTCCTGCATGATAAGTAAATTTCTTAATCGCTTCTGTAACTTCTGCTTGTGCACCCGCGACAATGGCCGGCATCATCAGCGATGCTTCAAAACCAATTCCTGTTTTGTATAAACATAGTTTATTTAATTCATCAACAGACAACTCTTTTCCTTTTGCCTCGAGATCCATGATCTGTCCCACACACATATCTTGTGTCATCCGTGTGGAATAGGATATCAAGTCTAAGATTTTGTCCGCCTCATACTTCCGTAATTTTGTCTGTTCCTGTACCGCTTTTTGTGTCATCCACAAGGCAGTTAATTCTGCCACCGCACTATTGTATTTCTCATGCAATGTTGGTCTTCCCCTGCGGATTGATGCATTATCCTGGGAAGGGAGATCATCAAAAATTAAAGAGGCTGTATGCATATATTCAATGGCTTTTAGTAATGGAATGATATCCTTCCCCGGCAATCCAAACCCTTCTGTCGCCATCACCCAAGTCATAATTGGCCTTAAGCGTTTGGCATCTCCCTGTAAACTGTAGTTAGCTGCATCCATAATAGAATGGTTAATGATAGCCTTCTGATCTGTTTTTTTAACGATTAAAAGTTGGTTAATTACATCTTTTGCACCTTCCAGTGTTTGTCGGAATTTCGCTTTCTCTTTTTCTTGTTGCTGTAATGTCTCAACCATTTTGTCACGGAGTAGTTTGTCAAAAAAAGCTACATTCTTCGTCCGCTCTACTACTTTTTGCAAAAACAGATCAAAAGAAGTATTGATCGAAAAAGTTTGCATCAATCCCTTATATTGATGCTTCCCCAGTCGCTTCCGCATTCGTTTCAAACCATTCGTAGCTCGATCTAAGATGATTTGTCGAGTATTCTCGTCATCTTTATAAACGTCATGAATTAAATAAGAGATAACTGACCAATACATTGCGAAAGGATTGATCAAATCCGGTCGCTTATGACGATATTTAAGAAAATAAGTATAGGGTGTGACACTATTGGACGCCAAATCTTGATCAATATCAGCCAAATCATCTGCTAATTGATTGTAAATCCCATAATAAAACATGTGCTCTTCAACCTGATCATTCGCTGAAAATAGTTGAAAGGAACGAACGATCATTCTCGATGATGAAGATTTCATAATAATCGGAATATACAACTCTTCATTCGTATAATCGGGGTTATCTAGATTCTTATTCCGATCTATTTCCTGTGCGTGGAAAAACAAATAAGCATTTTGATAAAAATTATCGAGATTGTCCTTTTGTTGATTTTCCTCCAGATAGATAAAGGCATCCGTTAATTCACGGTAAATTGGTTCCACAATCTCCTTGTTATCCCCATCCCATCCTGAAAAAGGAGTAATCTCACCAGTCCGTAATGTGTGACGAATAAGAGCCGCAAACTGACTTTTTTCTTGAGCAGACAATACTGTGGCATCCAATAAATCGTCAATGAATGGATACGTAAGTCCATAACAATAGCCAATCCGGACCGCCTTGTCCAAGCGTTTCGCCCTGACCTCCTGAGATGTTTCTTCCTGTAATTCTTCTATTTCATGCATCAATACTCCGGCTATTATTTTAATTAATTTCCGTTGTGCATGCACTTTGTCCAAGCCTTCAGGGATGAGTGAGGACACGTGTCTTAACTTCTTCATTAACCAAAAGAAGGTCGCTTCCAATGATTCTTTCTCCGCAAGTCGATACAGCTTCTCCAAACTGAATAATTCCTGATTCGAATATTGATGCAAATAGGCTTTAACATCCTCAGTTACAGATTTGATCCTTCGTTGCATCGTTGGTGATGCGATATCTCTACCTAAATCACGCAAATAAATATAAGAAATACTCCGGTGTAAATAATCGTCCAGCATTCCCTTTTTCGTTAGCTGTTGAAGGAATTTCTGATCTTGCGTTAATGCTATATTGTCATAATTCAAAAAGGATGATTTTTTCAATCGCTGGTATGCTTGCAAATCTTCTTTTAGGTTTGCAGTAAATCGCGGTTCCTCTAACTGTTTCACTAATGCTTGAAAATAAGTATGTGCTTTCTTTTCAGCAGTTTGATATTGTTGTTCCACCATATCCGTCCATTCCCCAAAATATTAGTTATCTTTAGTATACCATTTTATTGAGAAAATGGACTAAACATGTCTTATATCTGCTGTTTTTCATACCAGCTAGGAATCAATTTGGAGAAATGATCATGGTCATCGATAACGCTTAATGAATGATTATATAGTAAATCAAATTGTTCTGAACCCATCTTTTTTCCCCATACAAGTGCGGAAACCACATGCATTGCGCAGTACAGGGTATACAATTCCCAAAAAGCTTGAGTTGGCTTTTCCTTGGAATATCCGTCAACGATTCCATTTGTAAAAGGGATACTTACCTGGACAGAGAAAAACCCTAATTTTTGTAAATCATGTATAGGATCTCCCCAATCCATTCTTTGAAAATCAATAATACCAGAGAACTTCTTTTGATAAATTAACAAATTGGATGGATGAAAGTCATCATGTTGAAACTTATTTGGCCGATCTTTCATAATAGGTTCATTATCTTTAATATAATGTTGTAATAATGAACATAAACCTTGGTCCAAATCTAGCTTTTTCAATTCATTCAAATAGTTATCACTTTTTTCTTTTTTCACTTTATACCATGACGGGTATCCTTGCGGTGCATCTAGTTGATGTAGTTTTCTCAGCTCTCGCCCTGCTGATAAACCTGCTATATACTGTTCCTGCTTTGTTAGACTTCGTAGTGCTTCTTCTCCATCTTCACCTGGAAGATAGGTAAGTATCATATAACCCTTGCCGAATTCTATTGGTTTGGGAATCAAATTAGAAATTTCAGCTAGCTTTTTTAACGTTTCAAATTCTACTTTTCTTTTATCTATCTCATCAATAGGATATATTCGTAAAAGATATTTATAATCAAGGATATATTTTTGATCCCTGGAAAAGCCTTTGTCAATTTTCGTAATGACTTCAGCTGAATTCACCATAGGAATAGACTCGATCATAACAAATGGTTTCCTCTATCATAATTAAAATAATCGATATCAACATAACCACCATGTTCTCTGGTAGCATAATTAAATATCCCAATCCGGTAGCCCATAAAGTGATCTAATGTGTATTTCATTTGAAGTGTCTTACCGATGGGCTGCCAGTCTTGTCCGTTTGAAGAATAATAGAAAGTCGCTTCATCCATACTGTCATCAAAATTAAATATAATGTTTAAGTGGATCTGCTCGTTAGCAAAAGTTTTTTCTTCGACTACTTTTTCGTTGCCATTTCCATCGTTCATTGTCATCACAACAGCATATTCACCATTTTCCTTCCGTTTGATGCCAACCGTACCAAAATTACTCTGAAACGCGATTAGTCCTGCAAAATCTCCGGCCTTCATATTTGATACATCGAGTAGAACAGTACCACTACACGCAGGTCCTTCTGTTCGTTGTGTCAATGTATTGGGTGCTGTTAAAACACTTTTCGTAAGATGACCTGTTGTCAGTCTTAAATAACCTGGCCTTTCTGTGACCGACCATAAGGAATGATCCGGATTGTGATTCCATTGCCAATGTAAAGCTAATTCATTTTTTTCGTAAGCAAAATCATCACTGACCACCAATGGTTTCGCTTCATCGTCAGGAAGATTAATCTCAAGCTGTTCCGGTGCTTTACCATTCATACCTATCATTGGCCAACCATTTTCCCATTCGACAGGCAGAATATATGGAATTCTCCCGACAGCATCATGATCCTGGAACAGCATTGCATACCATTCGTTATTCGGTGTATCAAAAATCGCACCCTGGGCAATCCCTTTATTGTGATAGCCCATATCATCATCGAGAATAATCTTACGCTCATAATTTCCTAGCAATTCTGTTGAGCGATAGCAGACCTGTCTTCTTCGTTGCTTGCCATCAGTCGGCCATTCAATAAAAAGTAAATAGTATTCCCCATTTAGTTTATAAGCGTGGCAGCCTTCACATCGCAGCCCGATATTTTCCTTTGGCGTTTCCAATAATAATTGATCCATTCCATCAGGTTTAACCGCAGTTACATCCTCTGTTAATTCTGTTATACGGATGTCACCGCATCCATAAATCACAAAAACTCTGCCTTGATCAAACAGTAACGCTGGATCATGATAAATACCTTCAATCACTGAGCGTGTCCATGGACCTTCTTCGATATCTTGTGTTTGATAGACATAAAATTGATTCATATCATTACTGGAAAAGCAAAGATAATAGGTATTATTGTGATAACGCAAACTCGTAGCCCACTGTCCTTGACCATATATACCGTTGTCATCTAACAATTGATGTGCCCGATTATCTTCTAACGTATTGTAGACATAGGAGACAATCTCCCAATCTCTTAAGTTATGCGATTTCATAATTGGACAGCCAGGCATCGAATGCATACTCGTACTTACCATATAAAAAGCAGATTCAACCCTAATCACATCTACATCTGGCACATCCGACCAAAAAATAGGATTCTTCAACATAATACTCATTTAAATATCCTCCCCGAACTTAACATTTAAATTATCTTCATCTTACAAACTATTATTCCAAAAACACATCCATTAATCAAATATGGTTTGTTTTTTAGCAGTGGAGGGGGATATTGCTGGTGTGGCCAACGTGAGAATTCTAATTTTGAGTCGACGGGGCTTTTAGATCCTTTCTATCAAACGCGTGAGCTCTCTTTTATAATCGGCGTGTCGTTTAGACTTCTCAGTTAATACTAAAAGAACTGCCCACAACTTTATTTGGGGCAGTCCTCTTTACTCTTATTAAGTTCCACAAAATGTCTGATATGGTTCATCTGGCCTTGGAGGTAAAATAGCATATTCTTCCTGCTCTTCTGAGTAGGCGTAAGGATTTGATAATGCCTTCAATAACTTTTCCATTACGCTGTAGTCATCTTCACTTACTGCTTTTTCTAAAGCTTCTTCGACTAGATAATTTCTTGGGATAATAGACGGATTATTTTCTTTCATTAATTGCCGTGCCTGATCTGTCGTTTCGTGCTGTCGTGATAATCGTGCTTGCCATTTCTCATACCACTGCTTAAATGCATTTGCTTGGAATAGTCTCATCGTTTTATCAAATTGATCTAATGTTAACGAACGAAATGTATTCGTATAGTCTGCTTGATGTTGTTCCATCAAATCTAACAACCGGTGGATAAGTTCTTGATCTTCCTCTTCCTCATCAAATAAACCTAATTTCTTTCTCATACCTTTAAGCCAATTTTCCTCATACAAGCTCAAGTATTCTTTTATTGCTTCCTGTGCTGCTTCAAGTGCTTTCTCTTCATCATCATCCATTAATATTAGGATCGATTCTGCAAAACGGGATAAATCCCAACCGCCAATATCAGGCTGATTTCCGTATGCATAACGTCCACGAACATCAATTGAGCTAAATACCGTTCTTTTATCATAGGTATCCATAAAAGCACATGGTCCATAATCAATCGTTTCACCACTAATCGTCACGTTGTCTGTGTTCATCACACCATGAATAAAACCGACTAGTTGCCATTTCGCAATCAATGCAGCCTGCTTCCTGATCACTTCTTTTAGAAAAGATACATATTTATTAGACTCGTTTTTAAGTTCCGGGTAGTGGCGATCTATGGCATAATCTGCTAACTTCTGAAGATCCTCTTTCTCGCCCCAATTTCTCGCATATTGAAATGTCCCGACGCGAAGGTGACTGTTCGCTACTCTCGTTAAAATCGCCCCAGGAAATGCAACTTCACGCTCGACAGATTCTCCCGTCGTTACCACTGCTAAGCTTCTGTTTGTCGGGATCTTCAATCCATACATTGCCTCACTCATCAAATACTCACGCAACATTGGCCCTAAAGCCGCTCGTCCGTCTCCTCCACGTGAATACGGAGTCCTTCCTGAACCTTTTAATTGGATATCAACTCTGCGGCCATCAGGGGTAATATGCTCCCCAAATAGAATCGCTCGCCCATCACCAAGCATGGTAAAATGACCAAATTGATGCCCTGCATATGCTTGTGCAATCGGGAGACTACCTTCAGGCAATCGATTCCCGGAAAAAAGACCCGCACTATCCTTCAAACTTGCTGCATCCAAACCAAGCTCTGTTGCTAAAGAATGATTAAACATAACGACTTCCGGGTCCTCTACAGGTGTTGGCTGAACACGGGAATAAAAAAAGCCAGGTAAACGCTGATAGCTATTATCTAAATTCCAACCCTCATTTGTTGTTACCGCCATACTATCTCCTTTCATGAGACAAGTATCGTCTCATTCGCTTACTTCATTAAAATGCTACACCTAGGATAACACAAGTAGCGTTTGTATTAATATTAGTCGCATTCCCCGTTCTTATTCATTGCATTAAGTGCGGTAAAATAAGTTTTTATGACAATCCTTTGATCCCACTTTTGATAAATTGTATGGTATATTCTATCTCTCTTTCATCATCCCAATCATAATCAGGTACAATGATGAAACGTGCTAACAAATAGCCTAAAACTGTACTTATGGTTAAGCGAAAAATCGTTTCAGTTGGGATAGATTCGAGCTGGTCTTTTGTTAAAAAATGCTTTATTGCGTTTCGATATTTCGGTGCAATCTTTTCCATGTATATTTCTTTAAAGGTTTCTTGAATTTCGGAATGATAAAACATTTCTTGAAGTAATATTTTCAGTAATGCGGTATTCTTCCGGACAAATTCATATCGATTATGAATCACTTTACGAAGAAACTGATCCATTTCCTCAAACTCTTCACCTTCAAAAATCTCATTAAGAAATTGCTCCGCTAAAAATGGAACAGCAAACTTTGAAATAACAGGTAATACAATCGAAATTAGTAAATCTTTTTTCGTTTTATAATGGCGAAAAATCGTCCCTTCCGCTACACCAGCTCGTTTCGCTATCTCGCTAGTGGAAGCAGCAGCAAACCCCTTTTCAGAAAAAATTTCGATGGCTGCTTGCACGATTTTTGTCTGTTTTGGTGTTAATTCTTTTTCTGATACATCTAATAGTTCTTGTAGTAGTTCTTTATCAAGCTGTCCCATCGTTCTCACCTCTATCTTTTTCATCTAAAACAGTTATAACCTACGATGCTTCTTTAATGCAAAAATATTAAGGACAACAAAAACTGTTGCAAAAGCCATAATAATTAAGACATCTTGCCAAACATCCCAAATGTTCAGTCCTTTGAGCATGATCGCTTGCATCGCATTCGCTCCATACGTAAGTGGCATTAATTTACTGAGAACTTGTAACCACTCCGCCAGTGATTCCAATGGAAACATCCCAGAAAAAAAGACTTGCGGAATTATTACTAACGGAATAAACTGCATCATTTGAAATTCATTATTTGCAAAGGCGGATAGTAATGTCGCCAGACTCAAAGCTGTAATTGCTAATAAGAAGGTTACAAGTAAAAGCTGCCAAAAGGCTCCTGCCATCCAAATATCCAGTACAAATACAGAATAGCTCACAATGATGAGTGCCTGAAATATCGTAAAGATGCCAAACCCAATTAAATACCCAATAACAATTTCCCATCGCTTAATAGGCGTAGATAATAATTTTTCTAATGTCCCTTGTGTTCGCTCTCTTAAAAAAGAAATACCTCCGATAATAAAAACAAAGAAGAAGATAAAAAAGCCGATCAGTACTGAACCAACCTGATCAAAAAGGTTAAGCTGATCAGACCCGTAATAGTATTCAATGATAGGCTCTGCCTCTGAGCCACCATTCATTGCCTGTACTGCTTCCTGAATAGTTCGTAATGCAGCACTATTTGCGGTAGCATCACTTCCCTCTAAAAGGATAAATACTTCATTATCCTTAATCGTTAAGAAAGCATCGATATCACCTGCTTGAAACGCTTCCTTGGCTTCTTCTTCAGACATTTCCTTGATATCATTGTCGAATTCTTCTTGTAACACCTCTTCCAAAGGTGCTGGTATGGCATCGATAGCAATCTCAGGAGTATACTCACTACCATCCAGCACAAGCCAAATAAGAGTGATTACTAGCACAGGCGCTATTATCAAGAGGGCTAATGATCGCTTATCTCGCCTAAATTGTTGCGTAATACGTTTCACCACTGCCATCACATTCATTCTATGCCACCCCCATAAGCTAAGAATGCTTCCTCAATGGATTCAACAGTCTGCTCCGCCTTTAATTTCTCAGGGGTATCACAAGCAATGACAGAACCGTCACGCAACATTGCGAGCCGGTCACATTTATCCGCTTCATCCATTACATGCGTAGTTACAATAATCGTAACCCCACTTTCTTTCAACCTTCGAAATTCTTCCCAAATCGATTGTCGCAGTACTGGATCTATCCCTACTGTTGGTTCATCCAAAATCAACAACCTGGGAGTATGCATGAAAGAAGCGGCTAATGATAACCTTCTTTTCATTCCGCCAGAATAATGACGTACTTCTTTATTTAATGCTTCCGACAGGTTAACAATTTCTGCTGCTTTGTTAATGATCTTCTCTCGCTTTTTCTTTTTCAAACCATACAATGTGGCAAAAAAATCCAAATTCTCTTTTGCAGATAACTCATGGTACAAAGCATCTGATTGCGACATATAACCAATTGATCTCATTAATTTGAGTGATGGCATCTTATTTCCCTGTACAAATACCGTGCCTTTATCAGCTTCAATTATCCCTACAATGACCTTCACTAAGGTGGTTTTCCCTGCCCCGGATGGACCTAACAAACCGAATATCTCTCCACGCTCTACAGATAAATTAATATTCTTTAACACACTCTCTTTACCAAATGAAAGAGATATTTCATTCATTTCAAGTATTTTAGTCATAAATGGATTCCTCCCATCCACATAAAATGAGTGATTACTCACTTACATTAAAGCATGAAAAAAGGGAAATGTAAATACCTAAAAAATTGTTCACGAGATAGTATATGCTGTTGGCGAGATACCCTTGCTTATCTCGCCAAACAGACCTACTTTAAGTCAAAATCTCCTGATGATTCTTAATTATTTAATACATGAAGAAATGCTTTCATGTTCTTCGATAACCATTTATTTTTATGAATAGCTGTATAAATTCCTAACTGACTTGTACTTTCTTTTATCTCTTCTAGCTCACCATTATTAAGTTCTTCTTTTATCACAAAATAAGGTAGCATCGAAACACCTAGACCACACAATACCGATTTTTTGATAGCCTCCAAACTAGGTAATTCTATCTTGGAAATAGCTGTATCAGTCTTTTTGATATAGTCATCCACAACTGGACGCCAACTACAATGATATTCCGTTACCAACATCCGCTCTCTCTTATCACCTTTATGTTTACTTTTGATAAAACAAAGTCTTTCGTCACTAATTTGATTAATCCGCATTTCACTTACATGCCAATTCGGCATCTCCACTAGCATAGCAATATCGATGTCTCCGCTTTTTAACTGAGAGGTAAGGTTTTCATACTGAAGCGATTTTAAAGTCAATTTTACTTTAGGATATTTTTGCGTGAATTCCATTATTAATTGGGGAAGCCAATGAACCATTAAAGATTCACTAGCACCAATGGTTAATGGCCCTGATGGTTCTTCTCCCTCACTGACAATGGCTTTCGCTTTCGCATAGAGGTCAATAATTTCGATTGCATATGGGTAAAAGTCACGACCTGCTTGCGTTAAGATTGTCTTTCTTCCCAGCCGATCAAAAAGAGGGGTTTCTAATTCTTCTTCTAATTCCTTTATGTGTGCCGTTACAGAGGACTGTGCATAGCCTAGTTTGTCAGCTGCTTTTTTAAAACCACCAACATCGATAATGGTTGTAAACGTCATGAGATGTCTAAGCTCCAATCTTATCACTCCTTTATTATCATTTTTATTGAATTAATTTATTATAACTATCAATTTTACCGAAACATAATACTACTATATAATGAAATTAAGATAAGAACAAGAGATGAAGGAGCGATTAGATGAAAGTATTAACAATTGTGACACACCCACGCCAGGATTCATTAACCTTTACCGTTGCTAATCGAATGATTGAAGGACTCCAGGATGCTGGACATGAAGTAGATGTTATGGATTTATACCGCAGTGATTTTGATCCTATCTTAAAAGAAGCAGATGAGCCTGAATGGGGAACAGATCAGCAGCAATTTTCTACAAGAGTACATCAAGAAATGGAAAGGTTGAAACAGTATGATGGTTTAGCATTCGTCTTTCCACTTTGGTGGTGGAGCGTGCCTGCATTGTTAAAAGGATATATCGACAGAGTGTGGAACTATAGTTTTGCCTATGGACCTGGGAAATTACCGCATCAACATGTATTATGGTTAAGCCTGGCTGGTGCTCCTGTAGAAAGATTTACAAAAAGGAAATATGATCAGATGATAACACACTATTTTAATGTCGGGTTAGCGGATTACTGTGGGATAGGCTCTTCTAAATTCGAATTATTTTATGAAACGATCAAAGATAAGCCTGAATATATGGAGCATTGGATGGAAAAAGCTTATGAATTGGGTCTTAATTATGGAGAAACATCATGAAGTCATGTAGTTCGAGGAAGCTATGAACTTTGCATTTGGGATGGCTTTTTTTGTCGGTTTTTGTAGAGTAACAAGGAACGTCTTATTCACATCTAGAGGTGGATAAGGCGTTATTGCTTATTATTCCTTATTAGAAAATGTAATATCTGTTGCAACTAAACTAATCATCAGCACCAACTCCAGTGCATTTGTAAAAGCTGTACTTTCAACCTTGATTGGTAGAGCACTACCTATTCCCATTATAATAGCACCCACAAGCATCCATTTCCAGCTCGTAAAAATATAAACAAGAAAACCTGTAACAAGAAGGATTAAACTAACAATGATAATCATTAATATAGATCCAGCTGTTTTTTTTACAGGAACATAATGGAGTATACCATATTCCAAAACTGGCTTTAGCTCTATTACCGCTACTACTGTAATAATTTCGATAAGTATTAACACACATGTACACGTAAAAGTAATCCAAATTGCTCTGGCTGTGCTAAAATATTTTTTACCAGACTTTTGCAATACACCTAAACAGAACAGTATAAGTGTTGGTGTTATAACCGCATGTGTCCAATAACGGAACAGATGGAGATTTTCCAAAAGGGAGTCGGTTCCAATAAATTTTCCAAAAGCGATAATAGCATTGTCAACGATTAAACCAACTATGACTAAGTATAAAAAGAAAGTAAGGCTCATGATATTTTTCTCTCTTCTTTTAACAAAGCCCACTATTAATAAAATAAGATAAGATAGTGTAAAAACTAGATAGAAATAAAAATCCATTACATTCTCTCCTCAACAATTTCTTTCCATCCTTTATATATTGTCCTTTTCTGTTTATTTAATCATAATCATAATCGATCATATTTTTCTGCTCCAAATTCACTGCAGAGACACTAACCATCTATATGAAAAAATAGATAGAAAAAGACTCCAATAATTTGAAGTCTTTTTAAAAATAAGATTTAATCTAAATAATTTAGGAAATCTCTTATTCTAAAGCACTGAATTCATGTACCCATACTTCCATTTTAGGCAGCCATGGCATACCGGGATGGATCGATAATATTGCTTCTTTATATGCCTCTAAACTTTCATATCCTTCTCGATTGGCGTCTTCCTCCGTTAAGTCGCCAAGTTTTTGCTTATACACATTATCAATTCGGAATTTTTTATCTTTTAGTTCCAGCATTTCACCAATATCTGCATAACGGCCATTACGTCTTGTTGCGGTTTTAATACCTTCTAATACTTTATCCACATCATCCGGAATTGTAACAAGACGATCAATGCTGCAAGTTTTCGGTGGTAATGGCATACTGTTTTCATTTGTCATATATCTAACACCTTACCTTTCCTATTTATTGTATCTTTTACTATCTCTTTCTACAATAATCAGAACCTTTTTTTATGGCTCCATATAAGAAAATATTACAAAATGTTGAACATACGTGAAAACTAATGCTCCACCAAGCCAATAGCTAGCTTCTGGATTGCCGTAAAAAACGTGGATAGGCAAAGAAAGCAATTAAACCTCCAGCAACACCAAACGACAACAAGACCAATATTGGTAACCAGATATCAATGATTTGACCGTTTTTGACTAAAATGACTTTATATCCTTCCAATCCCCAATATTGTGGAAAGAACTTAGCTATCGTTTGCATATATTCCGGCATGAGTTCTAGCGGCATCCATAATCCACCAAGCATTGCACCACCTAATGCAATAACTTGTGTCAAAGCTATTCCCATGTTTTCCGTGTTCACTAATAACGACATCGCTAACCCCCAGCTAGTAGATATAAAGGCTAGTGTTAGAGATAAAACACTCAGAGCAAGTGGATCACCCAAAGGCAAGTCATACACTACTACACCAAATGTTAATAGTACGATAATCTGAATAATAACCACGATCATAAATGGTAGCCATTTACCGATAAGAAACTGATTTAATGGTAACGGGGTACTTGCGACTCGAGCAACCATTCCACTATCTCGGTCTTTTATAAAGGTAATGACCATCGAAATCATGATAAAGAATGAAAACATAACGGTATAACCCGGAACAATTTGTGTAACTAATTGCTCTGGTTCCATGTTGTTCACACCAGAAAATATCGTAATAAAACCGATGATAAAAATAATCGGCAATATAAAAGTCCAAAACCAAAGACCTTTATCCTGAAGCTTCTTTTTTAATTCGATCGTAGTAATCGCCCACATTTAAAATCAGCTCCTATCCATTATCCCTTAATTGGGTTCCTGTTAAATCAAAGAAAATATCTTCCAATCTTGATTGACTTAATTCCAACCGTTCTGGATGAATCCCATTGTTACGGAATTGCTCAATCATTTTGCCCATTGTCAATAGGGGATCATCACAATTAACCGTGAATCCAGTTTTTTTCTTGACTGTCACCCCATGTGATGACAGTCCTTCTTTGCTGATTCCCTCCGCCGAAACGAATATAGAAGCACTACGATGTTTATCCAGCACCTGTTTCATTGTTCCATGTTCGACGAGTTTTCCTTTATCAATAAACCCAACACTATCGCATAATTGCTCTACTTCTTCCATATAGTGACTAGAGTATACAATCGTACTCCCCGCCTCTTTTAGCTCCTGAATAAGCGAAAAAATCGAATGCCGTGATTGTGGATCAATTCCCACAGTCGGTTCATCTAACACAATCAAAGAAGGCTCATGAAGTATAGCACATCCGATATTTAGACGACGTTTCATTCCACCTGAGAACTCGGTTATTTTTTGATTTGCCTTCTCACTTAATCCAATTTGCTCTAAGACTGTTCGTATTCGTTTACGCAAATGTTCACCCGATAAGCCGTACAGCTTTCCAAAATACATTAAATTATCCTTAGCTGTTAATAATTCCTCCAGACAGATATCTTGTGGAACATATCCAATAAAGTCCTTTACCGCTGATCGATTTTTTGTTAACGAATGATCAAAAACTTGAATATCTCCATCAAAGCGTTGCAGTACACCGACTAATATTTTCATGAAAGTAGATTTTCCTGCACCATTTGGACCTACAAGCCCGAAACAATTACCTTCATTAATTTGAAAATGCAAGTCATCCAATGCTTGAGTGGAACCATATGATTTACTAACACCTTGCACAACAATCATAAAAACCGCCTCCTTTTATTAATTTTTTTTATCTATACATTCATTCATTGACCTTGCCATTCTTTTATAATGGAAATACAAACCTATCCACATGATGGAATAGCTAATCAAAAATATTACTAAACCTATCAATAACGACAATGGATCAAAAGGAAGCCAGCCTGCTAGAATGATAATTGGAAAAAGAACCATAAATGTTGAAGTTGAATGTACAACTGTCTGTTTCAAAAGGCTCCAACCTTCCCGTTCGAATATAATAGACGCAAAACTATAAAAAATACCAATCAGCATGCTCGCCAACCAATGTTTCCATATTTCCTGTATCGAGGAATCGATAGATTGAATAATCATGAAAGAAGTTACCGCGAAGGTTATAAGACTTCCTACCGCAACACCTATCATGATTCTTTTCAGGCCTTCAGCGATCATGAGATTCGCCCCCTTCCACAATCTGTGCTTTTAAATCATGGACATATTTTCTGCTCACATATTCCTTACTTCCCGACTTAAAATAGACACATAGATTCCCATTAAAGGATAATTCGAACCGATCGATTTGATTTACATTGCCAACAACCGATTTAGAAAAACGGATAAAACCCGCCGCACTGAGCATATCCTCTACTTCATACAATTTCATCTTCAACTCCATACACTTGCCATTAACGGACGCGTACACTTTCCGCTCTCTGGCAAAAACAAAATCAATTTCTACAGGATTTAATAAAATAGATCGATCTTCCTGAACAGATACAATTCTTTTCGGTTGTTTCTTTTGAAGCGATTGAACCAGTTCCTCAATGTCTTTTGTCCATTCCTTCGCGTGAATTGTAACATTGCACTCTTCATATTTTGGATCAATATCAATTTGTATCTTCATTTTTCCTCCCCTTTTTGTATTATGCTATAATTCATGTAGCACTTGGGAAAATTACACATTAGTTGTTCAAAAAAATGTATGACCGGTAAATTTGCTAGTATAAGATGCTTTTCATTATATAAAAAGCGACTGATTAATATGCTCATCAGTCGCTCATTTTTATGATAAACCTAAGGAATCCCCGTCTTTTTATTTTATTAATTGTTCTCTGCAGGATAATTAATCTTGCCTGTTTCTACTAACTGCTTCAGTCCTTCAAACATCATTTCCCAACCAGCTTTTGAACCATCGTGGTATTCTTTACATGCCTTATCAATATCTTCTGGCGTCCATCCTTCTTCATGTGGGACAACGATTTTCTGAACAAAAGTCATATTGCACCCCGATTCAGTTGGCTCAAACGAAATAGTTAATACATCTTCCGTATCACTGAACTGCGGCATTCTGAAAGTCTTTACTAATTTGTTTGGTGCATCAATTACTCTGTACTCCCCGATTGCTCGATAATCCTTCCCTTCGCGGTGATCAACAATTTCCCAGCTGCCACCTTCTTTGGCATCACTTTCTGCCACTTTGTTCGTCATTTCCATTGTGAAAAGCCATTTCTTCATTAAATCCGGTTGAATCCACGCTGCGAACACTTTATCCGCTTCTACCTCAAAGGACTTCGACATTGTTAACGTTATAGTTGATTGGTTTGACATCCGTTATTCACACCTTTTTTTGATAAAATTATTATGTTTTTCTGTGAGTTGTCTTTTAGCGGGGGTGATCGTATTTTGCTTGAAGTTGATAGTAAATTCTAAAAGTTGATCGTATTTTCCCTGAAGTTGATCGTTGATAATAAAATGATGTATGCACTTCCATAATACCATAATTACATAGTAAAAAAACAAAAAGAGCTGACCCAATGGCCAGCTCACTAATCACATTTTACCCGATCTTCTTTAGCACTAATTCCTCATGTTTTTCGGTAGCAGTTAATAAGCCTATAACGCCCATTACAATAAACGAAGCTAAGGAAGCAAAGAACATTGCAAGATAAATATTTTCTATTACATTAAATTGAGTGAAAACGACATACAAGCCTGCACCTGTGATTACCGCAGCTATTGCACCGTAATTTGTTGCCTTTTTCCAAAAGTATCCTAACGATATCGGTGCTAAAATACCAGAAATAATCGCAGAAAAGCTAAATTGAATTAATATGGATAGTGATTCCGGCCGGTCTAAGGATATATATAAAGACAGCAAACCAACTACAATAAGCGATCCTTTTGCTACTTTAACAGATTGAGATTCTAATTTTGCCTGACTAATATTCTTCTTAAATACCGGTGCAAGTACACGATAAAAATCATTCCCGATACTAGTTGTTACACCTAAATATAAGCTATCTGTACTAGACAAGATCGCAGAAATAATACCAACAATCATAATTGCTGCAATAATACTAGGGAACGATTCGATCACATACATCGGGATGGCAGAATCCGGGCTATTTAATGTTGGGAAAATTACACGTGCCGCTAATCCACCTAGTACCATCAACGTTGAAATCACAAATAAAACAATTCCGGATGATAAAGTAAATGGCGCAAGCTCTTCCTCTGTTTCGATCGATAAAATCTTATTTAGCAAGTGTGGCATTAGAATAAAACTGAATAATAAAAACTGAACAGCCATAATCGCTAATACACTATTATATGGACCATCAACGCCTATAAAAGTAGTTAGATTAGGATCTACCGCATTCAGTTGATTCGTTAATTCTCCGAAAACATTGATACCGCCACCGATTGTCCAAAAGAACGAAATAAAGATAAGAATAGAAGCTACAGCCATGAACAATCCCTGAATACCGTCCGTAATCATTTGGGCAAAGGCACCACCAAGTCCGATATATAAAATCGTAATGGTTACCCCGATAATAATCCCCCAGAAATAAGGAATCCCGATTACCGTTTCAAAAATAGTAGCAAGACCGACATTTTGTCCAACAATATAATACACATTGAATAAAATCAGCAATGATACGATAACTTGTAACGTTTTCGAATTATATCGGCGTCCTAACCATTCTGGTACGGTGGAAACTCGACCGAATTTTTTTCCATAACGCCAAAACGTTTTAGCGAAAATTAAAAGTCCAACCCATGAAACACCGAAACAACCTAATGTATACCATAAAACCGATGTACCATGTTGATAGGCTAAGCCTGGAACACCGATAAATAGATTCGCACTAGAGTAAGAAGCAGCAAAACTGGCTCCTACCAGCCAAGGACTAACCTTCCCTCTTGCCGTAGCAAATCCATTCATCGATTTACTATGGGCCCTTCCTTTCTTACCAATCCATGTTACAACGCCAAAATAAGCAATTAATAATATAATAACAGTCCAAAGAAGTAAATTAGATTCCGTCAACATGCGATAAAACCACCTTTAATTATTTTTATAAAACTTGCTCCATATGATAAGACCAATAACCCAAAAAACTGCAACTAAAATAAGATACGTATAGATCATGACTTAATCCCCTTTCTTCTGGAAAAATGGTAATAGTCTTTCGTTTAATGACTGAAAGGATATTTCTACTGGTAACTGATAACTCAAATCCTGTTCGCCGATTAACAAATGGGTAAGTAAAGTTGGCCCTTCTGCTAATTCAACAATTCCTACTGCATATGGCGTACGCTCCTGCCAGGCTGGATGTCCTGCTCGGTGGACAATACTCCATGATTTTACCTTTCCTTTGCCGGAAGCTTCTTTCCATGTTAGGTTCGACCCAAAGCAGTGAGGACAATGAGCTCGGGGATAGAAAACCCACTGAGCACAATCATCACATCGCTGCAGGAAGAATTGTTTCTCGGCAATCTTATCCCAAAAAGGCTTACTTACCGCTGTAATCGTTGGTTCCGGAAATGATATGTTCGTCATTGTTCTCCTCCTAATACTAAAGCAGTTGTTTCACTTAACGTCGCTCCATTTCCTGTAACGAGGGCATATTTAGCATCGGGAATTTGTCGTTCTTCTCCTTCGCCGCGTAATTGCACAACTGCTTCAATTACATGCGACATCCCTCCAGCTAAATCGGCTTGTCCAAATCCTAATTGGCCGCCATGTGTATTCAATGGATAATCGCCATCATGACCAAAAGTATGGCTTCTGACAAAATCACCGAATTCTCCTGGCTTACATATTCCGATGCTTTCCAGCTGTACCGCTACAACACTTGTATAACAATCGTAAAGGGACAGTAAATCTAAATCCTTACCGTCTATTTCCGCCTGTTTTAATGCATGTGGGATGGAATATGCAAAAGGTAACTGATCAACAGTTGGGGCTTGACTAACCGCACGATGCGTAATTTTTTCCCCTGCTCCT
This sequence comes from Gracilibacillus salitolerans, assembly GCF_009650095.1. GTDB lineage: Bacteria > Bacillota > Bacilli > Bacillales > Amphibacillaceae > Gracilibacillus > Gracilibacillus salitolerans. The sequence continues at coordinate 895,499 of NZ_CP045915.1, read as the reverse complement.
TTCAAGTAGACAGCATTGTTTTTAGTTTGCTTCGCTTTTTCTTCTGAAGTGACGATCACCGCTGCCCCACCCGCGCACGGCATGACAATTTCTAAAAGTCTTAGAGGATCAGAGATCATTGGTGATTGCAAAATATCTTCTAACTCAACTGGTTTATCATAAAAGATCGCTTTCGGGTTTTTTTGTGCATTTTTTCTGGACCAATAGGCGATCCTGGCAAAATCCTCTTGTTTGGAACCATACACTTCCATGTGCTCTCTTTTTAACAATGCATAAGAGGTATTCGCTCCTGAAGCACCAAACGGAACATCAAATTCACGAATCGGATTACGGTTTGGTGAACGTGGAACCTGTCCTTTTTCGTTTTTGTTCGCTAATACACAGACAACCGTTTCACACATTCCTGCTTCAATGGCGGCAGCTGCACGCCAAACCATCCCTGCACCTGTCGCCCCACCAAGATCAACAGTATTGGACATGGTCGGTGAAATACCTAAATACTCTGACACCGTTGCAGGTACGTGTTGTGGAGTTTCACCGACTTGGGGACCTACTAACAATCCATCTATTTCATCTTTTGTTATTCCGGCATCTGCTAATGCAAGTTGTACAGATTCCGCAATTAAGCCTAACGTCGTTTTCCCTTCAGAGTAACGTACTGGCTGTAGTTCACCGATACCGATAATCGCTCCTTTCGGTCGTTTCGCCATTAGTAGCACTCCTTCTCTTTAATATCTGTCCATTCTTGTAGGCATTCAGGGTTACTGATAGATGCTTTATTTTTGACTTCTTTACCAATCGCTTCTGTTTTTGCAGCACCTTCGACTTTCTTACCATTGACTGTATATGGTATATCGTTTACTTGATAAATACGTCTTGGTACATGTCTTGGTGATGCTTTTTTCCTTATTTGCTGGCGAATATGTTTAGCCAATTCTTTCGATAACTGGTCGGTTACTACACATAAAACAATTTCTTCATCATTCTCACATGGCAGTCCAAATACAATCGAATCTTTAACTTCCTCTATTTGTTCTACAACACTATATATCTCTGCTGTCCCGATTCTCACACCACCCGGATTAAGGACAGTATCTGCACGTCCATAGATAACAAAGGATTGATCAATAGTTTGTTCGGCAAAATCTCCATGTGTCCAAATACCAGGTCGTTCAGCAAAGTAGTTATTGCGATAACGTTCGTCACCATCCTCACCATAAAATGTTAGTGGCATACTTGGAAAGGCTTGTGTACAGACAAGATCTCCTTTTTGACCATAGACAGGTGCATCGCGGTCATCGAAAACTTCCATCGCCATTCCTAATGCTTTACAACTGATCTCACCACGGATAACGGGATGAACAGGTGAACCCATCACAAAACATCCAATTATCTCTGTACCACCTGAAATAGAAGCTAAATAAAGATCTTCTTTTATTGTCTCGTATACCCAGTCATATTGCTCTGCTACAAGTGGAGCACCACAGGAAAGGATACTTTTTAAGGAAGCTAATGAATAGTGATCTTTCAATACAACCTCTGCTTTCATTAACGAATCTAAGTATTTTGGACTCGTACCAAAATGTGTAACCCCGATTTCTTCAGCGATGTTCCATAAATGCATCGGTGTGTCTGGTAACACTGGAGAACCGTCGTATAATAAAACCGAAGCATTACTAGCTAAACCAGATACAACCCATGGATACATCATCCATGCTGTGTTGGTATACCAAAACAACACATCTTCTTCGTGGACATCACAATGCAATTGGTGCTCTTTAACATGTTGTAATAACGTGCCACCTACAGAGTGAACAATTGCCTTTGGCAGTCCTGTCGTGCCTGATGTATATAGAATATAGAGAGGTTCGCGAAAACCGATTCTTTCAAATTGAGGTATCTCCACATCATTTTCTAGGAAAGAATGCCATGTGATTGCATCCGGCAGTTCTCCCGCAATCGTAATAACGTGCTGAATACTTCCAATCTGCCCGACCGTTTCATGTACTTTGTCCGAAATATCAAAAGGTTTCTGCTTATACTGGTACTTAAGATTGGCAATCAGTATTTTCGGCTGTACTTGACCAATCCGATCAATGATTCCTTTAGCACCGAAGTCCGGTGAACAAGAAGTCCACACCGCACCAAGTGATGTTGCAGCAAGTAAAGCGACCAACCCTTCAATATTATTGGTAGTAATACCTGCTACACGATCCCCCTTTTTTACCCCAAGCTGTTGTAAGCCGTACTGTGCTTTTGCTACTTGTTTCCGCAATTCTTGAAAGGTAATCTGAGCCGTGACACCTGTTTCATCCGCTTGATAGGCAGCAACTTGAGCATCTTTACCTTTTAAGAGATTCTCCGCAAAGTTTAATTTAGCATCAGGGAAAAAGACAGCATCAGCCATGGAGTCTGCAGGAACATAGATTGTTTCTCCTTTTTCTCCGATGATATCAGCATAGTCCCAAACTCCTGACCAGAAATCTCCTATATTAGTAATTGACCAACGATGTAATCTTTCATAAGGAAAAAGGGGTTGATTCACTGTTTTTGCAAAAGCTTTAAGATGGGATCGTTCGATATCTTTGTCCGTTGGTTCCCATAATATATGACTTTTTTTCTCTAATGGTTGAGTATTCATCGTTTTCCTCCTTCCTCTGGTACCTCAATAAGAATGGCAATTCCTTGACCACCACCGCCACATAGGGAAGCAATTCCTTTACCTCCGCCACGTCGTTTCAAAGCATGCGCCAAGGTTAATACTAAACGGAAACCTGTACCTCCGAGCGGATGCCCTATCGCGATAGCTCCTCCGTTTATATTTACTTTCTCATAATCAATATCCAGTGCCTGACAGCTTGCGATCACGACACTAGCAAATGCTTCATTTATTTCGAATAAATCAATATCATCTACTTTCAGTTGCTGTTTATCCAATATTTTTTGAATGGCATCTGCTGGTTTTGTCTGTAAGCTTGTGTCCGGTCCAGCAGTTTCTGCCCAGTCGATAATATGTGCAAGTGGTTCTGTTCCCAATTGCTCTGCTTGCTCTAATGTTGTGACAACGCCAAGGCTTGCCCCGTCTGTCATTTGAGAAGCATTCCCTGCTGTAATCGTTCCTTCTTTAATAAATGCTGGTTTTAGGTTCGCCAATTTTTCTACTGTTGTTTGAGGCCGAATCCCTTCATCGTCTGCTAGCTCTCCATTAATTGGAAGGATTTCCTGCTGTAACAGACCTTGTTCGTACGCTGCTGCCGCTCTTTGTTGAGATAGAGCTGCAAATTGATCCTGCTCCTCACGACCAATCTGATAGGCATGATTATATTGTTCAGTTAAGGCACCCATGGATTGATCACTTAAGGAGCACCATAACCCATCATGTAGTAACGTATCGGTTAGCTTTTGGTGTCCGATACCTTTTATCGAGCGCGTCGGGATTACATGTGGTGCGTTGGACATGGAGTCAAAGCCACCAACAATATAAGCAGACCCTTCTTCTAATTTAATGCGGCGGACTGCATCAATAACCGAAGCTACTCCCCCGAGACATACATTATTTAGTGTAATCGCTGGTGTGCTGGTATCCAGCCCCGCCTGATGAGCAACTTGCCTTGCAGGATTTTGCCCCTGGCCAGCCTGAATAACTTGCGCTAACAATACTCCATCTATATGTGGGATCTTTGCATACTTATTGATCAAATACTTCAATGGCTTGCTTGCCAAAGTTACAGCATCTAATCCTGAAAGTGCACCCTTCCATTTTCCAAAAGGTGTTCGGATCCCGTCTAAAATTACAATTGACATAAGTTATAACTCCTTCTCCATGTTTCATAAAAATTAAAAAGCCCTCTTCGATAAAAAGAGGACTCTACAACTCTTCTTATCTTTCAGGATTACTCCTGTGGATTTAGCACCTTTTAAGCCATTGCTTAATGGTTGCCGGGTTTCATTGGGCCAGTCCCTCCACCTCTCTTGATAAGGATCGATATATTATATTTAATATTCTGAATATTTTCACAAATAAAAATCTCTCTACAATAGAGATAGAGAGAAACATTCGAAAGACTATGAATCTCTTATCTCCGCTAAGTGAGTTCCACTTAGATTGGAATTGGCACCTATATTAAGTAAAAACTTAATGGTTGCCGAGGTTTCTTCGGGCCAGTCCCTCCACCTCTCTTGATAAGACAAGATTGATATTTATTTTCAATTTTTAAATTCCAAGGAATACACTACACTTTAGCATGCTTTTATTGAAATTGTCAATATATTTCGACATTTTTTGTATTAACTATTTAACCCATTCGTCAGCCAAAATCCCATAAACAACATGGTCAACAAAATGATCATATATCCATTCACCACTTCTAATAGTACCTTCCTCTACAAACCCTAATCTTTCAGGGACATTTCTGCTTTTTAGATTATCGACTGCAGCTCTAATTTCCACTTTATTTAATTTTAATTCCGTAAAAGCATAGTCAGTTAATGCTTTAGCTACTCTTGTCATTATTCCGTTCCCCTGATACTTATCCCCTAGCCAATAGCCGATAGATGCGATCTTGTTAGACCAATCAATACTGTTAAAACCAGCAACTCCGACAATCTCAGCTTGATATAAAATGACTGTGGTAAGACTCTTATTGTCAGCAAAACCTTTAACACATGATTGAATAAATGCTTTGGTATCTTCCACTTTAACAGTACTATCCACCCAAGGAAGCCATTCCCGTAAATAGTCTCTTGAATTCTCGGTTAATTCAAAAACGCTGTCTGCGTCTCTTAAGTCAATAAGTTTCAAAGACAAATCCTCATCCATTTTATATACAAACATGTCAGTCCCCCCAATTGGTAAATTGAAAATATTTTATCAGAATGTGAAACTTAATTCTAGTCTTATTTGCAAACTTTTCCAAAAATAAAGAGCCTATATAGGCTCTCATATGTTTTAAATTACTGTAACATTTGTTAAATCTGCTTTATTTCTTTTCAATACAGCATAGGTTACTTTATCCATTGTTGCTCCGTCGAAATTTGCTTTATGACAATAGTAAGCATATTTAAAAGGTACATTTCTAAATACAGCATTTTTAAAGTTTACACCTTTAAGTGCACTTAGGTAAAAACTCGTACCATGGAATGTGGCCCAATTTAGTTTTTGTAAGGTCTATTAATGTTTTTATTCTTGAATCCAATGGTGATCCCCTTTCTTTCAGACTATAAATTAATCCAGCTTAATCAGTTGTCGTAATAGTGCTAAATTATTCCTTTAAATAAATATACGAAATATATGCAAGTTCGTCATTTTTGAGAGCTTCTGTTAGGGACTGTTTCTTCATATTAATTAAGAGATGCGATACCTAGAGAAGTATCGCACCATAGTCATAATACTAATTCAATTATTTTCTTACACCAGTCTTCCCTTTCATCTAGACCAGTCATTTCACTAAGTTGTTTGTTTAACCTAAAAAATTCCGGTGTCATACTAGCCATTGTTTTCATAATATCATTAGAATTTCGACTACAATCCCAACTTTCTAACCATGATAATTGCCACTCTTTTAAATGGCTTCTTTTTCCTTCTAATTTTGTCCAAATGCCGTATGGACCGTCTACTCGTTGCTCCATTTCCATATACCATCCGGAAACGATAAGCCACCGAATTCTATCTAAATTAGCTAAAGCATAATAATTTTCACGTCGCATTACAGCACGATAAGTTTCATGATAAAAAGCAAATACTTTACCTCTCCATACTTCAACCTCATCCATAGTAGGTCTATATCTGATTGCAGCCGATTGTTCCAGCACTTTTGTAACCATACCATGCGGGTCGTAAAGTGCTTTAAGTCCGTGCAACCAGACAGTAGGTTGTAATTCATTTGGTTCCTTATAAAATGTGTCTATTTTCACAAAACATTCATAATGTGTCACTATTACCGGACTGTTTTTAACACCTTCAAAATACAGAACATCTCCCCATCTTTTAGGACGTTCAAACTTTTCACGAATAAACTCCGCTTTTGTCTCAGGAGTTACGATAATATGCAAGTCAATATCAGAATAATCATCATAGTTTCCTTTTGCTAATGAACCACTTTGATAAATAGCTAAAACATTCTTATCTTTTGTTAAATCTTTCAATGCATTTTCAAGTAACTTGTCACGGTGCTTTGGTAACTGCAAATCTCTTTCTTGAAATTTACTTACAAATCCCACACATTCTATAACACTCCTTTTCAATTCAGCTAGAAAGCCAATTGGTTTTATGTTAGCTTTTATAAAAAAAGCAATAGCCATTAGAATAAGTATTCTTCTAACGCATGAAAAACGCCATCTTCATTATTGGATGTAGTTACTACGTCTGCCTTTTCTTTGAGGTCTTCAGGAGCATTCCCCATTGCAATACCTAGCCCAGCAAATTCCAACATTTCTAAATCATTATAAAAATCCCCGATTGCTATTATCTCTGATCTATCAATTTTCAATTTATATAACACTTGTTCTAAAGCACTTGCCTTATGAGCATTTGGATGAATAATGTCTTGGAAAAATCCATCACTTGTTTTACGCAATTGTTTTAATTTTATATCTCTCCACCCATCCACCCTTTCTTGGTCATCCACTGTGAATTTCATCACTTTATCTGTTAAAGTCAATAAATCCTTATGGATAATAGGATTTAAGTTGAACTTTTCAAAAAGCTCGATTTGATATTCATTAATTTGTTCAACATAAAAATCAAATGCTGTACAAACTGAAAATTGAATGCCATGTACTCTACAATACTTAATAATCTCCGCGACCTCTTGAATATCATATGAGAATTCATAAATTATATCTTTACTGTCTGTTTTAATAGTAGTAGCTCCATTGTGAGAAACAAGTATTCCTTCTATCTCTAGTTCATCTAAAATAGGACGTGTTTGCTGCAGACTTCTTCCAGTAGAAATGACTACTTCAACCCCCGAATGATATGCTTTATTCACTGCATTAATTGTCTTTTGAGTTAATACTCCATTTCCGTTTAATAATGTACCATCTACATCTAAAGCAACTAATTTGTATTTCAACCCATCACCCTTCTCTTAAAGATTAAAGTTGATAGCATAATAACTAAATATTAATTAAGTCCATAACCTTTCAACTTCTATCAAACTATTATTATCATCAAAAGTTAATTGATAGATATCAGGTTTGGATGTACTTCTCCAAAAGTTATACCCATAACACTCATCAAAATAGTTCATGATAATTGTCATAATGTTCCCATGTGTCCCAATCACTATTTTCTTTCCATTGTATTCTCTTAAAACCTGCTTGATAACTGGAATTGCTCGTTTTTGAGCTTGTGTGGTAGTTTCTCCACCTTCTAAGCAATATTCTTTATTTTCAAAAGATTGCTCTATTGCTTTTAATAGTTCTTGTTCAGGAAGTCTATATTCCAGTCCCTTTATCGGTCTTTCCTTTAATTCTTCATACTCTTTAATGGTTAATCCTTTAAGAAGTGCAAGTCCCTGAACAGTCTGAACTGCTCTTTTATATGGACTTGAAACAATTGCAGCAATATCCTTGTCCATTAACAATTCAGTTACTTTCTTGGTAGCTATTTCGCCATCTTCAGATAACCCCCGAACTCTCTCTTCACCAAGCTTAAACGGAGACTCTGCATGTCGGACCATATATACCACTGTTACCAACAACTATCCCTCCCACAACTACTGTACCTCCAAGACAAAACAATGCTTTTTACTAAATCGCGGTGCTTTGCTATGGTGTCAGTTTAGATATGATGCTTAATATCTTTTTCTAAATAATACCATATTATTACTATTAGTTTGGTAGTTTTATATACTTTTTTAAACTAGATTTTGGCAATATAACTATAAGATGATACTATTTGGTATATAATTATTACTATAAATACTATTATGCAATGAGGTTACGTAATACATACAATGTAAAATTATAAAAAGGAGATGCAGAATAATGGAATCATCCAACCGATTCTTCAAGTTTATTGGCGGTAAAAATATCTTTTATATATTAGCTTTCTTCATCTTAATCGGAATTACCATATTCATTTATACAAAGGTTTCTTTTATCTTTCATCCATTGAAAGTTATTTTTTCTACTCTGGCCCCACCTGTGATCTTAGCCTTTATTGCATACTATTTATTGAATCCGGTGGTAGATATTTTAGAAAGACTGCGCATCAAAAGAATATGGGGCATTATTATACTGATTCTTGGTATTAGTGGAGCCTTAACAGGAATTATTTTGTTAACCGCACCAGCTATTGAAGCACAGGTGAAAGATTTAGTAGAGAAATTTCCAAGCTATTTAAGTCAACTTGGAAATAGCATGACGACATGGATTCAAAACTCTTTCTTAGGACCATATTATGATGAAGGCTATAACTGGCTGATGGAAAGATTGGGAGAACTTCCAGAAATAATCGGAAATTATATAACTACTGGGTTTCAAGGGGTACAAAATATTGCAAGTACCATTACAAATACAGTTGTATCTATCATTACCTTTCCATTCATTTTATTTTTCCTATTAAAGGATGGAAAAAAGTTTAAACAATTTACCGTAAAAGTATTTCCGCCACGTTTTCGTGATGATATCAAGCAAATCTTGTCTAACATGGATACCCAAGTAGGTTCCTATATACAAGGTCAAATCATCGTTGCTTCCGTTATTGGTATCTTGTTATTTATTGGTTATCTCATCATTGGACTTGATTATGCATTTACGTTAGCAATTGTTGCAGCTGTTACAAGTGTTGTTCCCTATTTAGGTCCAACCATCGCCATTATTCCAGCTATTATTATTGCTATTGTCAGTTCACCATTTATGTTATTAAAGCTAGCTATTGTATGGATTGCGGTACAATTTTTAGAAGGTAATTTCGTATCACCTAACGTTATGGGAAGAACCATGAAGGTTCACCCATTAACGATTATTCTTGTTTTACTCATTGCAGGAAATTTATTCGGTATACTCGGGATCATTCTTGGTATCCCAGGCTATGCAATTGTGAAGGTAATTGGAGGTTATTTATTTTATAAATTCAAGAAACGATATAACAAGTATTTTGGAGAAGATCGTGGAAAATATGAAATGGAAGAATGATAAAAGCATCTGGTAGAAAGCAGATGCTTTAAATCTTTAAGTATAGCTGTTACCGGTATCTATTATGAATAGGTTTAAACAAATCTTCATCACTATTTCTAACGATTGAAAAATTGTCTACATTATAATGTCCGTGAAGAGTTTCGTTGTGGTGAAGAATGATTTGTTGTGCAGTTAAATTTTTAGAATCAGATGTAGAATGACCATCTCCAACCAAGGTTACATCAAAATTACTGACTGTTGCCGTTCTAACCGCAGTATCAATACAATGTTCCGTCTTACATCCCATTATTACAAGATGTTCTACGTTAGAATTATTCAAGTGTTCTCTTAAGGGGGTACCATAAAACGAATTGGTAGCTTCTTTATCAAATACTTCCGCAGTGGATGGTACCTTTATATCCTTATGTATCTGAAATCCTGGTCCTTCCCCATTGGAAACTTCTAAATCTCTCACAAAAACAATAGGGATATTCTCAGCTATCGCTTTTCGAATGACTGTGTTAATGTTATTGATGATTTTTTCTTTATCAATAACACCCTGTTCTTCAGGACTACCTTCCATTAAGTCTTGTTGAGCATCGATTATCAATAACGTTTGCTTCAATATTTCTCCCCCTTTAGTAGTTATCATTTAACCTTTACTAATTTTTATAACAACACTTATTAATATTAAGCTTCGATTATTTTCTGTCTTCGCTTTTAAAAATCATGTCAAAGTATATTCTTCGAAAAAGTAACATCTTTTCGTTCAAAGAAAAAAGGGTGCAGTATGTTTTTATTTTATGGTTTAGCTGCCCATATTTCTATTTCAATTTTGATTTCCGGTAAACCCAACCTTGAAATATATCCAATTGTCATTGCGGGATAGTCATTGCTAAATAACTTCCCCCATTCTTCGTACATGTAATTCCAGTCTATTTCTTCCGTTGCCCATATATTCACTTTTATAATATCACTAGTAGCTAAATTCTCAGAGGCTAAAACAGTCTTTATATTATAGAAGGTATTGCGAATTTGCTCGTTCATACTTTCGGGAAATTGTCCGCTCTGATCTACACCTATTTGGCCTGATGTCACAAACAACTCTGCATTTCTGGGGATTCTGGTAATGTGTGTATAATGACCAACTGGTTCCGGCATATTTGTCGGGTTTTTCCGAGTTATTTTTCCGCTTTCCATATAGCCCTTCACCTCATTAGTTTTAAATTGAATCTCAATTTTTAGTAGAAATAATCAATCGCAGTGCCCCATTAAAAAAAGGCATATTCCTATGTGAACCAAATTTTTCATCCCATATTCCTGAATCAAGATCATCTTTTAATCTCTTCACTAGCTTGTGTTCTACACCTTCTGAAAGGAACCCCCAAGCTGATTGAGATTGTCGTATTTCTTTTTCAAGGAAAGCTTCTGGCCTAGCATAAAAAGCCTCTTGAAATCCATCTTGGCAGTCGATCGGAATAGGAATTTCTATTATGTCAGATTCTCCTCCTAATTTTCCTACGATATCATCTATTTTCGGATATCGCGCCTTTTCTACTTCAATCAATTCCGGAAAATAATAAGCATTCCAGAAGACATCTAATGCTTCAGGATCATAAGTCATGATAACAATTTGATCTTTCGTAACCCTGCGAAGCTCTTTTAACCCTTTTTCAAGGTCTGGCCAATGATGTATGGTAAGTGTAGCCATGGAAGCATCAAAAGAATATTCATCAAAGGGTAATGAATCCGCTGTTCCAATAACAGCAGGAACTTTATTAGCTTTCAGGCGTTGCATTCTCATTGAACTGGATGGTTCCACTGCAACAACATAACGATCATTAGGCTCATAAGATCCACCACCAGCACCAACGTTAAGCACCGTTTGTGATGAACCAAGAGCATCTATTATATATTGCGCAATCCTTTCATCTGTCTGTCTATAAGTGGAATATTTCTTACCGTGTATGTCATAATTAAAACTAGGATTTTCTATATTCATTGTATTACTCCTTTATATATATTATTTATAACAAATACAAAAGAATATTTAGATTCAGCAGCGATTCAATTAACATTTAAAGCCACTAAATGTAACTAGTTAAAAAACCGAATATGCTTTAATTGTGATTTCACTCTGTCCAGCTTTTTCCTAAATTTATTTCTGTTGTCAGGAAGTAATTCAATGTTTAATTTGGATGCGATGGTTTCTACTACACTATCAATAGGCATATGATCAGTGTCAATTCGATATTGAAAGATATCATTGGCTAAACCTTCAATACATCTATCTATCTGTTGTTCTGCCCATGAGTTTTTTCTTTCTCCTCTTTTTCTTAATCTTTTCTTCAACGTTTCTTTTGATGCCCATAATACAAAATCATGCACTATAATACCGTCATTCCTTAGTTTGCCAACGATTTCTTCAAAATACTGTGGATTTACTATAGTCATCGGAGCAATAACCACACCATCATGTTCACTCACTATGTATTTAATTGTAGTATAATTTAGCTCACGCCATATACTGTAATCCTGAAAATCGGCTTTACATATATTCTTAGGTATATTCCTATTTAGAAAATAACCGATGTTTTCTGGATCATACACAAAAGAATGAGGGATTCTGCGATTTAATTCAGATGAAGTTTGAGTTTTTCCTGATCCAAATGCTCCATTAAGCCAAATAACCAATTAAACCACCTATATTCCTGTAATAATCATCCAGTAACGCTTGTGTTTAAAGTCTCTAAACATAGTATTTCCACCTTTAATTCCTGATAATAAAAGCTTTTTTTATACAATCAAGAAATAAATAGCTACTGAAAAAAGCACTCGTACTAGTGCACCCTTGATTTTACTTTTCTTCCACACATCCAACGTACAGGTAACACTACCCACAATCAAGATAACAATTCCAATATATTTTATGAAATTAAGTCCTAATATATTTCCGACAGACGAAACAAATTGACCAATCATAAGAAAACCGATTGTATAAATAAAATGGGAAGATGTAAAATCCTGCTTAGCATAAGCTCTATCATCGGTATCCATTTTAATAAGCCCTTGCAACCATAAAGGTTGGTGTTCCCCACATAATAAGGAAAGTTACTAATCCATCATAATCTATATTCAATTATATCCCATCCTGTTATCCTAATCTTTGGAAATATCATTCTCCCATAATTGTAACCTCCCAGAGAGGTTATAACAACAAAAATTCCCATTATTTACTACATATATATTTTTGTATAAACTAGAGGAAGCTATGATAAAGGAGGCAATTATATTGAATGTTAACGAATTTCAAGATTGGGTAAAAGAACATTATGATCGAAGAGGTTGGACAGATCTAGATATTTTTATACGCATTGGTTTCTTAGCTGAAGAAACAGGAGAAGTCGCTAGAGCTATTAGAGCTTTGGAAATTGGCAGAGATAGACCAGATGAATCTCTAGGAACCATATCACAGCACAAACAAGAATTAACAGAGGAACTTGGCGATGTTATTGGTAATATCATCGTTATTGCTAATAAATACGAGATTCCACTTGAAACAATTTTTCAATCCCATCGTGATAAATTAGATAAACGTTTTAATTCAAATAAATAATGATTTTGACAAACTATTTATATGATACAAGCCTTGCATTTTATTTAAACGCAATTTTTTCTAGTACTATATGAGCTGTTGAAGATTTCATCAGCTCATATTAAAGAATGAGATGATATTTCATCTACACTAAAGCTTGGCAAGTAATCCGATAATCACTCCTAATATTGGGCCTTGTAACACCTCAATTAAGTCTATATACTCACGTCAAATAATCAATTAAACTATTAAGTCTTGATTGAGAGTCAGTTATGATATTCCATTAACCAACAATCTTGATAATCCCCTTCGTGAAGTTCATGATTTGAGAGTATTCTAACTTTTTTAAATCCACACTTTTCATAACAATGTAATGCTCTTGTATTTGTGGTTTGGGGATCCATATCTATGCGATCTGGATTTTTATGTTTAATTAAAAATGCAACCATAGAAGAAACAAGCAATGTACCAATACCTTTATTCCAATACTTTTCTTCACCTATAAATTGATCCATGCCAAAAATATTCTCATCAACATATCTATATTCTTCTATCGTCTAATCGATAATTGGATATACCCTATTTCTCTGTTATCATACTCAACAATACACTTAACTGTTTCATCTTTATGATCATAAAAAGCTTTTTCAACTTTTTCTAAATCAAAAGGATTGTCTCTTCCTTCATAAAATTCCAGAACCGACGGATTGGAAAGCCATTTTGCTAATAGGTAGCTATCCTTTTTTTCTAGCTTCCGTACTTTTAACTTTTCATTTTGGAATAACACTCATACTTCTCCTCCCATATCAAGTTACTTCTCTTTTAAAATAAAATACCATTCCATTAACCCCAGCCAGTTCCCATCCTTCTCGACCTAGTGAATTTAATTTTTCAGTCATTATTGTACTGAAATCAGTATTAGCCTTCCAGTGAATTTGAATGTCTTCCACTCTATTTTCGAATTGTTTCACTTACCTTCCACTCCTTTCAAAGTTAATATTTCTCCAAAGAACAACCGCTGTAATTGCCATCCAGAAATAGATCGATCCATAAAGTATTCTTTGTAAGAGACCACCTGGAAGACTGATAAATGGAGGTTGATAAAATAGAAAGATTAGTGAGCAAGTGGTAACTATCGTACTAATGAAAGTAAAAATGGCTAGTTTGGGCTTCACTTTGCGAATAGCAATACTTATAAGTATCAATGCAGGAATTTGAACAATCATACCTGGTATGGAACCGAATGTATGCCAAAGAAAATTTATATCAGCAGGAATAATACCGGAAATGTTATAGCTGAGTCCAAAGATAACCAATAATAAGGTAGCTATTCTTGTCTTCTTATTATCTGGCCAAAATTGATGTAAAGCTATAGCGCCAAAGAATATAACAATGCCTGTAACAGTAAATGTCCAATTCATCAACAAGTGGTAGGGAGAACAAATTTCATACGGTGCTAATGAATAGGTATTCGTCCCACATGATGTGACACCTAAGTCACTCATCGGTTGTTCAAGAAAATTGTATGATGCAGTAGTTGCTTGAATAACGATATACTCAATAACGAAATATAAACTTAATGATATCCAACTTACAAAACCAATTCCGGCAATTATCTTGTGTTGATTCCGTAATAGTAAAACTATAAGAAATGCGATAATGGTTAATAAAGTCATCAAAATGTAAGGTGTATACATTGCAGCCCTACCAAATATATTCTTAAAATCATTTTAGCATATAATTCCAATTCATTTTCATAAAAAAAGGATTGCCACTCTCGGCAATCCTTTTTTTAATGATACCTAAACCAAACAAACCACTCATCGTCTTTATTTTTTGCTAAAAAGATTTGACCTTCTAAAGCACTAGCACTTACTCCTTCCCACTTAGGGAAATACAATCTTACTAACCACGATTTATCCGCAACTTCTTGTCCGCAAAAGTTTTTAGCCATCTCATAATATATTTCATCCTGTTTTCTGCCAACTGTTTTTGGAAAAGGAAGAACAGTTCTTAACTCCCATTCAGAGTACAAGTCTCCATGTTCACCTTCTACATATGTATCAGCAACAATTTGTTTTAGCTCCTTTAAAAGTTCATACTTATTTTTGATGGTTGTGTCCTTTAAATCTTCTAATTTGGGACATGCCACCTCAGATTGTGCGTAAATTTGATTTGGTACAAGGACAAATATAAGTAGGGATATCAGTACAACTATTTTTTTCATCAGCTTCACCTCTGTACTAGTGTCCCGGTTAACTTGTTTGATATTCAATACACATTTAAGAAATATTTAAGAAATAATTTATTGTTTTCTAAGGGATAGGGGTTAGTATATCTTTTGTAACAAATAAAATATAAAGGAGTCATTACTGATGTCAAATCAAAATGTTTATCATTCATTTAATTGGAAACTTATTGTCATTCTTTCATCAATAGCACTTATAAGACCTTTTTTGAGTATGTTTGGGATATCAGAGGCAATTGGAAAACCAGTCGTTAGTATCACTGCAACAATTCTCATTTCATTGACGTGGATCGTCGTAGTTGTTTTAAAGAAAGAAGCACAACCTCTACTAACATTAATCTTTGTTGGGATAGGTTACGGTATCTTAGCCATAATTATAAGCGGAATCTTCTCACCAATTCTAACGGGACATTTACAAGGACCGTTAACTAATCCTTATGCAATTGTTAGTGTGTTGTTTACTAATGCAATCTGGGGAGGCATTACAGGGGCAATCGCAACTATATTCAGTAAAATTAATCATAGCTAAAAAACGAGAAAGCGGGACAAAACATAATAAAATAAATAGATTAAGTACCAGTTCGTTGGATTTCTGCTTCCCTTCTTTGGATATCATCATTTATCCAAGGAGGAAGGTGAGCCCTTCCTTGGATTAATGCTCATCTTCCTGGGATAACTTCCTCCCTTCCTTGGATATAATCATTTATCCAAGGAAGAGAGAGCTTTTTCCAAGGAGCGTGGTGAGCTCTTCCTTGGATTAATGCTCCGCTTCCTTGGATATTTGCCTCTCTTTCTTGGATATAATCGTTTATCCAAGAAAGAGAGTGTTTTTGTCAAAAATCAAGCAGTCTCTTTTTAGTTAATAAGGATTCTCTAACTGCTCACAAAGCTCCTCCCATTCATGCTCCACTTCTTCTTTTTCTTGATACAACTGTTGCAATATCTCCAAATCTTCCGTTTCCAGCAGTTTCTTTTCTATCGTTGAAATTCTTTCTTCTAATAATTCTAAGGCTTTCTCAAAATTATTATTTTCTATACGCTGATTAGTTGATGTTGAATCCTTCTGTACCGATGTTTTCTTCTTTTTCTCCGTATGTTCCGGAATTTCTTTTTCCCTTAATTCAGCCATTTTCTGCTTTGCCCAATTATAGTCACCTTCAAAGCAAAAGAGCTTCTTTCCTTCAATCCAATAAATCTTGTCAAATAGCTTATTAAGAAAATAACGGTCATGGGACACAGCTAATATGGTACCTTGAAATTCTTCCAGAGTTTCTTCCAACACTTCTCTAGAATCAATATCTAAATGGTTCGTAGGTTCATCCAGAATAAGCAAGTTAATGTCTTGATACATCATTTGCGCCAATCTTAAACGCATCCTTTCTCCCCCACTAAGCTGTGCAACTTTTTTAAAAACATCATATCCATAAAACATAAACCTTGCTAAAATCTTCCTAGCTTCTCCTTCAGCTACTTTCACCACATCTCTAAACGTCTCGATAACTGTTTCGTCTTTTACATCAAAGAAGATATTCTGAGAAAGGTAACCAATTTTGACATTACTGCCTACCCTCACCATTCCTTTATCCGGTTCCAGTTGTTGCAAGATTAGTTTGATTAATGTTGTTTTACCTGTTCCATTTTCCCCGATAACTGCTACTCGTTCCTGGTAGGTTACATGCATATTAAGATCATGAAATAACTGCTTTTCATCGAATGCTTTTGAAACTTCTTTAAGGATGATCACATCATTTCCACTTCGATCTGCTCCATCCATTTGAAGACTCATTTTTTTACGGTTTAATATTGGTCGCCGTAATTTTTCCATTCTTTCTAACGCTCTTTCCATATTTCTAGCTCTTCTATGAAGATCAGCATTTGGGGGATTGGCTCTATTTGCCCAGTCTCTCAACCGTTTGATTGCTTCCTTCATCTTTTTTATTTTCTTCTGTTGTTCCTCATAAGCTTGAAATTCTCGTAAAAGCTTCGCCTCTTTTTCCTTAACAAATCCTGAAAAATTAGTATGATAGGTATTTACTTCTCCATCTTCCAAATCAATGATCTTATTCACAACCTCATCAAGAAAATACCGGTCGTGTGAAATGATAAGGACTGTACCATTATATTCCTGGAGAAAACTGCCGAGCCACTCGACTGCCATTAAATCTAAATGGTTCGTCGGCTCATCCAAAAGGAGTAAGTCAGGTTGTTGGAGTAACATTAAACCTAGACCGACTTTTGTTTTTTCTCCTCCACTTAGTTTTGAAAAAGGCTGATCTAGCAATAACGGAATGTTTAAACCTTGTACAATTCCCTCAATTCGCGATTCTATTTCATAACCACCATTAAGGCTAAACTGATCTTGTAATTGTCCATAATCAGTGATGAGTTTTTCCAGTTTATCAGGGTTTGTCTCCTTGCTCATGTCCATCTCTAACCTCTTCATTTTTTCTTCAGTTTGAAGTAAAGAGGAAAAAGCAGACCTTAATACATCTTTTACCGTTGTTGCCTCTTGGTACTGAGGTATCTGTTCAAGATAACCGATCTTCGCTCCTTTTTGCCAATGGATTTGTCCTGTATCAGGAGTCTCGAGGCCAGCCAGTAAGCGTATTAAAGTCGTTTTCCCGCTACCATTGGGTCCAACTAAACCAACACGTTCTTTTTCTTTTATTTCAAATGTTATATCTTCAAAAATCGAATTGCCTCCGTGCATCTTCGCTATTTTATTTACACTACATACAATCATTTTGATGTCCTCCTAATAAATATAAAAAAAGCTATGAGAAGACATCTTCCCATAGCGTCAAAATTAGACTTGTCATAGAAGTTCCGAAAATTCCGTTCTATAACCATAAAAAAAGAAGAGCATGAAAAAGCTCTCCTTACAAACCGTCCATATAGGTGGGGTAAGAGATGTTTTCACCGTTTTAGCTTGCTATTGAATTGTTAAAAAAGGACATACGTATCCCGTTAACAACTTCAATCGCAAATTTTGCACGGTTAAAATAAAGAAATTCAGTCCAATAACCGTACACTAAAACAGCTTGATTCAACATCTTACCACCACCTCCGTTCGTTTAAGTTATTTATATTTTATTACTTGGAGGGATTTTTTTCAAGCTTTTACTAACTAGTAATTAGTTATTTAAGTATAATTAATGGTAAATCTCTATCTTGAACAATGGAGGAATGTATAGTGAAGTCAATAAAGGTTTATCATTACGATGCGTTTAGTAAAAAGCCTGGTAAGGGAAATCCGGCCGGTGTAGTATTAAACGGTGACGAATTGTCTGCAGAAGAAATGCAAGAAATTGCCTTTAAAGTTGGATTTAATGAAACAGCTTTTCCGGTTAAATCTGATATTGCAGACTTAAAAATACGCTTTTTCACGCCAGGCCACGAAATGAATTTATGCGGTCATGCAACAATGGCGACTGTTTATGCTTTAAAATCAAAGGGCTTACTTGGAGATAAAACAAGTCTTACAATTGAAACGAAGGCAGGGATTTTACCTGTTATCCTTCATTCAACTGAAAAAGACGAATTCCTTATTACAATGAAACAGGCTCCCCCAACATTCAAAGCATTTAATGGTTCAAAGCAGGAGCTAGCAAAAGCTATCGGATTAGATGAATCTGATCTTCATGATGAGTTACCAGTTTTATATGGAAGTACTGGAACCTGGACGTTATTAGTGCCAATTATAGAATTAAAAGCTTTTAAGGAAATGAAACCAAATAATAAAGAATTTCCTGCTATATTAAAGGAAATGCCAAAAGCATCAGTTCATCCCTTCTGTATGGATACTTATGATATCCACGCTGACATGCATGCACGGCACTTCTCTTCTCCTTATTCAGGTACGATTGAGGACGCTGTAACAGGAACTGCTTCAGGGGTAATGGGTGCTTATTATGCTAAATACATAGATACCAACTTCCAAGAATCTCTGGAACTATTAATCGAACAAGGCCATGAAATAAACAAAGATGGTCGGGTTATCGTTCATGTTTCAAAGCAAAAAAATTCTTTTGATATTGAAATTACCGGTAGTGCAGTTTTGGTGGAAGATTTTCAGGTATTACTAGAGTGAAAATACACGAAAGATGATAGGAGTTTAGATAGTGATATTAGTAATAAATGGGGAGGATAATCATTTCTCCCCCCACGATTTATGGAAACAATAGAACCTTTTAATCTTGATTGACAAACTTCAAATCTAACTTATCTATATTATCTAAAACTCTGTCAAATCGTATTTGCTTTGGTTCACTAGGGAAAATGTGATGCTCATATGGGTCTCCTAAAGTCCTAAAGAATGGTTCAAACAGGCCAGTCGCTAATAAACCTATCATCTTGGTATAATGGAAATCAAAGCGATAGGAGTGAATGATGTTCTCCGGTACGTGAAGAAAATCCCCAGGGTACATTTGAATTTCCTCACCATTTGCCCACATGGTCATTTTCCCTTCAAGACAAAAGAATGTTTCAGTATGGTGTTCATGGTAATGATCGTTAATCTTTTCTCCCTTTGGACCTTCACTAGCAACGATAATAAAATGACCATCTGTATTTTTTTGAGATGCAATAATTCTGTGCAGTTGATCACCAGCTACTAAACGATCCCCTTCTCCAGACTCAAGCACATAAGGGATTATGTTATCAGGAAGTTCATTATTATCGACTAGTTTTGCATTTCCAATTTCCCGATCCCACAGAAATCTAACATCCATGGAATTCGAAGCTTCCATAAACTTCTCATGTGGAATTTTGTTACTAACCAGTGGAGGACGTTCTATCTTTTGATATGGTTGCCCAATGATTGAATACAGGTTTGCTGTTTCTCCTTTTGCCGTATATGATACAAATCTTGTTCTATGGCTCTGCATTCGATAACTATGGATTGTTCCTGGTGGAATATGTGCATAATCTCCAGGTAAAAGTAAATAATTCTCTTCATTTATGGAAAGTTCAAGCTTGCCATCGAGTAGTAAAATTCCTTCATATGTTTGATCATGAATGTGAAAAGGAAATCCATCCCCTTTTCCACCTGAAACCAACACAATCTCAAACTTATTCTCTGTACTTGTCATATCAGCCATAACAGTAGCTACTTGTCTCCCAAAAAGATATCGCTTTCCCTCACCACTTCGAAGTAAATAAGGTGTTTTCTTCATAGGTAATTCCATAAAGATAGTTGATTGCACAATATCGCTCCTTTCTTACCAAATTTTACTATTCTATTTAATTCTAAAATATATGAGGGCTCTATTCAAACACTATCGCTTCTGCTGAAACAATTATCAAAAAAAATAAAAGCAGAAAGAAAAAATTCTTTCTGCTTTCGTCTTTAAAATGAGTATTCTTCTCCATCCTCTGGAACCAAGACATTTGAGGATATTTTTTTTTCATCTGCAAAGCTTATTAATTCTTCTCTTGATAGTGTCCAATGATTGACAGCTTCCATGTGACTAGCAATAATTTTCGCATTGGGAGCAGCTTGATACACTTGATAGACATCCTCTTTGCCCATCACTAGAGAACCACCTTCAAAAAATTGGTTATCTCCAGCATTTACAACAATAACTTCTGGTTGATGTGTTTCGATTTCTTGCTGTACGCCGTCATACCAAACCGTGTCCCCTGCTATATATAATGTTTTTTCATTTGCATGTTTAAAGACAACACCACATACTTGACCGGCAATTTTTAATATTTCTCCTCTACCATGCTCACCTTTCGTTTTCACTAATTGAATATCTTCAAAGACAGTATCTACTTGTAAGACTTCCACATTGGTAAAGCCAGCATTTTTTATTTCTGAAGCATCTTCTTCATTTTGTGAAAACAATTTGATATCTTTTGGAAGTACCTCTTTAGCAGCGTCATCCCAATGATCTAAATGTAAATGTGTAACAATTACTGCATCAATATCTTCTATGATTTGTTCAACTGATATTGGTAAGCTAACTAAAGGATTCATTTGATCTTGTCTTACTGAATCTGGTAACGGCGGGTAAGTACCTTTGTCAGCTAGAAATGGATCAATTAAGAATTTCTTTCCTTCATAATGGACTACTAATGTTGCATTTCGAATTTGTTGTATCTGCATTTTTAAAACTCCTTTGCTTTTATTTACATCTATTTTATATTAAGATCTATTCATAAATACATGGATAAAATCAAGTCTTTTGGCTAATTAACTTGATTAATGAAAGGATAAAAAAATGTTAGATAGTACGGATATACGAATCTTAGAAGAACTGTCCAACAACAGTCGGATAAAAATGAAGGAATTGGGCGAAAAAGTACATTTAACTGGCCAAGCTACTGCAGATAGGGTTGCCAAACTGGAAGACAGTGGTGTTATTGAAGGTTACACGATAAAGGTTAATCAAGCCAAGTTAGGTTGTTCTATACATGCTTTCATAACGATCATTACACAAAGTATAAGTCACCAGCCTTATCTTGCTTTTATCAAAACACAAAAGCAATACCTCATTAATAACTATAAAATTAGCGGTGAAGGCTGTTACATGCTTGAATGTAAATTTCCATCACATGAAATACTGGATAACTTTCTAGAAGATTTAAATAAATATGCGAATTATAAATTATCTATTGTAATAACAAAAGGTTCAGCTAACTTTTAAGGCTGAACCTTTTTTGTGTTATTTTAACAAATCATATTGTTTCACAACTTCTTGCGTAACGTCACTATCTTCTGTAAGATTGCTCACTTCCTGCAACACTTTGGCAATTCCGTTTTCTTCAATCATTGCTTGAAGTTTTACCGCTTCTTCATCCTCTTGATGATCAAATAGTAAAGCAGCAGCAATAGCTTTAGATAGGTTAGTAAACTGTAATCCTGCTTTTTGTGCTTCTGTTGCTGGACGAACCAAGCGATCTTCTGGTCCTAGTTTTCGAATTGGAGCACGTCCTACTCTTGTTACACCATCATTTAAATACGGATTTTTGAATCGACGAACAATCTTTTGAATGTATTTAAAGTGCTCCTCTTTATCTAAACCATACTGCTTAACTAGGTAATCACCAGTCTCTTTTAACGTTGCTTCCACTTGTTTCTCTATTGCTTCATCCGCTAATGTTTTATCAATAGTTGGCTTTCCATTCAAGTAACCAAGGTAAGCAATGACTGCATGTCCTGTATTAACCGTAAATAGCTTTCTCTCGATAAATGGAGCAAGCTCAACAACAATTGTCATTCCTTCAACGGCTGGAATATCTTCTTCTGCTTCCACGACCCACTCATAATAAGGCTCCACCAACACATCAAGTGAATCATTGTCTTCTTGAATTGGCACGATACGATCAACAGCAGAGTTAAAGAATTTCACTCTTCCTTCTAGCCTTTCTTTCGTATCTTCATCAAGATTGTCTAAAATATGTTGTTTTAAAATGTCAGTTGCTCCAATCTGGTTTTCACAAGCAATCACATATAGCTGTTCATCTGTTTGGTACACACGTTCCGAGATACCACGTGCAATAAGTGGTGCAATTCTTGGTAAAATGTTAGGACCGATCGCAGTAGTCAAATAGGTTGTGTTTGTAATTGTCTCAATAACCTCGTTTTCCTGCGCCATATTGTTTAGTCCTGATACATTATTGATTGTAGTTGTTTCCTGTTTATCTGTTGCTAATTTTACTTGGTAACTCTTTTGTTCATTTAATTGATTGATGATTTGATCAGCGATATCAACGAAAGTTACATGATATCCTGACTCGGAAAATAATGCTCCGATAAATCCTCTACCGATGTTTCCGGCACCAAAATGAACTGCCTGTTTCATTACGATCATTCCTTTATCCATTTATTTTGAAGGTAGTCTGAAAATAAATCCTCTAACTTGCCTTTAATCATTTCTTCACTCGAAGACGAAAAAATCATCAACGCTGTGTCATTCTCAATCAGACTCGTACTAATGAGACTTAGTATTTCTTGTTCTTTGAAACTTAGCTTTTCAGGAGATAGCATTAACAGTAGATTTTTTAACTGTACTTCCTTGCCATCCATTCCTTTAATCACACAAGGATGCTCTAAATGACATATTTGAAAAATAAGCTCGTGAATACTGGCATCTCGGCAATGAAATAAACCCATATTCGTATCCGGTATGCCTAGGCCTCCTATTTTCTCCCTGTCCTGTAGCTTTTGAAAAACTCTCGCAGCATCTGTGATTAATCCTTCTTGTTCTAATTCTCCTACCATCTCTTTTAACACTTGCCTATAGTCTTCGTTAGACTTCCGGTATACACGGAAATTATCCAGGATTGCTTCGATACTGGTTTGGACATCTTTCATTTCCTGTAAAACATCTTGCAAGCTTGATGGTTCTTGTCTAGTCTCTTTACCACTATCTTTCACATACTTCTTCTTACCAGTTAGTTGTTGAATATTACTCTGCAAGAAGCTGCGAATCATCTGAATGTCTTCATCACTTAATAAAGGCGACACCAAAATATAGTGAACATCATCAAATGGAAGCCTAACAGTAGAAATAACAATATCAAACTCATCTAAATTCGATTTTTCCATTTCTTTCATTGATTTGATTTCGACGGAATTGATTTCCGTAAATTCTTTCTGGATACGACTTGCCAGCATCTTGGAAGTGCCTATCCCTGTTGGACAAACGACAACAGCATGTATCGTTGTCTTCTCCTCATTCATTAATAATGCAGAGCCAAAGTGAAGAACGATAAAGGCAATTTCATCATCTGGGAAGCTGATGTCAGGAAATTCTTTCTCCAGACTATTCCGAACAGCCATGAATAAAACCAGATATTTCTTATTTATTTGCTCTGTTAATGGATTAAACAATCCCATCTGATGCTTTAACCGAAAGATGGAAGGCTCCAAATGGGCTAGCAGTCCCTGAAATAACGAAAAATCTCGTGATAAATCAACGTGTAATTGGCTTGAAATATCTTGAATGATATTCTTAATAATCTGTCCGAGCATAATACTGTCATAGTCTATCGTCTCAGAATCTTGTAGTTTAGACCCTTTTAGAATTACATCCAAATAATGAACATCTTTCTTTGTTAATGGGATCGATAATTCGGATTTTAAATCGTCACATAGCTGGCTAATCAACTGGAACGGTCTTGTTGAATCTTCATCTTCTGAGTCCGTTTCTTCCTCCAACAAGAAGTCATTCTCTACCCGTTGCAACGTAATCGCAATGTGAACGATAAGCCCCAAATAATCATTATCAGCTAACCGTGTCTGTCCTCTATCAAACAAATGATGAACCATTTCATCAATTAAAACCAGGTAATTCGGAGGAAAATAACCGAGTACAGGTCCATCTAAATGATTATTCTTCTGCAATAGATACAGACTTTCTAATAGCTCTTCGTGAAAATGAAACAGGAAATAAGTAGCTAATGCTTTACGCATATTCGCTTCTCTACCATCTATACTTACACCGACACCTCTTTTTCGTGTCAATTCTATTGAAAATTTCTCTAACCAATCAGTCACATCATCCAAATAGGAAGCAAGCGTTGTAACACTTACTCCAAGTTGTTTTGCCAGGACCTGCGCCTTAAAAAACGATCCTTCATGTAATAATATAATGAGTAGTTGCAACTTTTTTTCTTCTGGTGTTTCATCTGTTGGATGTACATGGTACAACTGCTGCATTAGCTTAAAAATATGTTCATTTTTTCCATCAATCATTAGACCATCATTGGTTGTGCGCCTCAATTGTAATTCAAAGGACTTCAAGATGTTTCCCACAGCCTTTAAATCACGTTGTACAGTTCTCACACTTACATGGAGATAGCTAGCAAGTGAACGTGGTGTGTGCTTACCAGACGTCTTCATTACTAAATCAATAATTGATTTTTCTCTTGACGTAATAAACATGCTACCCACTCGTTTCTCTTATAAATTGATCTCAGGTAATATAACAGAATAGAAAGACAGTAACATACCATCTTTCTACTCTTTTTAATCATTTGCTATTGATAATGTCTAGCAATTCTTTCGTTGTTTTCGCTTGTACCATCTGTTCAATATTTTCTTCATCTGAACAAACCACTGCGATACCAGAAAGAATGTCTAAATGCGTACCATCTTTTCCTGCGATTCCAAAGATTAGTTTCGCTTCTTGACCATCAAAATCAACGCCATTAGGAACTTGAAGAACAGTAAATCCTGAACGTAATACCGCTTTTTTCGCTTCTTCTGTACCATGTGGAATTGCCACATTATTTCCCATGTAAGTCGAAGTTACATTTTCGCGATCGATCATCGCATCGACATAACTATCTTCTACGTAGCCGGCTTTGACTAACACTTCACCTGCAAAACGAATGGCCTCTTCCTTCGTAGCAAATTCCTGATTAAGGAAGATGTTTTCTTCTCGTAACAAGTCGTCATCATCGTGATCATGATCTGCACCAGTTACATTTGCTTCTGTGTCTTCAACCACTTCAGCTAGTTCTTCAATGACACCATTTTGTAAACTGTCAATTAACTTGTCATATTCCGGACTTGATAAGAAGTTATCTACTGAAATGTGATAAGCACTAGGTAATTTACCTTTTGCACGCGGTGTTAACTCTTCTTGCGTAATAACCACCTGTGCATCATCCGGTAAGTTACTAATGGCAGTGTTGGTGACAGAAACATTTAGATCTGCTGCTTTCACTTTTTTACGTAGCAGGGAAGCTCCCATTGCACTTGATCCCATTCCAGCATCACAAGCAAAGACAATCTTATTCACATCTTCTGGTAAAATACCTTGGTTGGCCTGAATTGCTCCAGCCACCGAACTTTTCTTCCCTTTCATTTCTTGCATTTTTTTTGTTGCTTCTTCAATATCTTCATCATCTTGTTTACCTGATTTTAACACAAATCCAGAAACAACGAACGAAACAATCGTAGCTACGATTACAGCAGCAAAGTTGGCAAAGTAAACACTTGCTTTTCCAGGTGTAACTGCAGCAATCGCAAATATACTACCAGGTGATGCAGGAGCCGATAAACCTCCACCAAGTAGCACTAAGGTGAAAATTCCACTCATACCACCTAGAATAACAGCAATTAACAGCATTGGGCGCATCAATACATATGGGAAGTAAATTTCATGAATACCCCCAAAGAAATGAATGATTCCTGCTCCCGGAGCAGACTGTTTTGCGCTTCCTTTTCCAAACAACATAAATGCTAATAATACACCAAGACCTGGTCCCGGGTTTGCTTCTAATAAGAAAAGAATAGACTCACCTGTACTTCTAGCCTGTTCTAAACCAATTGGAGAAAGAATTCCATGATTGATTGCATTATTTAAGAATAAGATTTTGGCAGGTTCGATAAAGATACTTGTTAATGGTAATAGACCTACACCAATTAACCAATCCACACCTGCAACAAGTAGTTGGGTAAATCCATTTACTGCTGGACCAATAGCTAAGAATGAAAGAATTGCAAGTAATCCACCAAGAATACCAGCAGAAAAGTTGTTCACCAACATTTCAAAACCAGATCTAATTTTGCCTTCCATTGCTTGATCGAACTTTTTAATCACGTAACCACCAAGCGGCCCTATGATCATGGCACCTAAGAACATCGGTGTATCTGGAGCGCCTACAATAACCCCCATTGTAGCGATCGCACCTACGACACCACCACGCTGATCATGAATTAATTTACCCCCTGTGTAACCGATTAACAATGGTAGTAAGTAAAACACCATTGGATCAACTAATTTTGCAAGGTTTTCATTCGGAAGAAAACCATCTGCAATAAATAACGCAGTAATAAGTCCCCATGCAATAAATGCACCGATGTTTGGCATTACCATAGAACTAAGGAAGTTACCAAACTGTTGGACTTTTACCTTTATGTTTGACTGAGCCATTATATTTCTCCCTTTCCATGTAGTTTTTTATATCCCTCTATTTAAATCATATGACACAGTTATCCTACCTTCAAGATACTTGAAAACTAACTTTGTCGCGAGGTTTATGACAAACCTATTTTTTCTTGACAGAATAGGATTTATACAGACATTGTTTGGTCTCCTTGGTGTCAATGATTCTCTTATAACGACACAAACAATTCGATTCTGTTTTGAACTCATCAACTGCATCCTTCATATTTTCATCATGAATTTGTTGCAATTTGTCCATAGTATAAGAGGTATAAGTCTGTTATAAAAGAGATATATTACTAGAAATCAGGAAGGAAGATGTGAAATGGTTAAACGACTCTTATTTTTTAGTATTGTATTACTGATTGCTTTCCCAACTGCAGTTGGTGCACATACCCACCTAGAAACCTCAGATCCAGAAGAAAATTCGGTCTTGAATGAAGATACGGGAACCATTACGTTAATGTTTGAATCGACAGTCCAAGAACTAAATGAAATCACCTTAACACATGAGCATGGGGAGGAATTACCGGTAGAGAAAGTTACCCATGAACCAGCGGACACGCTCGTTGTCACTCTACCAGATCAAATGGAAGATGGGAATTACACGCTCTCTTACAGTATTGCTGGTGAAGACGGACATGTGATGGAACAAGAGCTGTCTTACCAATTTAAAAATGTAGAGGAAGAAGACGTAGTCGAGGAAACAGAAGAAGCATCAGAAGAAGCTACCGAAGAAGAAGCAACTGAATCTGATCAGGTAGAAGAAAATGTGACAAAAGACAGTACTGATGAAGCGAATGAAAATTCCACACTAATAGCTGTGATCGCCATTGTTCTTATTGTTGTTGCTATTCTCGCCATTCTTATGCTTAGGAAGAAGAGAAAATGATTGTATCGATAAGTAATGGCTTGCTATACATTTGTTTTGCCATTCTTATGGGAAGTTGTCTACTTGGGGTTATTCCTAAGGATATGAAAACATCTGTCGTCATGCCAAAGAAAACATTGGCTATAGCCATTATTCTTATCCCTTTACTTTCATTCATTTCATTGTTAGATCTGGCTTTCACACTGAACAATTACAGGGAAGAGTCTATTGTTGCAAGTATAGGTTATGTTATAAGCAATATTGCGCTAGGACATGCTTGGCTGGCATTAAGCTTGTTAACTCTCTTATTTCTCATTTTATTGTTCGTGTTACGTCAAAATGCTACACTTCCAATTTTGTATACTCTGGGGATTTTCTTAACTTTCGGGATGTTATTTACGCAGGCTGCTGTTGGGCATTCAGCTAGTATGGGAAGCTATCCTGGAGCAGCAGCACATCTGTTTCATTATATTGCTGTTAGCGCATGGATTGGTGTATTATTAATCACCAGTTGGTTCTCGCAAAATGATGACAACTGGCAGGAGTTCATTAGCTGGTTCACCCCGTTTGCCATTGGCTGTGTAGCTATTTTAGCTTTATCGGGAATGTTTATGAACTATTTCTTAAACGAAAGTATCGTTGATTCGTGGACATTACCATATGGCCAATCATTATTATGGAAGTTTTTGTTGTTTATTCCGATTCTCTTTTTCGCCTTTATCAATAGCGTGCTCATTCGAAAAAGAGTAAAGAAGGATGCACAATATTCTCCGAGGAATTGGTGGCGCGCAGAAAGTGTCATTATTATAACTGTTATTGCAGTAACGGCATCTATGACTGAGCAAGAACCACCACATAATATAGAACAGACACTGACAACAGGAGAATCGTCTATTTTATTTCAGACATTTGCTTCTGTTCCAGCCACTACAGATTTAATCTTAGAACTAAACGGACTAAGTGTATTGTTCTTACTAGTAGGTCTATTGTTTTTAGGCTGTATTCTCTACACTTTCGCCCAAAGAACTTCTCCTTATTTGGCTCTTGTAATGGCCGGACTTTCTGCCATAAGTCTGTACCTTGGACTAATGAATGCTGTTACGATGTAAAGGAATTGGAAAAGTCTAAAAAGATCACTCAGGTAAATCTTGAGTGATCTTTTAAATGATTAGAAAAGTAAGGAATAAATACGATTTCTTTGATACAAATTGTTTATGTGAACATGTGTGGTCTTTTAATTACAGGTGAAGTACTATGAAAGTGAAAAACTATGCAGTAAGACCCTTCGCACTCTCACTAACACAGTTTATATCGCTCGTCACTATACTCTCGTATTTTAACTTCTATACGTTTAGTACATCTAATTCTTTTTTTATTTGAGCTATGACATATTCACGATCTGCTGGATTGTTCTCAAAATCCAATCTATCTACATTAATTTTCAAAACAGGTGAAGCGTCATATACTTCAAAATATTCTTTGTACTCTTTATTCAACCTTTCCCAATACGCATCTTCCGTATCGACTTCATAGCTTCTGCCACGTTTGTTAATACGACGAATCGCTTCATCTGTTGATATTTCAAGGTATATCATTAATGCTGGAGGTTGACAATGTTCTATCATATTTTTGAATAAACTTAAATAAATGTTGAATTCTTCTTCAGACATTTCTCCGCTATCTTTTAGCATTTTTGCAAAAATAACATCTCCATAAATCGAACGGTCCAGTACAGCCTGGTTAAGTTTACTAGCATTTTTTATATGTTTGAAACGCTCATTTAAGAAGAATACTTGTAACGGAAAACTGTACCGTTCCCGGTCATAATAAAATCTATCTAAAATCGGATTATTCACAACGGGTTCTTCAAATGGTGTATACCCTAACTCTTCTACAACTATATCCATTAAAGTTGTTTTTCCTACACCTACTACCCCATCTATCGTAATCATTTTCCATCCATCTCCTTCTGTCCTTTTTAACCTTTTTAGACAATCAATATAAAAGTCTTTCATCCTATTAAGCTCTCCTTTAAAAATCTAGAACCCGCATTTTTATTTCCCTTTTATTATGAAAAAAAGAACGCATTTGATTTATGGTTCCAGAGCAACTGGATTCTCTATGCTTTTATTAATACGGAATAGTCAAGCAATTAACCGCTTGACTCCATATGAACCTTCGAACTTATCAAAAAAATATAAGCTTGTACAATCCATTTAGAAAAGGGATATCATGTTCCAATTTGTTCTTTCTATACGTGTGCAGAAAAGCAACCAGTATATTATACCACAGACGCTTGTAACCCTGAACACATTATATGGCCATTCCATTTTCTATCCAACACTATATATAGATCGAAGTTTTTAAGTAAAAAAACAAATAAAAAGGCCAAAGTCAAAATAACCTTAGCCGGAAAAACTACTCATTATTCAATTTAGGACTTAATTTTGCGATTTAGTAATTAAAGTTAATCATACAGCGTTAGATATTCTATTTCATCGCTTTACTTACTTTTAATCTTTTACCTTTGACTTTTGTATGTTCCATCGCTTCCAAAACTAAAGATCCTTTGCCATTCAAAATATCAACATAAGACCAATTATCTTTAATGGTAATAATCCCGATATCATCTGCTGTGACATTTGGTATATTGGAAATAGTACCGACAAGATCCACCGCCCGGATTTTTTTCTTTTTACCGCCATTAAAGTGTAGCTTCATAATATCTTGATTAATTCTCGCTGTTTTATTATTTTTCACAATGCGTCTTTCCGTCATTTTTTTATCGAAGTCTACTTTTACTTCCCTTACTTCCTCTTTCGAAGGTAGCTCCCGTCTACGGAGCGCAAAACCAATATATTTCTCTATTGGTCGTAAGTATTTCCCTTCAAAATCAGCTGCAAATGTGATTGCTTTCCCTTTATTACCTGCACGACCTGTTCTTCCTGTTCGGTGTACATAGCTTTCCTTTTCCATTGGAACATCAAAGTTAATAACGAGAGACACATTATCCACATCTATGCCTCTTGCAGCTACATCTGTTGCTACAAGATAACGAAATTCCCCCATTTTAAAGCCTTCCATTACAGCAAATCGTTTTTCTTGCTCTAGTCCACCATGAATCTGTTCACAAGCGTAATGAGCTTGTTCTAGTTCAGTCCATACTTCCTTTACTTGATCTTGTGTGTTGCAAAAGATAATACAACTATCTGGATTTTCAACAATGGTCACATCCTTGAGTAGATCCATTTTTAAATCTTTTTTCACTTCAAATAAACTGTGCTCAATACGGTCAGTTGTGACCTCTGTTGAAATTTCGACATTTATGGGATCTTGCATATATTTATGACAGAGCTTTTCAATTTCTTTTGGTATGGTTGCAGAGTATAACATCGTTATTCTGTTTGGTGGTACCTGTTTGATGATAGCTTCTACCTCATCTATAAAGCCCATCCTAAGCATTTCATCTGCTTCATCAATGACAAGATACTTTATTTGCTCTAAGTCTAATGTCTCTTGTTCGATATGGTCCATTACTCGACCTGGTGTACCAACAACTACATGTGTTTTTTGTTTCAGTTCATCCTTTTGAATAGCAAATGGTTCTTTGCCATATACAGCTAATGCTTTTATTCGTTTAAATCTGCCGATATTGGTTATATCTTCACGAACTTGAGCAGCTAGCTCTCTTGTTGGAGTTAGCACTAATGCTTGTGGCTTATTTTCCTCCCATACCATTTTTTCACAGATAGGAATACCAAAAGCAGCAGTCTTTCCACTTCCGGTTTGAGATTTCACTATTAAATCTTGATTTTCCAATACTCGTGGAATAACTTCACTTTGTACCTTTGTAGGCGTATTGTATTTTAATACATCTAGTGCTTTTTTTATTTCATCACTTAATTGATAGCTCTCAAAATTTATTTCGTTCATTTGTTACCCTCATTTATGTTAGATTTACTTATACTATTTGCGCAGACCATTAATCATATTCAAATATAAGAAGAGCGAACGCACCTTTAACTTGTTGCGTAACCTAGGCTCTTCGTCTGTAAAGGATTGGATTACTTAGATTATCATTAAACTGAATGGCAAAAGCCTAAGTTAGTTGCACTTATGCAATGGAGGAAAGTTTATTCTCTCTACTAAAAAAGAAAAAGGACTCTATGGATAGAGCCCTTTAATCATTACTTTATTATGCTTTATTAACGTTAGTAGCTTGAAGTCCACGTTGACCTTCTTCAGTATCAAACGTAACCGTTTGACCTTCTTCTAAAGTTTTAAAACCGTCACCTTGAATAGCTGAGAAATGTACGAATAAATCTTCGCCACCTTCTACTTCGATAAAACCGAAACCTTTATCTGCATTAAACCATTTAACTGTACCTTGTTGCATAATAATTTCCTCCTATGTGGATATTTCCACAATTTAATACTATTATTGCTCAATTTAGATAAAAGGTGAAAAGCGCAAAATTTACTCTTTCCTCTCAGACCAACACCGAACAAAAATAATCTATACTTAGCATAACAGATAATGTTTGGAATAGCAACTAATATTTGGTTACGAGTTCTATTTTGAGTCTACGTATCGTGCCGAGAAAATAGTATGATTACCCTGTTGAACAAAAAATTTAATTTAAAAGTTAAGACAATTTACTCCCTGAACTGTCTACACTATCAAGTAAGTCACAGACCGCTTCGACCATTTCATCTGGACAATCAGTGTGGATCGTAGTATGTCCGGCGTTATTTAGTATACGATGCTCCCCACTTGGAACTGAATTTGCTAATTTTGAATACGTCTTATTTTTAACTTTATTGAATGGATCTATAGTGGCATGGAGGAATGATTTACTCGTGAACGGAGTCATGAATGGGTCCACTCCCATCGCTGTAAACACGATCAACGGAATATCAGGTATGTCTCTTCCTTTACGAACTTCGTTATAGAGCTCGCTGTTCAAGTTTTTCCTTTCCTCAATCGTTTTCATTAATGTCCTGAGATGGTATTTAATCAGCCGATCACGTATCGAATCTGGCCAACTTGCAAGCATCTGCTCAAATAAACCTCGAAAGGTTTGCTTGTAGGTTAGGAGTGTACGGAGAATAGGGAAAATCTGCTGAAATAAGTGGCGTTTCTTTAACTTTGGTGTATTGGTGAGAAAGTCTTCGTGAGGCGGTTCTAGAAGAAGCATTCCAGCTACCTCATCTGGAAATCGTTGGGCGTATCGGCGTGCGTATATTCCACCTAACGAGTGACCAACGAACAGATAGGGAGCTGGTACATCAGCTGTACGCAAAAGAATTCGCAATTCGTCAGTGACCTCAAGTGCATTTCGAGGAAGTTTGACCTGATCGCTCCAGCCCGTTCCCGCTCGATCATAGATCACTGATGTTGTTCGCTGACTAATTTTATGATGGATATTTAGATAGTCAAGTCCGATCATGCCTGCTGCCGGTAAAAATACTACTGTTGGACTCCCAGTCCCAGAACATTCGAGTAACAAGCGTCGTTCTTCCACGTTGTATAACCTTCCGATCGGCAACTTATCTCCCCTGTGTGTGTTTGTATTATATTTCATCACTGTATCTACCCTCCCATAATTAATTTCTATTTATAATAGATTTTCCTAAGTTCATTTAGGTAACCATCAAGTTCTGCAAGAATATTGTCATAATCCAATTCAGTGACTTCTGAGTTTCTAATGTCCTCTAATATTTGATTTGTAAAACCAATATTCGACCAAAAAATAAGCTGTTTGCATTTTTTAACGTCCAGCCCCTCTCTGAATTTAGATTCATCAACGACATCAAACATTGTCTCATGACATAATAATTGCTTCTCGTTAACTCTTTCTTCTAACTTCTTATTGATTTCATCAGATTTCGTAATAGCATTAATCTTAATAAATTCGAAAATCCAAGGATGCTTTTGCAATAACTCAATCTGTAGAAGATATGATTTTCTTAGTTTTTCAAAAATATCTTTTTCGTTAAAGTTCATTAAATTAAGATATTCTTTATTAATCATGTCAGCACAGTAATCATAAAGGAATAGAAAAAGATCCTTTTTGCTATTTACATAGTGGAACATTAACCCTTTTGAAATCCCAGACTCTTTTGCAATAACATTTGTTGATGCTTCATCAAATCCCTCCATGGCGAATTCTTTTAAGGCTGCGTTTAAAATTACATGCCTTCTTTTGGATTCCAAATTGAAAATTTTTGGAAGCATGATAACCACCTCACTTATATTTTTTATATTTACCTGTTAGATCAACCACATTATATCTTCATTTACCTGATAGGTCAATACTGAACAGCAGACAATACTACTAAGGTTTTTGCTAAAAAAAACGGAATTAAAAAATTGGAGTAATTATTGGATTGGATGACAAGGGTTAGACACAAGAAATGTGCAAAGACGGCCAAAGAAATCCACCATTCCAAAAAGTAGATCGTCCAACTGTCAATTCAAGTCCGAACTTTCCCATTAAAGGTGATATACGAAAGCTCATATCAAAGAGGTATATATCTTGTATTTAATGTAAATCATTGTAAAGAAAACTTTTTTAGGTGGATTTTTAAAATGCAAAATTATAATAATGACAATACAGCAAGAAGATACGAGGCACATGTCAGTATATTAGGAACTACTCAAATCCATCTAAGGAATCCATATATTGTTGCTTGGTGGAGTATGGCATGCCCTGGATTCGGGCATTTATTGCTTTCCAAATATATACGAGGTTATTTATTGTTTATCTGGGAAGTTATAGTCAACGTCCAATCTAATCTTAACCTCGCAATGATTTATTCGTTTCAAGGGAAAATTGACATGGCTAAAGAAATTTTGGATACACGATGGCTGCTTATTTATATTCCTGTTTACCTTTTCGCCATTTGGGATAGCTATCGAACGACAGTAGATTTGAATAAAGTTTACATATTGGTCGAAAGGGAAAATCATCGGTTCAACTCTTTTATCTTATCACCGCTAGAAATAAACTACTTAGATAAGAGAAGTCCTTTATTAGCTTTTATATGGTCGTTATTTATGCCAGGTCTAGGGCAACTTTATATCCATCGAATTTTAACGGCAGCTTTTGTTGTCATTTGGGCTGTTATCTTTTTTTATCAATCTCATGCTCTTGAGGCAGTAACTTATTTATTTTTGGGAGAAATCCAAAAAGCAACTACAATCTTAAATCCAGAATGGTTATTGTTTTTCCCGTCCCTGTATGGCTTTGCGATTTATGACTCTTATTCAGCAACAGTCGAAAACAACAAACTTTATGAAAAAGAACAAAGAACATATTTAAGAGCCTATTATCAAGACACTAATTTTCAGGTTCTCAAAGGACAAAAAGTGAAGTGATTAAAAATGCAGCTATTTTCAACATTAGAAAATACGATCTATTTAGAAATGGCTATTTCTATGCTTGAGAAAAAAGGAATTAAGAAAGAAAATATATATGCTGTTCCACTTGATAATCGAAAAGAAGAACGAAAATTATTTGATACACTACATCGTTCAGACGGCACTTCTCTTATTGATATTGGTTTAGCACTTGCAACAGCCTTCTCTGTAGTTGGAGCTAGTATCGGTTTTGAACTAGCATTAGGTCCAATATATTGGGGGTTAATCGGTGCATTCATTGGCTTCGTTATCGGGGTTATTATTCGTCTTTTTACTGAACGGGTTATTAAAAAAAAGAAAAGATTATTAAAAGGAAAACATTCAGAAGTTATTGTAATCATTGAGTGTGAAGAAACACAAGCAGAATTAGTAGAAAATATACTGTGGAATCACTTTGCGATTGGAGTAGCTAAAGTAACCTCCAAATAGAAAGGAATACTGATGTGTGGATCCTCATTTTTGTTATTTTTATACTATTCAACTTAATTGCATTTTTTGTTCCCAGAAGACTAAGTAAAATAGAAATTTATGCCACTTCTATTTTTGCTTTTGTATATGGACTTTCAACTGATATAATACTTAACCTACATTATCATTTGTATGGTTATTTTCAAGAAGGATTTGATTGGCTTGGATTGCTAGGAATAATCTTGTACTTTCCCTCCATTAGTTTTTTATTTCTAAACTTTTACCCTTCTAATAGGAAGATATGGAATAAAATTCTCTATATCTTACTATGGTCTGCATTTTCAACTTTTTTCGAATGGGTTTCTTTGCAGACAGAATTTTTTTACTACACTAGCTGGAAACTTTGGTATTCGGCATTATTATACCCTTTCATCTTTCTAATCCTTATAATTCATTGGAAATTCATTCAAAAGTTAAACCATAAATAAAACTGCTTACACTGCTGGCTATTAAGGAGCAAAAGGAACAAAGGACCTAAACATAATACTATTAAACACCAAATATGAATTATAACAACATGAGACAAATGTAAGCTCTTTTCACTATTGATTTGAGCAGTTTCTAAAATGCACGAAAAATACCTTTAGAAGCTGAATAATGGTTAAAACCTTGACCAACTTGTGCTGTATAAGATGAAATATTTACGATAGATCCTTTGTTCTGTTCTGCCATATAAGGTGCAACATGTTAAATAGCTGCAAAAGCACGAGAGCCATTGATCTTGGACATTCACCAAAATCTCTAAAGAAATTATTAGAATACCTTCCACATATTTATAAATTAAAATAACTGACCAAAACTAGGAACGGCAATGCATCATATTAGCTTTTGTTTTTATTCGTCACCTTAGTTTAACCCTTTGTTAAGTCTTTTCGATTAGCAGATAATGGGGGTTGTTCTAACCACTCATTTGCAACGATAATGTTGGCAAAGTCCTCAGATAATTTCAAAATCTCTGCTGTTAGTCGTGTATAATCCACAACTAAATCACTTTTCCGACTTTCAGATATAGCTACTCCATAATTCCCAATACCAGCATAAATCATAAGACCAAAGTGAAATAGCATTAACTTATCAGAAAAAGGAGACTCTGTTGATTCAGTTACTTCTTGGTCAAACGACATAGGAACGGGAAGTGAGTTCATTTCTAAATAGCTACTAAAAACTTTTATATGTTTAGATGCTATATCATTTCCTCTCAAAATAAACTTACGTACTTTATTAGATTGAGCAACTTGGCTAAAAGCAATAGCAAGACTTGTCCCTAATTGATTTGTTTCGATATTTGAATGTAGATTAGCTACCTCTGCTCCGGTAAGTGCATCTCTTCTACCAAGTCCTTCTAAGAAAAATGACTGTTTATGTACGAACTCTATTTTTTGTGGATATGGAATAGTTGGTGGACACGCTGCTATTCCTTTTTCTAATAAAAGCCGTACAACTTCTGTATCCAGTTCGATAGTAGATGTTAGACATTTTGAAAAAAAAGAACGTATATCGTGGCGGTAAATATTCTGTAAAAGCCTTCCATAAGTAGCTAGACCACCCTTTGTCATATTCTTTATATATTTCAAATAAAAAACATCCGTAAATAATCGTTTGGATTTTAGATTTACATCTTGTTCAGTAAAACCTTGTGGAATCTGTATTCCCTCATTTAAAAAGATGCTTTGAATAGTCTCAATATGTTGCTGAGATAAATCTAATGCGTGAGTTGTGATTGTTTTAATTTCTTTATCCTCGACGTGTTCAAGAAAATACTTAAAGACACAAATAGACAAACTGTCACCAAGATAAGTATTCCATAAATATGACACTTCAGCAGATGTTAATTTAATATTGTCGTGATTATGTTCCAATTGATAACCTCCTATATCAATTCATCCAATACTAACATTCCCTAGAATAAGAAAAATATAAGATAACATCACTTCTTTTCTCTCCTCTGACAATTAAAATAAACTTCTAGAAAATCCACCCCTCAATTCTCATTCCACCGTTAGCATTAAAATAAAGTTATGCTAAAAAGACTGAAAAATTTAGAAGAACATTGAAAATGACAAGGGATAGACATTAAAAAGACTATGAATTCGCAAACGTTTATGAAAACAGGGTCTAATTAGCATATATATTTTTTAACTAGCGTAATTATTTTTTGTTAGACAATTATATCTCCAGCCAAAACGAACTAAAGCGAGTTTCCTATCCAAAGCAAAAAGGACTTAGATGTATATTGTATGACTACAGAATCGAATGATCCATCATAATTTCAAGTTTATTTCTGAAGAAGATCTATCAGAAGACAATTAGATCCATTAAATTCTGTTCACAAGAAATAATCCTAGTCATGATTATTGAAAGAAAAAAACCTTGGCAAAAGTGGAGGTTTACCAAGGTTTATTAAAGATGCTATTATCATTTTCTTAGTTATTTTATAAATAATGCCGTTTTATCCCACACATTCAAACCAACGTAGCCATTTTTCACTTTCTCATCAGAGCGGAATTCAAGTCCATCAGCACCAATGGATCTTCCTTGTATTCCATTTGACCAAGTTCCTTCCACCTTGCCAATCTACTAAGTTTGCTTTGACAATATAGATTAACTATTTTCATAGATTCGTTCACTTTCAGCAAACATCCATTCATATTGACGAAGCTTTATTTCAAACAAAGTAATTGGATTACGGTATAACTCTGGTTTTTTCTGCATATCGCTTAGGACATCTTTATTTTCTTCAATCTCATCATATGTTTCTGCTAAGAGTTCATCTAACACGTCATACGGATCTGTGAAGAAGATCTTAATATCCCGTTCCAGCGATTTCTCAAATAACTCGAATTGTTGCATAAATTCATCAATAATAGTTTCAACTGTTTTACTATAGTCTTTCCCTTCAATGTATTGTTTATATTTATCATGGAAAGTTTCTTTATTTTTGGATAATGCACCAACAAGCTTTCCCGCACTTTTCCAGAAAAATTGTGAAATGGTAAAGTCGCTCATAAAAGTTGCCTTTGTCAATTGTATATTTCCTCTTGTCATCCGGTCTATATCCCGATGCCAGTCATCCAGCACCCTGCTGTCGCACTCGAAATATACCTTTTCTTCACCGTATAGATCATTAAAACTCTCACTCATTTCACCTAAGTACGCTTGGCTGTCATGCAGCTCTCGTTCACTATTCTCAATCCATTCTTGAAGTTCTACATGTAAATCTGGTAAAACCGCTTCTTCAATATAATTATTGATTCGCTTATTTATTTCATTGTTGAGCTCATTATGAATTTTTCCAAAATCACTGTCTTCATTAATCACTTCAGAACTTTTTCGAATCAATTCCGGAATCTTTTTCGTCAAATCCTGTTTCCATTCCTCTATAATTTTGCTGTAGGACTTTTTAATGACTTGACCCGTATTCTCTTCTATATCACTTAACTGATTTTGTGCGCCCTTCAGTTTTGTGACTATCTCTTCATTCCATTTAATGTTATCGATTAATGAATTTTCCACTTCTTCACGTTTTAACAGCAAATACTTAATCGATTTCTTAATATAATAGAGAATCTTAGACGCACGCTCATCTTCTAGGCTATGCCCAGCCATCATCGACCTAGTAAAAGCCGAAAACTCGTTTATTTGATTTTTACTGTCTTCATTTGCAGAAAAAGTGAATGCTTTTGCATTTGGGAAATAGGCTTCGATTCTGGATATGATTCTCTCCGTCCGTTCCATCGCTTCCTGACTGTTAGTATTTCGATCCATTTTGCATAATAAAAAATGAATAGGTAGATCTGGTGCCTGCTCCTTAATTCTTACAGCCATATCAAGTTCATTACCTGTCAGATTTGAGTCCGCATTCAAAACAAACAACAAACTATCTGCTAAAGATAAATAATGATTTCCATCATTCTTTAATCTATCTTGATCTGTAAGCCCTGGGGTATCAATTAAAGTAAGATTATTTTCATTTAAAAACGATACCGGCATCCTACAGGAAATAAATGTCTGCTGTTTTTTTGTTGATTCTTTAAAATCGTTACGTTCAGCTATGCTTCTTTCTTCTTCATTCGTAATGGCATGAATTTTCGCATTATCTGCATCTTTATAAAGGATAGTAGCATTAGCAGGATCTTCTGAAAGCTCTTCACCGAGCAACGTGTTCACAAATGACGATTTTCCACTCGTCTCTGTTCCCGTAATCATTAGATGATATTGGTTTAAATCTTGTAGCTCGTGAACGATCCATTCGAATCGTTTATCCAATAACAAGCCTTCCCTCTCTGCCCATTTCATGATGGACTTGAAAAGCTTGAATCCATCTTCTATACCATTCTGATAACGAACAGACTGGCTTAACAGACTTTCCGCTTCACTAATAATAGAAGCTTCCATATTAGATGGATAAATTTCGCTCCACGCTAATACAGCAGATGCAGCTATTAAAGCATCTGAACCTGTAGATACTTTCATCCAATTGTTTAAATGACCTGGTATTAAATAAGAAAATTCTTTTATTAAAAACTTTCCATTCATTAATTCAAAGTATGTTACCCTAAACAGATTGGAAAGCTTTCTCCAAACATAAGAACGTTCTGGTTCAATGCTTAATAGGAGATTATTTATTTCTTCCAGCCAAGGGAAATACAAATCAGTTTGTTTATAACTATTCCAAAGTGCTGTTGATAGACTTTCAAAGCGATTCTGATCAATGTTATATAGAGTCATTAATACTTCACTAAAATAGTTAGGATTTATCTTTACAGTATGCCCATGTTCTACATACTCTTCTAAAACTACAAACCATGGTAACGAATTTGTTCGCATTGCTTCATTGACTGCAAGCTCTACAGCATTGTCCCAATCTTGTTCGTCCTCAAAGTAAACTCGCGCCACATCGGTTACATCCGGATAGTCTGGATTTATGTCGACTGCATACTTAATAGAATCAACTGCTTTTGCATGCTTGCCAAGCTGTATGTAGAGTGAAAATAGCTGCAAAAGTACTTCTGTTTTTAAAACCTCAGAATCTGTTTCTACCGAATTATAGTAGTCCTCAGCAATGGCAAGCAAATTCATTTTAGCATGAGCATCTGCTATATTTTTCTGTGCCCAAGGCTTTAATTCATTAGAAACGTTTTCCCATTTAAAAATGGCCGACTCATAGTCTTTATATAAAAAATATACCTCTCCCTGAGCAAAGCGGATATACGATAGATCAGGCATTTCGTTTTGCTGCTCATCTATATACAATTCGCCTAAAATCTTGATTGGATCCACATCTTTAATACCATCTATGAATGTATGATAATAGGATTTACTAATTAGTTGTTTCTCCATGTCATCCTGTTCCCCCATATTGCCTTATTTAAAAACGTAATTATGCTAAATATAAAACTCCATCCTATATTCTAACAAACATAACCCTTCACAATGTTTCAATTTTTTATCATTTAGAATACAATTTTGTATCACTCCTCATGTGGATATGATGAATGAAAAAGAGTACTACAATTGCAATGATGACTTAGTTTTTGGTATGGAAGTGACTGAAATCACGTTTACCTCTTGAACATTTAGCTTAAACACGTTAGTATAAAGTATGTAAAGAACGTTTTAAAAAAATTTAACAAAATTTATTATGGGGGGCTTTATGATTCATTTACTTTAAAATGGAGATTTAAAATCGAAAAGCTGTATTCTTAAATGAAAGTTTAAGAATACCATTACATGACTTCTCTCTTCTGAATAGAAGTTGAGTTTTGTTTAGTTTTTGTATTAAAATATTTCTAAACAAATTTTATATTTGGAATATTTTTAATTATTATATAATAAGGGAGTTTTCAACAATGAACAAATGGAAAAAAGAGCTTAGTATTATTTTATTATTATTAGTGGTTGCAGTACTGACAGCTTGCGGAAACACTAACGATGCATCGAACAGTGAACAAACAGGAGAAGAAGAATCAACAACAGAAGTAAATGGTGAGGAAATAACGATTGGTCAAATTAATTGGGCTGAAAATATCGCCGTAACCAATATGTGGAAAGCAATTTTAGAAGAAAAAGGTTATAACGTCAAGTTAAACGTATTAGACATGGGTGTGATGATGCAAGCATTAGAAAGTGGTGATCTAGACGCTCATTTAGAAATTTGGTTACCGGTTCAAGATGCTAATTATCTGGAGGAATATCAAGATACAGTTAATTTCTCTGAAGCTACTTGGTTTGATACTGCTAAAGTTGGACTTGTTGTTCCAGAATATTTAGAAGAAGTAAATAGTATAGAAGACTTAAATGAACATAAAGAACTGTTTGATGGGCAAATTGTTGGTTTTGACGCGGGCGCAGGTACGATGGATGTTACGAAAGAATTAATTGATGATTATAATCTTGAATTTGATTTATTAGCAAGCTCTGAAGCTACAATGTTAGTTGAGATTAGAGAATCAGTAGAAAATAGAGAACCCATCGTGGCACCACTTTGGACCCCGCACTGGATATTCTCTAAATATGATTTAAAATTCCTAGAAGACCCACAAA
This sequence comes from Gracilibacillus salitolerans, assembly GCF_009650095.1. Taxonomy (GTDB): domain Bacteria; phylum Bacillota; class Bacilli; order Bacillales; family Amphibacillaceae; genus Gracilibacillus; species Gracilibacillus salitolerans. Next base: position 853,325 of record NZ_CP045915.1, on the reverse strand, counting down.
ACAAGTACGGTGGAGTAGAAAAAATTCACCATGCTATAAGAGAGGGATTCAGCGAAGATTATCCAAATGTTAGCGAATGGTTTAACAATTGGAAAATGAATGACGAACAAATTGGTGAACTAATTGACTATGTAGAAAATGCTGAAGAACCACTTGATGGAGCTAAAGAATGGATTGATGAGAATCAAGAATTGGTTGATGAATGGGTAGAATAAGGACAAAGATAATAGAAGCTAGTCTCTCTTATTTATGGTGAGACTAGCTTCTTTTTTATAGTTTAGTGGTCATATTGCTGTGATGACTAGTATATACACAGACCTATTGTAGGCTTAAATAAACATTTTTCAGGAGGAATATACTCGAAAAAGAGCATTAAATTGCTTTGTTTTGCAATTTAATGCTCTACATCTATTTCTAAAAAGGGGGGAACATTAAACATAAGTTCTTCTTACAGAAACATTATCTGTCTTAACTACTAATTAGTGCCTGCATCGGCTGGATCCACGCCATGACGATAGAAGTCGGCATGAATAGGCGCTAGTGGCTTACGTTCAAGGATTAAGTCCGCTGCTTTTTCCGCCAACATCAATACAGGTGCATGGATATTACCATTAGTAACGTAAGGCATTGCTGATGCATCAGCAACTCGTACATTGTCGAGCCCATGGACTTTCATCGTATTCGGATCTACGACCGCCATAGGATCTGAAGCTGGCCCCATTTTTGTCGTGCACGATGGGTGAAGTGCAGTCTCCGCATCTTTCGCCACCCAATCCAAAATATCTTCATCCGTTTGAACAGATGGACCAGGGGAGATTTCTCCTGAATTATAAGGTGCCATCGCTTGCTGAGATATAATTTCTCGAGAAACTCGTATAGCTTCAACCCACTCACGTCGATCCTGTTCAGTGGAAAGGTAGTTATAGACCATACTTGGATGCTCTTTAGGATCATTTGAACGGATCTTTAATGACCCTCGAGCATCAGAATACATAGGTCCAACGTGTACTTGGAATCCGTGATCCGTTTCTGCTTTTTGTCCATCGTACCTTACCGCTACCGGAAGGAAATGGAACATCAGATTTGGATAGTCGACATCATCATTCGAACGGACAAACCCTCCGCCTTCAAAATGGTTGGTTGCTGCTGGACCTTTACGACCAAATATCCACTGCAAACCGATCCAAGGCATCCGCCATTTCTTCAAGTTAGGCTGTTCAGATACTGGTTGCGGGCAAGCATGTTGGATATAAACTTCAAGGTGATCCTGAAGGTTTTCACCAACACCAGGAAGATCAATTTTCGGTTTAACACCAACTGAACGTAAATGTTCTGCATCACCCACACCTGATAGTTGAAGTAGTTGTGGCGTGTTAATCGCACCACCGGCAAGGATTACTTCACCTGCTTTCACTTGATGCATCTTCCCGTTGCGTCGATATGTCACACCTTCTGCTCGGTCACCATTTATGTCGATATTGGTAACGAAAGCACGTGTTCTTATCGTAAGATTCTTACGGTGCTTATACGGATGTAAATAGGCACGTGAAGCAGACATCCTCCTACCTTTGTACACATGCTTATCAAATGGTCCGAACCCTTCTTGACGATAACCATTCACATCAGGTGTTCGATTGTATCCAGCTTGGACAGCTGCATCAAAAAAGGCTTGGAACAGAGGATTTTTTGCTGGTCCGCGTTCCAATTTGATAGGACCATCGTGACCACGAAGCTCATCATCTGGATCTGCTGCTAAAGCATTTTCCAAGCGTTTAAAATAAGGAAGACAGTGTGCAAAATCCCACGTTTCCATACCTGGGTCGGCTCCCCAGCGTTCATAGTCCTTTGGATTACCTCGCTGATAAATCATGCCGTTAATCGAACTTGAACCACCAAGCACCTTACCACGAGCATGCTTAATTCGTCGACCACCCATATAAGGTTCAGGGTCAGATTCATATTTCCAGTCGTATAAGGTTTTCCCAGATGGGAACGGCAATGCTGCTGGCATTTGAATCAATAAATCCCACGGATAGTCACTACGACCTGCTTCTAATATAAGAACACTCTTTGTTCCGTCTTCACTTAGGCGGTTACCGAGTACAGAACCTGCACTTCCACCGCCAATGATTACATAGTCAAACCTTTCACTCATTCTAAGAACCTCCTTATTTAAAATAAATATGAGCATATTAAAACTAAATTCAGTTATTGTTTTTCATATACTTATTATTTAAACCAGTGAAGTGGCTCTGGATTGAGATTACGGTAAACATGTTTCGTTTCTGTATATTCTTCCAATCCAATTTTGCCTAACTCACGTCCAATTCCAGATTGTTTATATCCACCCCATGGTGCCTGTGCAAAATATGGGTGGAAGTCGTTGATCCAAACTGTTCCCATTCGTAATGCAGATGCAACACGTTCCGCCTTATCAACGTCAGTAGTCCATACTGCACCAGCAAGGCCATAGATCGTATCATTAGCTAGACGCACTGCCTCTTCTTCATCTTTAAAGCGTTCAACCGTTAAAACAGGACCGAATACCTCCTCCTGTACGATGCGCATATCAGAATGACAGTCGGTTAGAATAGTAGGCAAGTAGAAGAAGCCGTTTTGCAGTTCGGGATCTTCAGGACGAGAGCCGCCAACCAAGACTTTAGCTCCTTCTTGTTTTCCGATTTCTACGTATTTTTCAACTTTTGCTCGATGCTCTTCTGAAATTAATGGACCAGACTGCGTTTCTTCATTAAATCCATTGCCTAATTTAATTCGCTTAGCTCTTTCAGCAAGTGCCTCGACAAAACGGTCATGAATGGAATCTTCAACAAGTAATCTAGCCCCAGCAGAACAAACCTGACCAGCATGAAAGAAAACAGCATTCAAGGCTTGATCAAGTGCGGTATCAAAATCAGCATCCGCAAATACAATGTTTGGATTTTTCCCTCCAAGTTCGAGTGCAATCTTCTTCACATTGCCGCTTGCCGTCTGCATAATCTTCTTACCTGTCTCAATACCACCTGTAAAAGATATAAGGTCAACGTCATGGCTTTCTGCTAGCTCGTTACCAACTGCTGCACCTTTACCGAGAACAAGGTTAACTACACCATTTGGAAAACCGACTTCTTCCATTAATTCTGTCACTTTAATCGTCGTTAACGGCGTGATCTCACTTGGTTTCATCACAATCGTATTTCCCGCAGCAAGCGCAGGAGCAATTTTCCAAGCTGCTTGTAAAAGTGGGTAATTCCATGGTGTGATTTGACCGCAAACTCCGACCGGTTCACGAACAACTTTACTTTGGCTATTCGGAATCGGTGAATCAATTATTTCTCCACCGTCTTTATCAGCTAAACCAGCAAAATAACGAAAAACCTCGGCGATATCAGCCATATCTGCACGGCTTTCTTCAATCGTTTTGCCAGTATCAAGAGATTCTAGCTCCGCTAGTTCTTCTTTATCTCTTTCAATTAATTCAGCGATTTGGAGTACTTTTTTACCTCGATCATTAGTAGGGGTATGTCTCCAATCCCCATGATCAAAGGCTTCTCGTGCTGCAGAGATTGCTAGTTTCGCATCTTCTGCGTTCCCCTCAGCGACTGTTGCAATAATTTCCTGATTGAACGGGTTGATGATACTTCTGCTCTCTCCTGAGCAAGACTCAGTCCATTCCCCGTTGATGAACATTTTTTTCATGAATTTTCCCCCTCGCATTAATTTTGTTAAATTATTTTTTAACGTTTTTAACATATTAAATATATCACAGCAGTTTTTCTTTGTAAACCAGCGTCTATTTTTCGATTCAATAATTTTTGACATTCACACAAGATACGTTATAGTTGAAATTAAAGTAGTTAAATTCATATTTAACCATTTAAATTTTAATAATAATGTGAAATGAGGGATATCATTGGAAGATGAAAAACAGCAAAAAGCAGAAAAAATGCTTGAAGATGCTGAACGCTTAGTCATTAACTCTATTGCCGAAACAATGGATCTATACGGTGTCACGCCATCCATCGGAAGATTATACGCAACTATGTATTTCAAGCATGATCCTTTGACTCTTGATGATATGAAAAACGATCTTGGAATGAGTAAACCGAGCATGAGCACCGCAGTCCGAAAGTTACAAGATATCAATATTGTAAAGAAAGTCTGGAAAAAAGGTTCTCGTAAGGATTTATTTATGGCCGAGAAAAATTTTTTCCAATACTTCTCCCATTTCTTTGGGGATAAATGGGAAAGGGAAGCTAAATTAAATCTTTCGTCCATCAATGATGCTATAGAGAAACTGCAACAAGTACTAGATGAAGAGGAAATCGATGAGGAAATAAAACAACGTGCTGAACAAGATTTACAGCAACTCAAGGAATATAGGAGCTATTGCCACTGGTTGGAGAGACTTGTCCATTCCGTTGAATCTGGTGAGATTTTTGAATTCTTACCAATTGAAGATACGAAATCAGATGATCACAATCACCATAAATCGTAACCAAATATGTTAATGAAATAATTAAAAAAACAGTCTCTCGACTACGTGGAGAGACTGTTTTTATTATCATACTTCTAAAAACAATTGGAATTATTAAGATAACTACCGCATTCACACAAGCCAATTAACTGCTTCATATAAATCCTTTTTTTTGGGGTCACCATCTGTTCAACGTCCCACTTCGCTTTCACTTTGGATTGGGACACCTCTACTGTTTCCCCGCCCCATCCAGATTCTCTCTATCAAACGTATCGAGCAATTTACGCACTTCATCTGTTGACTCTGTGTTCATCAATTGATTTCTTAATTCACTCGCCCCTCTAAATCCGCGAACATATATCTTAAAAAAGCGACGAAGAGGTTTGAACAGACGTGGTTCTAATTTTGAATATTTATCAAAAAGATCCAGATGTAATCTCAAAAGATCGAGCAATTCTTTACTACTAGGATCTTTTGGCTGCTTTTCAAAGGCAAATGGATTATGAAAAATACCACGCCCAATCATCACCCCATCAACACCGTATTGGTGAGCGAGCTTCAAGCCGGTTTGACGGTCAGGGATATCCCCATTGATCGTCAAAAGTGTATCTGGTGCCACCTGGTCACGAAGTTTCTTTATCTCCGGAATTAATTCCCAATGAGCATCTACTTTACTCATTTCCTTTTTGGTACGTAGATGAATAGAAAGATTTACAATGTCTTGTTTCAATATGTGTGTTAACCAGTCACGCCATTCCTCTACATAAGTATAACCAAGCCTTGTCTTCACACTTACAGGCAATCCTCCTGCTTTTGCTGCTTGTATTAGATCTGCTGCAACTTCTGGACGACGGATCAGGCCGCATCCCTTTCCACTCTTTGTGACATTAGGAGCTGGACAACCCATATTGATATCGACACCCTTAAACCCTTCTTTCGCCATACCAATACTCATTTGCCTAAAGTATTCAGGCTTGTCCCCCCATATATGGGCTACCATTGGTTGTTCATCCTCTGTAAAAGTTAAACGTCCACGCACACTTTGGTTCCCCTCTGGGTGACAATAACTCTCCGTATTTGCAAACTCGGTAAAAAACACATCAGGTCTTGCTGCTTCACTCACTACATGACGAAAAACAACATCCGTTACATCTTCCATTGGTGCCAATATAAAAAACGGTCGTGGTAATTCACGCCAAAAATTATCTATCATAATCAAATTCCTTTCATTATCGGATATCCCAAATCCGTATTCCAAAATAAAAAAGCAAAATGCTCTTGCTTCTTTTAAATTTATACCAAATTAAACACTTAAAGTTTTGCTACCGAAGCCCAGTTTAGACAATCATGATAAAAATGGCCGTTTTTTCACCTTTTTTCGATTTAATAAGAATGAATTGCTTAACTGAGAAAAAACGCAAATTTATCAAAGACTGATAGGGCAAAGATTTGGGCATGAAATGATCCCGAATTCGCCAATGATTATTTTAACCAAATCAGTGGGGACTATCAAGGGTTTATTTTAGTTAGGCACCTTCAAGACAATCTGCGCACAATACTCCGCATGTTTGGACTGTAGGTGGCAGAACAATTAAAAAGTTGCAGTTTTTTCTGAGGGGGCATTGGTGCCATGTTTTAAGTCATAAGTTTTTTCCTTTTGTATTATTTTCTCAATATTAATTTCTTTTTGTAATCAAAATAACCTTGTCTTCTATAATTTATGCCTGTTAAATGAAGATGTATTTGTATAGTCAGAATTTTAAAATCGATTTATGCCTAAATTTTGTAAAAAATGGAAGGGATATTACCGATTATATGGTAAAATAATACAAATGCTGTTGTTCAACAAATAGATTGTGGAAAGCCTGGGTACTAAACGACTAATGAAATGAGGGATATTATGAATTTAACCATTAAAAATATGGACGAGAATCAAGCTAGAAAGATACTAAGCTGGATATATGAAAAACCGTATGATTTTTATAATAATGAAGTTACTGACGAAGAGATAAAAGAACGACTCGATGGTTCTTATAAAGCTATAACTGAAGATAATGGTGATTTGTTTGGTTTTTTATGTACAGGTAAAACAGCTCGAATACCAGTTGGGTACAAACATGGGGTCTATAATGATAAGTGTGTAGATATAGGTCTTGGTATGTCCCCTGATTATACAGGGAAAGGTTACGGGTATAATTTTTGTACATTTATAATTAACTACATAAGAGAAAATTACAGGGGAATCCCTATAAGGTTATCAGTTGCAACCTTCAATAAAAGAGCTATTCATTTATATCAAAAACTAGGGTTTGTAAAGAAAGACAAGTTCACAACTGATTTTGCAGAGTTCATTACAATGATTAATGAAAATTAACTAGATAATTAGGGTATGCTTCGAAATTGAAAAGAGTGAACTGAATACATCAGTCCACCAAACTAATTTTTCTAATGAGCTTAAAACCATTCATCATATCTTAACTACATTACAACCGATAAATGGAGTTATTCTTTCAAGACAATCTGCGCACAACACTCCACATCGATTGGATGGTGATCGCAGATAAAAAGATAGTACCTACGGTTTATACAATACCGCCAGTTTGTTGAAGATCCTGTCCTAATTGCCTAAATGGTTTTGCTGTATTTTTTATAAACATATGGGGATGTCATTATAGAAAGAAGTGCACCATAGTTAAGATTGAAAGTTACTTCATCTCCTACCAATAAGTTAATTTTTTTTGCATCGATGACTGTATGATCGCTACTGGAACCAAGTATTTCAATATCCAACGTGGGTATTAGTCCAGCCACCAGTACATCTTGGCTTCCTACTCCAAGAATAACTCTACTCATTTGTCCACGATCTTCAAATTGCTGAAAGTCCCCAAAAGCATTCTGACCTATTTCTCCGTAAGGTATAGATGGTTTTGTTTTCGATTCAATAATTTCTGTAACGAAAGTAAACGCGTCAGTATATAAATCTGGAATTGCTCTTCGGTTTAAAGTTTCACGTCCTAAATAAATAGATTCACCCAACCTTAAGTTATTAACCTTTCCAACACTACCAGCTGTCATAAACCAATTATAATTGGCCGAGTTTCCACCTGATATATATGAAAGTGGAAGAGAAAATTTCTCTTCAACATCGCTAGCCAGTTTAGATAAATCGTTCATCTTTTGTTCGTTTGGTTTTACTCCTCCAAAGCACGCAAAGTTTACAGCAATGCCAACAATTTCAATCCCTTTAAGCACTAAGATCTCTTGAATAAAATTCTCAAGATTTTCGGGCATTATCCCTTCTCTTAAATCTCCCATTTCGATCATTAGAATAATTTTATGCACGGTGTTATTTCGTAAAGCTGCTTCAGATAATTTTTTAATAACAGATAGTTCGGTGTTAATGCTAATATCTGCATTTTTTATAACCGAGTCAATTTCACTTAAAGCAGGTATTCTTAATAATACAAAATTTGCCTTAATTCCTGCATCACGCATTCTTTTTAAATTTACCAATTTGGAATCTGCGAGCATGTGAATACCTTGCCCCAATATTGTTTTTGCTATTTCTGGAGAACCACATACCGTTTTTGTAACGCCCATTAGTTCGATATTTTCAGAGGCGTATATTTCAACTAGCTTCGCTGTATTATGTGCAATTTTGGCAAGGTTAATTTCTACACGCGGTAAAATAGACTGGTTCAATTAAACAATACTTTTTTCTGTTTGCCAATCAATTCTGGGTAAGCATCAAAAATACTTTTGATCAGTTTGTCACAACCTAATTTAAGAGCATCAGTCGTTGGAAGTTTAAGATCCTCCTCATATTCTGAAATGGTTGCCATAAGTTCTTCATTAGACATGTTTTCATGGTTGATAGTCACCGCGATCACTTCTGCTTTTGAAAAGTTTTCAATGAGATCGATCTCACTTTTTACCGTTGGCATTTCTATATAACTGAAATCACCTAAGTGTGATCGTTTAGGTGCGTGTTGAATGATAACCGCCCCAGGTCTCGCTCCTCTTATAATTCCACACGAACTTATATATGCAGGATGACTTAATGCCCCTTGGCCTTCTACGATAATAATATCAGGATTATCGTTTTCATAAGCTTTCATGATTTGGTTTTCAATTTCACCTGTCATAAACTGAGAAGGAATGGCATCAATAGCAACACCGTATTTCGCGCCTTGTATTAGCCCTGTTTGTCCAGTAGCAATAAAAGCAACATTTAGGCCCCTTTCAAGCAAGGCATCTTCGAGTAGCACCGAAGTTGTTCGCTTACCTATTGCGCTATCCGTACCCAGTACGGCTACTACTGGTGTCTCGATGTGTAATACCCGTCCAGAAAAAAGATGCATATCTTTTTTTTGCACAGGCTTTCTCACGTCAAGGATCGTAACATCAAACTGTTTAGCCAGCTTTATAAATTCCTCATCATCTGTAAAAAATTCATGAAGAGGATTAACTATATTCATTCCTAGTTCCATTGCTCTAAAAAGGAGATTTCTCTCATCTATTTTCAAAAATGCCTCAGATGGAGCTATTCCGTAAATGAATTGATCAGGGACACTCTGTAAGTTTTCAAGTGCATGAATAAGGCTCTTGAATATAGGAATTCCATTTTTCTCTCCTACAAGGCATTCACCCGCATCTATTCCAACTTTTGTACTGTCGATTACTCCGACGATATCAAATTTTCTTGAGTTTCTAACCAGTCCATTAGCTGTCTTTCCATCCATTGTTCCAAAATAATTATCACAATATACTATTGCTGTTTCTTTCATAAGGCTTTTCCTCCTAAAATCTATTTTCACTCAGATCTCCGGCAAAAGAGATTTTACATCTTTGTTCAAGGAAATAAACACCTATCCCATATAGAAAAAGCCTATAAGTTAAAAAATGTAATTTTTATCAGAATATTAGAATATTCATGCGTCATATAAGTATAGCACAGTTAACGATAAGTATTTGCTTTATTTTTCAAATACTGGTGTTTAAAACCAAGTGTAAAAGAAAAAGGAAGATTCAGCCTCGTTATATATTATGTTGATATAGTATTTGACTGGAGAATAGAGTCGTTGCTTTTTATTCAAACTTTTTCGTACTAGAGAGGAACTTCTACTACATCAAACTCATCAAAACCTGAATCGTTTGTAGTTAAGAAGCTAATCTGTTAAAAAATACCTGTTCCCCGCCTATTTTTGAACTTTTTCGGGAATAAAAATAAAAATCTCCGAGGATGTTGCATGAGGAAAACGTAGTAGATGAAAGAAAGAGAATTGAAAAAAGATGGATTATAATTGGTAATATATGGATTATTTATTGTTGAAAAGCCTGAGTGGTATATTGAAAAAAACTGTATTGACAAGGGATATATTTAAAATTAATTTATAAAAAATATTGAAAGAATATGAATTTGCATATAAAAATCCCGGGTTCTTATTTAAAAAACCCGAGAGATTATTGCATTAGACCCTGAAATCGAAAATATTTATTTTTAATTTGGGAAATTTACTTTTTAATTACACACCAAGTCAGGAGAACGGTTTTTTCCACTACTTGTGGATCCTATTTCCCTGTACCTTCCCTCATCCCCTATACCTAACAGTTAATCCCTTCAAAAAATTCCGTGCATATCTATCTCCGCATTCTTTGAAATGCTTATGCCCCTTTTTCCTCAATAAGGCTCCTAATTCACTTTTGGTAATAGTGACGCCTACCTCTTCTAATATTTCAATAATATCCTCACTTGTTAATGTTAGTGCTATTTTTAATTTCTTTAGAAGAATGTTATTAGCAGGTTCATTGGACAGTGGTGGTCTTTCTGGTTGACCCGGTTTTGGCTCTTGTTTTCCTCTTTTAAAAATGATTAAGCCGTTTAAAAATAACTCTAAATTCAAATTATTGACATTTATACTCTCTTCATCATCTGCTGGATCAGAATCACCTTCCACATCATCATCGTAAACGTCTTTTGGTTTTGTGAGCATTTTCTGCACTTCTTCTTTTGTCACTTCAATGCCACCAAGTTTAAAAATCTCTATCATATCTTTATCTTTAATATCTAATGCGTATCTTAGTCTAATTAATATATCTTTATTAGTCATCAATAAACCTCCTATAAAGGGGACAGAACGGCCGATTGTTCCCTTGTCCAATATCTTTCATTAACAGTGTACCTGATTTCCGCTCCATCTAACAAACATTCTCAATATGGCTTGAGTGGTGATCGCAGATTGAATGGTGTAGTGGTGTTTACCTAAAACATTTATCCGATAGTAACATCACTCTGTCGAATTTTTTTAGTTAATGGATGAATCAAAAGTCTGACATATTATTTTACCAACTTTATAAATTAATTTTTTTGTGCTAAAGAATAAGCCGTCTCTATATCTACAATGAGACGGCTTATTCTACTAATAACGATTTTTAAAATTCTATAGGTGTTCACAAGAAACAACATATAATGGATTATGGACTTTTCCAAATTCCGATGCATGTGGTCGATCATCATCGTCACTGTATCCATAATCAATCATTCTATTTCGGTTTAAGCACAATTTTGTAAAAGAAGGTCTTAATAAATCAAATATACGGAACCTTTCCTCTAATTCTGGGAATCGTTCCTGATAATCAACAATAGATTGTCGAAGCTGGCTCCAGAACGCTTCTTCATCGTATTGGTAATAGACATCCAGAATGTCAGCTAAATAACGTAAATGGCAAACAAATAGACCTGTAAAAATAAATTGGCATAACCCTTCCGCTGGTTCACTGCGTAAAACTGGTATTAATTTCTTCGGTAGAGAATCTAACTCAGGAAGTGGTTCATCACTCACATTGACATCATCTACAAAATCTTTTATTGCCAATCGATGCGGTTTGTTATCCTTCAATACTAATACCGTATTTTGACCATGTGGAGAAAATACGATGCCATATTTATATAGATAATGTAATAGCGGCAGTAACATCACACTAAATAATTGATCTAACCATTCCTTCACATTCAAACCAGATTTCTCGATTAACGAAGAAACAAATGGCTTTCCATCCTTATCAACATAAAGGAGGGACGCTAGTGTAATAGCCTTTTCTCCTTCATCTAAAAAAGAATAAATACTTTCACGCCAAATGACTCCTAGCATTTCTAAATATTGATATGGAGCACCTTTCAATTTTTCATAATAAGGATGATTGTAGTTTATACTTGCCACTTCACCTGGTAAAATCACACGACATTCATCATGTAAGAAAGAATCTTCCTTTTTAATCTTATGAATATAGTTTGTAATCATTGGTGCTACTACGGTTCGTTCTCCAGGAAGCCCTCTATATACTAATGTGTTTAAAATACTTATCGGTAATTTGACATGATGCTTAGCTTTATCCGTTGTATTAGCAAATGTACGAATTGACTGCTGTGGAAGGTAGTCATCGTCTCCATTTCCAAGTGGAACAATCCTTCTTTTTGCTATATCCTCTGAAAAATATTGAATAATCACATTTGTCCATTGCCAGTCATGAATAGGAAGGAAGAAGTAGTTCGAACTATCCAAGTTTTCCTTCGTTAATTTTCCTTTAAATTGCTCGATTTTCCCCTTTCCTAACTCACCTTTTATTAAATTTTTATAATTTAAATCTGGTATCGATTGGAATGTAGCAACATCTTGATGTACTGCTACCCACGAAAGCTTTACTTTCTTCTTTTGCTCTGGTGCGTAAGAAAGGTAATCCTGATAATCAAATCCAATGCGCCCTTTATTGTATGTAATCCAAGGATGCCCTTCCATTTCTCCCTCTAATTCAACATAATCCATATTGACTATATCATCAGACGTTATGCTTTGTTTTTTTTCTAATATATGCGCATCCGCCAACAACGTATTATTATACTCCTTTATTAAATGTCCTGTTGTTAACGACGTCATTCCTACTGTCTCTTGAATATCGAGAATAAACTGGATAGGGTTGTCTCCTTTTTCCCAATTGCCATTTTCAAAACGACGAATTGTGTCTTTGAAAATATGATAGCTGTCCATTAGACGTTTTTTACCTTCAAACTGATAGATTACTTTGTTATTTGGCTTTAACTCATATACGATAATGTTTTCCTTTTCCGACACAACTGTTGGAAAAATAATATCTTCATACATGAATTCAGATATCATTTTCGTTAATAAATGCTCACCTACAGCTTCCCACGTGTCTGATTTAAGGATTTCTTGTAATTCGTTTTCATACTGCATTCTTTCACTCTCCCTCACTTTGATTAACGTTATCTATAATTACTCAACTCCAAACTGTTGAAAGACATTTCTCTTATGAACCGGATAGATTTCTTTATTCATCAGTTCATTAATAATGACTGAGTTACGATAGCATCCTAATCCTAAATCCGGAGCACCTACGCCATGTGTGTGCATTTCCCCATTCTGGATGAAAATTTTGTTAGGAATCTCTTTCGTTAATTGCAGCTCATAGTTCTTACTTACTTGATACCTTCCGTTTTCATCCCACTTAATAAGGGAAGATAGATTGGACAAGAAGCCAGGAATAGGATGTTGATAACCAGTTGCTGCAATAACTACTTCACTTTCATGCGTGAACGGTTGACCCTGTTCCCACTGATTACAAATTAATTGATAATTTCTTCTGTCCTCCGTCTGTATTTCTTTAACATCCGCTACTTCCGTTTTAGTTTGTAAACGAACCGGAGGATTCTCACCTCCAACAGAATGTTCATAAAGTACATCGTAAATATCTGATATGGTGGTTTCACTGATTCCCTTGTATAATAAATCCTGCTTGGGAATTAACTGATCTTTTTGATCCTGTGATAAACGAAAGAAATAATTGGTATAATCTGGCGAAAAATGCTCTAAACCAAGCTTTGAATATTCCATTGGAAAAAATCCTTTTGATCGTGTAAACCAATCAAGTCGATAGTGATAGGTCTGTTGCCCCTTTAAAAGTTCAAGAAATACTTCTGCAGCACTTTGACCCGAACCGACAACCGTAATCGATTCCGCCTGGCGCAAGCGCTCTCTTTTATCTAAGAACTCTGCAGAATGAAAAACATCGTCTGAAGACTGTGCAGAAAAGCAGTCAGGTAAGTACGGAACACTGCCAATCCCAAATACGAGATGACGAGAATAATAGTAATGAATAGCTCTTGATTGAATATCGGTAGTTTCGACTTTAAAATAGCCCTCATTATTATCTTCATACCCAGCTAGTTTATCTCGATCTACTTGCCACTCAATATTTGTAATCCTCTTACCAAAGCTGCAAGTCGTTAATTGCTTACAAACCCATTGGCAATAGTGATTATATTCACGTCGTGGAATATGAAACCTTTCAAGGAAATAAAATTTATATAACCGTTCATGTTCGTGTAAATAATTAAGGTAGCTATACCGACTTGTAGGATTAGCCATTGTTACAGTATCGGCTAAAAAAGGGACTTGTAAGGTCGTATCTTCAATTAATAGCCCTCCATGCCATTCAAAACAAGGCTTCTGATCAAAGAAAACGGCGTTTAAATCTTCTATTTCTTCTGTTAAAGCTGCAAGTCCCAAATTAAAAGGACCAATTCCTACTCCTATAACATCATACATATCGACTTTACTTGGATACATATAGGGTGAACACATCCTTAAACCTCCTTTTAAAGTGAAACTTCATTCAGTGTGGGTTTCTTCTTCCCCAACTGATTGTTAGCCCTAAAGAGGATGACCCTAAAGGGCACTTGAACCAATCAGGGCGTTAGCATCCATTACCCCCTCTTAAACTTCTTTGATTTAGTTAAGTTTTGGCTCTGTTAAAGGATAGTGTTGATATTTAGTGCATTTTTGACTCATGAGTCAAAAATCAACACCGAACTTTAACACATCCTAAGTTTTAAGTGGGGGTTTTACGGACGATTATTTACCGTGGTAAACGTTTCACGATGACAAAACATAAGCAGCCCTCGCTTATCCGGTAATTCAATTTCTTTTTTTGGCTTAAATCCGCATTTTTCAAAAATATGGATCATTTTTTTGTTGCGTACATCAGGCTCTGCTACTACCTTCTCAGTTTTTTTATGTTTAAACTGAAAGGCGATCATTGCTCTTAATTGCGGGAGCGCTAACCCTTTACCCAAATATTCTTCCGGTCCCAACAATAAATGAATACCTTGATCCTCTCTTTCTGCATCATAGTAGTTTGCAATCAGATCATCTTTTGCCCAATAAGCCTCCCAATAACTCATTGGCACATTGTTCAAATAACCAATATATAACGTCTGGTGTTTATCTGCTAACAGCTTTTTCAAATGATCTTTATATGCTGTTTCAGAAAAATTTTGGTTCCAAAATGGAATCACATGCGGTTGGTGGTGCCAATGATGCAGGCGATTCAAATCTTTTTCCAGCGTTACACGTCGAAATACAATCTCGGAATCTATTTCACGGTCATAAAAGGTAAATTCAGATACTCTATTTTGATGCATCCGTAACCAACTCCTTTTGATGCAAAGGGTTATCAATTTCAACATAGACAGACTGAGTTTCGAGTGAACCTGTTAATTCATCCATATCATAAAAACGTGTAAGTAAGTTAGCTTTGCACGGGAGTTTTCGGTGTGACAATAAACTTGGAATTAATTCAGATGAACTATGCTTAGGAACTTTAATCGATTCAAGTACGATTCTCACTTCCGCTAACAGCTTCTTTTCATCAATTAGCCCCCCTGTTCCAAACGCATTAATCAATCCAAATAAATGATTTAAGAAGAAATAATAGCGTAACCGTTCATCTGCAATCCTATCTGAACAAATCGTGTTACTTTTTTCACTAATACCAGGCAAGATTTCATTTAGTCGTCCATGATAAGATTCACAATAGTAATAGCCTTGATTATCGCGATAGTAGAACTGATCAGGATAACCATTTTTTAATTGGATGACACTGTTTTGTTGATGTGCCTCAACCGCAATCCCATAGTTTAGGAAAAGCCACAGAATTGGCTTCAACGAAATATCAAGATATTTTCTAAACCAATCCAAGCTTACTTCTTCAGTGGTGCGCCCTTCTTTTTCGGCTAACTGCTTAATGATCACTGCTAAACGAGAGGAATGGCCTTCTACTGTGTCCTGACAAATTGCAGCAAGAGACGTAGCATTTAGTGAGTTGTATTGCTTAAAAGGGTTTTCCCTAAAAATAACCTCAAAGCCAGACTCTTCTTCGCCATCAATGTTAACGGTCATAAAAGCTGGATCTGTAATTACTTGAAAGTTTGGATGTACTTCCTTAAGATGCTGCCCAATCTTTCCTTCCACCAGCTTCTTAACTTCTACACCACGCTCTAATTCCATATATTTATTCGCACGTACGGAGTTTGTAATTTTCACATTTAAGGAAAACTTGATCATATAATTTGTTTTTGGATGATACACGGTCCGTAAAGAAGAAGTAGGATAATAGCAACGACCATGCTGCCCAAGACTTTCGATTAAACCTTTATCCATCAGCTCCTTCACTTTAGGCTTGTTCATTAAAAATTTTGCTTGCCATGGATGAATAGGAATCAATTCATAATTTTCATCTGTGTGACTAGCCATCTGCTTCAACTCATCAGATATAGATGAATCCTCCATCACTTGGTTTCTAACAATTTCAGATGCTGTATGTTCTAACGCAGTCCCCTGACTCACGATTGAAGAGTGAATACGAAAATAATGTAATGAAAATTCCCCCTTTAATTCTGGTGAATAAAGTGGAGCATCCGATTCGTCGATCCCTTGTCGACTTTTAGGAGTTGGATGCATTAAATGTCCAAATAATAATGCCTGTTCTGTATCAATAAAATCCATATCCATCTTGTATAGATACTTGGTATCTGGATATCTTTCTCGAATATATGTTTCTACGTTTTGACGGCTTAGCATGACACGTAACATTAATTCTTCTTGATTTACTGTTCCATCCCCTCCATACTCCATACTTAGTTCTTTCATAATCAAATGAACGAATAACAGGTAATCTACTTCAAATAATTTTTGATTTTTGCCGAAGTTACAGTAATAAATTGGAAATGAGAATAAGTGTCGCCCAGTATCAGACCAATAAACCAATGGGACATATAAGTTAATTTCAAGATGAGCTAATTCACAATGAATAAGGGCTTGATCTTTTTTATGTAACGTGATTTTAGTCAATAATTCATCTGGTATCTGATCGTATAGCTTAAAATTCTGAGTCTCTCTTAAATAACAATTTAAAAAGCTTTGCATTGTCGCCTGCTCGGCAATACGTTTGAAATTAATAGTATTAGTGGTTACCATTGTATTCACACTCTCCTCCTATTTTTTTTACTTGATTTATTATTAATCTTATGTCTTTCATTGTTGTCTGAGGGTTTAACAATGTTAGTTTTAAGAAAGCACGTCCTTGTACTCGAGTCCTAGCCAATATAGCGTCCCCCTTTTCTATTAATCTCGTACGAATAAACGTATTGATTTTATCAACCTTTTTACCGTTTATTTGATGAACATATCGAAAAACAACTGCATTCATCTCAGGAACATTAACCAACTCCAATTGTTTATCTTCTTCGATTAGCATTGCAGTCTCCTTCGCTAAATCCATGGTGTAGTCAATCATTTCAGCAAATTTTTTTCTCCCTAAAGACTGCAAGGACATAAACAATTTTAATGAATCAAATCGCCTGGTTGTTTGGATCGACTTCGTAACTAGATTTGGGATGCCTGTTTCCTCATCGTCTTCAGGATTTAAATAATCTGCATTCTGTTTAATAAAATTAAAGTTTGATTGATCCTTTAGTAGAAAAGCTCCGCAACTAATTGGTTGATAAAATAATTTATGGAAATCAACGGTTATGGAGTCCCCTAATTCAATACCTTTTAGTTTATCTCGATAACGGTCACTTAAGATAAGCGCACCACCATAAGCTGCATCAACGTGAAACCACATGTGATGTTTCTTGGCACGGCTTGCTAATTCAGACAGAGGATCGATGCTGCCAAAATCTGTTGTCCCAGCAGTTGCGACTAGTACAAAAGGTGACAAATCCTGTTCCTCCGCATCTCTTAGTCGTTGATCCAAATCCCTTAAGCACATTCGATGATTATGATCTGTCTCTATCGGGATAACAGCCTGTTCTCCTAAACCGAGCAAAAAAGCCGATTGTTTTACAGTAAAATGAGCATCCTTAGAGCAAAAGATTCTTAATTTATGAGCTTGGGGTGGTAAGCCCTGCTTTTGTGTATTCCAATTAAATCGCTTAAAAAGATAGCGATCACGTGCGAGTAGTAATCCCATAAAATTGGATTGTGTACCTCCACTGGTAAAAACACCATCGGCTTTGTCATTCTGTAAAAATGCTTGAGTTAACCAGTTCACCACTTTTTGTTCTAACATAGTCGCAGCTGAACTTTGGTCCCATGAATCCATCGATTGATTTGTTCCACTTATTAAAGCTTCAGCAGCTAAAGCTACACTTAATGGTGGACAATGAAGATGAGCGATACATAAGGGATTCGTAACAACGACCGAATTTTTGATAAGCACTTCCCCGATGTCACTCATTAATTGATTCACATGTACAGGATTTTCTGGAACAACTTCCTGGAATGTCCTGCTTAAAAGAACGTTAAGTTCCTGATAATTTAAGCCACTGTATGGTTTTTGATTTGTAGAGAATTGATTAACTAATGCTGTTTGTGCCTGTTGCATCACCTGTTGATAAAGAGCAACACTTTCTTGATCTGTATTTAAAAAATAGCGGCTAAAGTTTTGTGTTTCCATATCAGCGTTTAGACGCTCTAAAACATTTGCTTTGGCTACCATCCTCTTACACCTCCCGTAAAGTATTATCCTTAGACCTTCGTTATCTTCTTAATAGCTTCAGAAAAAACAATCAAAACGATAATGATTTTAATTATCAATTAATGTTAAAAATTTTTGATAACCCTTTTCTAAAGCTATTGGCAACATCATCCGCCTTCAATAATGATAATGATAATCAATATCAGTGTAACGATTATTATTCTATAGATAATGATAATCATTGTCAATTATATAACGGAATTTAGTTCTTTTGATCGATTTTTATCCACTCGGTTTGTTTATTTTTACTTTAGCTAATTAAAAATTACACAAATAAAAAAACAGGAACCAAATTTAGATTCCTGCTACTTCTTTCTGTTCACCAACAATAAAAACCTACAAAAACCCAAGCCTCAAACCCGCATTCCTCCGTTTAATTAATAATAGAAACTTACAACAAATCTCGTTTTTTAACGATTCAGTTTCTGTTTTTATAGTAAAATTATATTGTTTAGTGATAATAGAATTTTATAAATCACGCTTACTCATCACTTGTTAATATAGGGTTTCCTGTCATTTTTCACGCATTTTCCACGCTTTTTTTCAAGTTTTCATTATCAAAATTAGGCTGTTTTGTACGTTTATATTGTTAGTTGTATGTTTCTATTGGTTGGTTACACTTTCAACACTATCTCCGCAACCGTCTCCACGTGCGTCGTCTGAGGAAACATATCAACTGGTTGCGCTTCTTTAGTCTCATATCCTCCATCCTCTAATATCCGTAAATCTCTTGCTAAAGTAGATGGATTACAAGATACATAAACAATTCGTTTTGGTTTCATTTCCAACATTGCTTCCAGTAATGCTTCATCACAACCTTTTCTTGGTGGGTCTACGACAATAACATCTGGCTGCAGGCCTTGTGCTCGCCACCATGGCATTACCTTCTCCGCTTGTCCTACAAAGAATTCTGCGTTGTCAATGTGATTTAGTTTAGCATTTTCTTTGGCATCACTTACTGCTTCTGGTACGATTTCCACACCGTATACCTTTTTCGCCTTTTTTGCCAAAAATAACGAGATTGTTCCAATACCACAGTAGGCATCAATCACTGTTTCATTTCCTGAAAGATTTGCATATTCTAACGCTTGGTCATATAACTTTTTCGTTTGTGGCGGGTTTACTTGATAGAATGATTTAGCAGATATGGCAAACTTGATATCTCCAATCTGATCGTAAATATATTCTTCCCCCCAAAGTACTTTCGTTTTATTTCCGAGAATAACGTTCGTACGTTCTGGGTTAATATTTTGCACGACCGATTTAACATGAGGATTCGTTTCGGTTATTTCCTTGATCAGTGTATCTAACCCATTTACTTTTTCTTTTCTTGTTACTAATACAACCATCGTCTGCTTTGTTTCTTGACCAGACCTCACCATAATATGACGTAAAATACCACGGTTATTTTTCTCATCATAATGAGGGATACCTAACCGATTGGCAATTTCACGCACCGCCTCAACCATGCGGTCATTGACCTCATCAGTGATGATGCAGCGGGCCATATCATCAATAATTTCATGACTTCTTTTTCGATAAAATCCAGTAATTAATTCACCATTTTTCGATCCTACTGGTATTTGAACCTTATTCCGGTATCGCCAAGGATCATCCATACCGATCGTTGGATGAATCGGAATATTTTCAATGTGAGCGATCTTTTTCAGAGCGCTTTGTACTTGATTTCGTTTCATTTCGAGCTGCATTTCATAACTCATATGCTGCAGTTGACAACCACCACATTTATAATACACATTACATGGTGGTTTGACACGATCTTCACTTTCTTCTTTTACTTCTATTAATCGACCGAATCCGAAGTTCTTTTTGACCTTTATTACTTTCACTTCAGCTGTTTCACCAGGTAATCCATAAGGAACAAAAAGTGGATAGCCACCTATCTTACCGACTCCAGCACCTTCGTGCGTAATATCTTCAAATGTTAATTCGATTGTTTGATTTTTCTCTACAGGCGGGGCTGTTTTTGTCATATTATCAACGTCCTTTTTCTCAGGTAAAATGTCTTCCTTCGTCAGTCGACATTCTCTCTTATCATATGTTGTCCAAATTTTATCACAGCTAATGACAAATAGAAAATACTGTGTCTAATTTGATCATTTCCTGGGAAATAATCCTATTATTTTATCGAAAAATAAAGGTACACTCTCCGACAGAATGTACCTTTTATTCTAAGCGGGTGCTCTCCGCTTTTTCAATTTTTACTTGTTTTTCGATAAATTCCTCGGAAACGAAAAATTCAATATGTTGATAGAGGTTTTCAAATTCACCTGGTAACAGACCACCGTACTCTCCATCTAAATTAAGCTGCATTTTTTCTTCTGTATGGACTTTAATCCGGTTTGCTCTCGTATAAAAGATATTTTTATCCTCTAAGTGTGCACCTTTTGTCGCAAGGCTGGCAATACGAACAAATTCGGCTAGATTCGTTTTGCGTAGAATGACTAAATCAAAATAACCATCATCCATTTTAGCTCCAGGTGCAATCTTCTCAAAACCGCCTACAGAGTTCGTATTAGAGACAAGGAAAAGCATGATCTCGTCGTCAAACCATTTGCCATCATACTCGATTTGAACTTTTGTTGGCTTCAAAGATGGGAGCATTTCAATACCCTTCAAATAATACGCGAGTTGACCGAGCATCGTTTTTAATTTGCTGGGTACTTCATAGGTTAACTCGGTTAACTTTCCGCCACCTGCTATATTCATGAAATAATGATCATTTACTTTACCAATATCAAGCCTGCGGGTATTATGCTCAAGAATCACACTAACGGCTTTCTGGATCTCACGGGGTATCCCTAATGCTCTTGCGAAGTCATTGGTTGTTCCAACTGGAATAATCGCTAGCTTTGGTCGATATTCCTGCTCTGCCATACCATGTATGACTTCATTAATGGTTCCATCTCCACCTGCAGCAATTATCAAATCAAATTTACGGTCTACCGCAATTTTCGCAGCATTTGTCGCATCACCTTCACATGTAGTCGCATGGGCAGATGTTTCATATCCTGCTACTTCAAAGCGCCTTAAAACCTCTGGCAGCTCTTTTTTGAAAGCCTCACGACCAGACGTAGGATTATAGATAATGCGTGCACGTTTCATACTCATTCTCCTCTAAGTGTTACATCCTACCCTAATCATAATCATTTTGGATAAAAATGCAAATCTTTACTCAATAATACCATGAATTTTTCATGGTCACTTTTCACCGTTTCATGGCCACTATTTATATCTACTAAATAGAAGGCTGTGCGCTTGAACACAGCCTTCCTCAATTTTATTATCGCTTTTCGATTTCTTCTTTGATGATTTTGTTTACCATCGGTGGATTGGCTTGTCCTTTTGTTGCTTTCATTGTTTGACCAACAAGGAAGCCGAGTGCTTTGTCTTTACCATTTTTGAAATCGATGATCGATTGTTCGTTTTCGTCAAGGATTCCCGTAATAATCTCGCGAAGTTGACCTTCGTCTGAGATTTGTACTAGACCTTTCTCTTTGACGATTTTTTCTGGATCTCCACCATTTTCAACTAACTCTGCGAAGACTTTCTTCGCCATCTTGGAAGAGATCGTACCATCTTCGATAAGCTGTATCATTTTCGCAAGGGCAGCTGGTTTCATTTTTAAATCTTGGATTTCGACTTGTTGTTTATTCATATAAGCTGATACTTCACCCATCAGCCAATTGGACGCTTGCTTGGCATCTGCGCCCGCCTCAATGGTCTCTTCAAAGAAGTCGGACATTTCTTTTGTGCTTGTGATTACACCTGCATCATAAGCTGGCAAGTCTAAATCTTTTACATAACGCTCACGTCGAGCATCTGGTAATTCAGGAATTTCTGCACGAATGCGTTCTTTCCATTCCTCATCAATATACAGTGGAACAAGATCTGGTTCCGGGAAATAACGATAGTCGTCAGAACCTTCTTTAACTCGCATGAGAATCGTTTCTTTCTTTTGCTCATCATAACGACGCGTTTCCTGAAGGATTTCACCGCCATTTAGTAGTACTTCACGTTGACGTTTTTCTTCGAATTCCAACCCTTTTTGCACAAAAGAGAAAGAGTTTAAGTTTTTCAATTCTGTTTTTGTACCGAATTCCTCTTGGCCAACTGGACGAATCGAAATATTGGCGTCACAACGCAGAGATCCTTCTTCCATCTTACAGTCTGACACACCTGTATACTGGATGATATTTTTTAATTTTTCCAAATAAGCATATGCTTCTTCTGGTGTGCGAATATCTGGTTCTGAGACGATTTCGACAAGCGGCGTACCTTGACGGTTATAATCTACTAACGAATAGCCATCATCACCGTGTGTTAATTTCCCTGCGTCTTCCTCTAAGTGAAGACGAGTGATTCCGATTTTTTTCTTCTCACCATTTACCTCGATTTCAATCCAGCCATTTTCCCCGATTGGTTGATCAAATTGCGAGATTTGGTAAGCTTTCGGGTTGTCTGGATAGAAATAGTTTTTACGGTCGAACTTTGTATCTGTTGCGATATCACAGTTGATCGCCATTGATGCTTTCATCGCATAGTTTACTGCTTCTTCATTTAATACAGGTAACACACCTGGATATCCTAAGTCGATCGGGTTTACGTTAGCGTTTGGCTCTGAACCAAAGGCATTAGGACTTGGACTGAAGATTTTTGACGCTGTTTTTAATTCGACGTGTACCTCTAAACCAATAACTGTTTCAAAATTTGTCATTATTGGTCACCTCCTAAATTAGGACGTTTCTTATGATGATCCGTTGCTTGCTCGTAGGCATATGCCGTACGATAGATCGTTGATTCATCAAAGTGTCTACCGATGATTTGCAAACCAATTGGCAAGCCGGCACTGGAGAATCCACAAGGTATAGACATACCTGGCAATCCAGCAAGGTTTACTGGTGTCGTTAGGACATCATCAGTATACATGGTTAATGGATCATCGATTTTTTCACCGACTTTGTATGCTGGTGTTGGTGTTGTTGGCCCAACCACTACATCAAACTCATCAAAGATTTTTTCGAAGTCATTTTTAATCAGTGTACGTACTTTTTGTGCTTTTTTATAGTAAGCATCGTAATAACCAGAGCTTAATGCAAATGTACCAAGCATAATACGACGTTTTACTTCGTCACCAAAGCCTTCTGCACGAGATTCTTTGAACATATCAATCATGTCAACGTTTTTCTCCGTACGTTTACCATAACGAACGCCATCAAATCGTGCTAAGTTGGCACTTGCTTCTGACGATGCCAGCAAGTAATAGGCTGCAACTGCATATTTAGAGTGTGGTAAAGATACTTCTTCCCATGTTGCACCTAATTCTTCATATTGTTTTAACGCTGCAAGTACTGTTTCTTTTACTTCTGGGTCAACCCCTTCTTGTAAATACTCTTTCGGTACCGCAATGCGTAAGCCTTTCACATCTTCTTTAAATGCATCACTATAGTTTGGAATATCTACATTAGCAGAAGTGGAATCCATGTTGTCATGACCAACAATTGCTTGTAATAAGTGAGCATTGTCTTCTACTGTTCTTGTAATTGGTCCAATTTGATCAAGTGATGATGCGAACGCAACAAGTCCAAAACGAGATACAAGACCATATGTAGGTTTCATTCCAACCACACCACAGAATGCTGCTGGTTGGCGAATTGAACCACCTGTATCAGAACCTAGTGAGAAGAATACTTCTCCTGCTGCTACAGCTGCTGCCGAACCACCACTGGAACCACCAGGAACATATTCCGTATTCCAAGGATTACGGGTATTTTCATAACTGGAATTCTCTGTTGAAGAACCCATTGCAAACTCGTCCATGTTTAATTTCCCGATGTTAACCGTGTTTTCTGTGTTTAATTTTTGGATAACAGTAGCGTCATACAAAGGGTCATTCAAGTTATCAAGGATTTGACTCGCACAAGTAGTACGCAATCCCTTTGTTACGATATTATCTTTAATTCCAATCGGCATCCCGTATAAAATCGATGCATCAGAACCTAATTTTTCGTCTAATTCTTTCGCTTGTTTTTTTGCTTCTTCTTCATTTAATGTCAAAAAAGCTTTGACTTGATCATCCACTTCATTAATACGGTTATATGAAGCTTCCACAAGATCACTAACGGTAATTTCTTTATTATGTAGCTTTTCTTGTAATTCTTTTAACGTGTAATCAAAAAGTGACAAAAGAAACCCTCCTTATTCAAGAATTGATGGCACACGGAATTGACCATCTTTTTGATCTGGTGCATTCTTTAATGCATCTTCTTTCTTAATCCATTCTTTTGGTTCATCTTTACGCATTACATTTTTCAAGTCTAATACGTGTGTTGTTGGCTTGACGTTATCGGTATCCAACTCGTTTAAGAGCTCCGCGTAATTGATGATATCTCCCAATTGCTGGGTGAATGTTTCTACTTCTTCATCTTTTAAAGCTAGTCGTGCTAGATTTGCAACGTGCTTCACTTGTTCTTTTGAGATTTCTGCCATGTTGATTCACCTCCATATATAGTTGAACGTCATTCATAAATTAGTAAAATCCATAACGTTTATTTTACCATTAATCCTATCTTTGCAAAACTTTTTTGAATAGAATTAACGGTATATATGAACAAATCCTTCTTCTTCTCCGGCATCTCTTACAATTAAGGCTTCCTGTTTATCACCTGAAGTAATATTTACTTCTAATTGATAGTCGCTAGGAAAGCCTGATAAGACGAGTCCATAGGCATATTGGGTAAAACCAATTAATTCTGACTTTCCGTAAAATGATACAGGAATTTCCACTGTTAATTTACGCAGCTCACCATTTCGGAAAAAGCCTTTTCCGATTACACTCACATAGTTTGGAAAATATGAGCCGATATCTGATTCAAAATCAACTAATGTCGCCCATACATCCGGATAGGTATTTTTTCCATAATTAGACGGGAACAAGACATTCTCTTCATTTATGTCTTGCCACTCGCCAACAGATGAACTGTCACCAGCAACATTTGTCTTAGCAACAAAGTTACCTGGGACAAGGGAACTTTGTGACTCTTCTCGGAAGATCGATAGCATAATCGGTACATTTCCTATTCCTTCCATTTCACGAATTCGTTGTACGACTTCCTCTGCTATTTCATTAGCCTCACTCAGCATCTCTTTCTCTGAGATATCCTCATATAAATATGGCTCACCTATATCTGTCTGAAAACGGTAAACAGATTTCATCGCAATTCCGATCGAAATTCCTGCTAACTCAACAGAATCATCTTCTGTCTTTCTTAAATAATTTTGTTCTAAAATGTGTGACAAGTATTTAGGATTGTCTTCTTCTTCTTCTCTCAACTCTTCATCTTCTTTAGATTCATCTGCTTCTGGGTTCAATCCCTGTGGATTATCCTCTTCATCATAGCGATCTAACCATTTATATAATATGTCATCAGTCAAATATTGACCTTCTTGAAAGTAATAAGTATCCGGATCATATACTTCCATCGAGTGACGACGTAATCCTTCCTCTAATTCATCAATATCTAGTCGATTGGCCACTTGGTTCGTAATCACACCTCTTGCTTGGCTTAAATTAGAGTCAATTAATACTCGATAATTTTCTTCGTCTAAATTATATTTTGGAATAATCGCAGTTTCTGATAATGAATCATCCATACTTTCATCGATTACTGCTTCTTCCTGTTCATCACCAAAATCCGGTGCACACCCTGCTAAAACAAAAACGATAATGAAGAGGCCTGCTACAGTTTTTTTCATTATGCTTCCTCCTCTAATACTTCTTGGAGTTTTGCTTCATCCCATACTTCGACATCTAATTTTTTCGCCTTAGCTAATTTAGATCCGGCATCTTCCCCTGCAATCAGTAAGTCTGTCTTTTTACTTACACTTCCAGTAACATTACCGCCAAGTGCTTCGATTTGTTGCTTCGCTTCTTGTCTAGTATAGATTGCTAATTTACCTGTTAAAACAACCGTCTTGCCTGAAAACGGACTATCTGCTGCCGCTTCACTTACTTTGGGTCCTTTGTAAGTAAGGTTTAAGCCTAAATCTTTCAACTCAGAAATAAGCTGTTTCACTTGATCATCTTCAAAATAATGAACAATCGAATCTGCCATTTTATCGCCAATTTCATCAACCGCTACTATGTCTTCAAAACTCGCTTGCTGTAAGTGATCAATTGTTTCAAAATGAGCTGCTAATGTTCTTGCAGCTTTCGAACCAACATAGCGAATGCCAAGGCCAAAAAGCACTCGTTCCAGAGAGTTTCCCTTTGAATTTTCAATGGCAGTTAACAAGTTTTCCACCGACTTTTCACCCATGCGCTCCAGTTTTAATAATTCTTCGCGCTCTAATCGATAAAGATCGGCGATTGTATGAATATATTCAGCCTGGAAGAGTTGCTCGACTACTTTCTCACCGAGTCCGTCAATGTTCATCGCAAGTCTCGATACAAAGTGAATCAGACCTTCCTTTAACTGTGCCGGACAGTTCGGGTTTATACAACGTAAAGCAACTTCCTCTTCTAAACGAACGAGCTCATCCCCACAAGACGGACATGCTTCCGGCATGGCAAAAGGCTGCTGCTTTTCTGTTCGCATATCTTCGACAACACGGACCACTTCAGGTATGATATCGCCGGCTTTCTTGATCACTACTGTATCGCCTATACGGATATCTTTTTCTTGGATTAAATCTTCATTGTGAAGTGATGCTCTTTGTACGGTAGTGCCAGCCACTTTAACCGGATCCAATATAGCAGTTGGTGTGATAACACCTGTTCTGCCAACACTTAATTCAATATCGGTAAGCTTGGTAACGGCCTCTTCTGCTGGAAATTTATAAGCGACTGCCCAGCGCGGGCTTTTCGCAGTAAAACCAAGTTGCTCCTGAGCTTCAAGATTATCAACCTTTATGACAATGCCATCAATATCATAGGAAAGAGATGCTCTTTTTTCTACCCATTCTTCTACATATTGGATTACTTCGTCAATATCCTTGCATTTTCGCCATTCTGGATTGGTTTTAAAACCTAACTCTTGTAGATAGGTTAGACGTTCACTATGGGTTTCCAACGAACCAGATTCCCATTCCCCTACCGCATATAAGAAAATATCTAAATGACGTTTGGCCGCAATTTTAGGATCAAGTTGACGCAATGAGCCTGCCGCTGCATTTCTCGGATTGGCAAACGGTTCTTCTTCATTTTTCTCGCGTGCTTCATTTAAAGAGACAAATGCTTTCTGCGGCATAAATGCTTCCCCTCGAACCTCAATCGGGGACCTGTCCTTAATTCTCAATGGAATACTTCTTATCGTTTTCAAGTTACTGGTAATATCCTCACCAGTAGTTCCGTCACCACGAGTCGCACCTTGCACAAAAAGGCCATCTTGATAACGCAGTGAAATCGCAAGGCCATCGATTTTTAATTCACAAACATAGGTGACGTTATCGGTTTCTAACCCTTCCCGTACGCGGCGATCAAAATCTTTTAACTCTTCTTCATTAAAAGCATTGCCTAGACTCAACATCGGTACACGATGGGTTACTTTCTCAAATGCATCTAATGGCTCTCCACCAATGCGTTGTGAAGGGGAGTCGGGTGTAACTAAGTCAGGAAATTCAGCTTCCATTGCTTTAAGTTCCTTCATTTTCGCATCATATTCAGCATCTGATACACTTGGATTATCTAACACATGGTATTGATAGTTATATTCATTTAATTCATCTCTTAAAGTGTCTAATTTTTGACGCGCTTCTTGCTCTGTCATCCGATAAGCACCTCCTTTTTTTACACCTTCGTAATTGGGGCAAATTTGGCAAGCAGGCGTTTAATGCCTGTTGGCGCTGGGAAGGCAATGTCTAATTCCATCGCATCGCCGGAACCATCTATTTTCACAACTGTTCCTTGTCCCCATTTTTTATGATTAGCTTTGTCACCTACATTCCAGCCTTCTTTCTCTCCACCGGTTGATGGATTAACATGACGTATTGGTTTCCGTTTCGGTTTGTCTGGTTTCGGCTTTTCAAATGGTAAGTCCTGATCTTGTATCGACATTCGCCCCAGCCGTGAGCCAAACATCGATTCCTGCAACTCTTCTTTTCCTTCTAATAAGTCTTCCGGAATTTCATCAATGAAGCGGCTAATAGGGTGCATATTCGTTCGTCCAAATAAAGTACGCATCTTCGCATGGGAGACGTGCAGCAGCTCTTCTGCTCTGGTAATCCCAACATAGGCAAGGCGTCGCTCCTCCTGCATCTGCTCTTCATCCATCATGGAACGGCTATGCGGAAAAACACTTTCTTCCATTCCAATCAGAAATACAACTGGAAACTCCAACCCTTTTGCCGCATGTAATGTCATCATCGTCACACTGTCATCTGCGGTTGGATCATCGTCCATACGGTCAATATCCGAGATTAATGCTAAATCAGTCAGGAAATTGACTAACGTTTTATCCTCATTCGTTTCCTCAAAATGTTTGGTAACGGTTTTGAATTCTTCAATGTTTTCTAGGCGTGTTTGTGCTTCAATGCTTCTTTCATTATGGAGCATTTCTTCATAGCCTGTTTTTTCAATTACTTCTTCGACCATATCGGTAGCAGATAGAAATTCCTGCTGTTGCTCCCAATTTTTAATCATCTGGCCAAATTCCATCAATGATTTTGCTGCTTTTGCACTGACACCAACAAAATCTACTTCCTGAACAGCCGTGTATAATGAAATATCATTTGCCGTAGCATATGCCTGAAGCTTGTCTATCGTTGTTTTTCCGATACCGCGTTTGGGTACATTCACAACACGGACAAAGCTGATATCATCATCGGGATTAACGATCAAACGTAAGTAAGCAAGCAAGTCTTTAATTTCCTTACGATCGTAGAATTTTGTGCCCCCGACCATTTGATACGGAATATTTGCCTTCATAAAAGTTTCCTCTATCGCACGTGACTGTGCGTTCGTACGGTAAAGAATGGCAATATCTTTATGATTATATTTAGTTTCCTGGGTTAATTCTTCGATCCGCTCAGCAACAAACAATCCTTCTTCTCGCTCTGTCGACGCTTGGAAATAACGAATTTTATTTCCATTTTGATTTTCCGTCCAAAGATTCTTCGGTTTTCTACCCATGTTGTTTTCGATCACCTGGTTAGCAGCTTGAAGAATCGACTTTGTGGAGCGATAATTTTGCTCGAGCATGACGACACGTGCAGAAGGATAATCTTTTTCAAAGGAAAGAATATTAGTTATATCCGCGCCACGCCATGCATAGATCGATTGATCGGAATCCCCGACAACACAAAGATTTTGAAAACGTGCTGCCAGTTGTTTCACTAAAGAATACTGCGCATGGTTAGTATCCTGGTACTCATCCACATGAATGTATTGAAAACGGCGCTGGTAGTACTCTAATACTTCCGGTACTCGTTTAAAGAGATGAATTGTCTGCATAATTAAATCATCAAAATCCAGTGCTTGATTTTTACGTAATCGGCGCTGATATTCGGCATACACTTCCGAAACTTGGCGATCAAAAAAGTTGTTCACCGATTCCGCAAACTTTTCAGGTGTAATAAGTTCGTTTTTCGCACTGCTGATCACACCGAGTATTGCTCTCGGTTCAAACTTTTTAGCATCGATATTTTTATCTTTTACAATATTTTTGATGACGGTTAGTTGATCCGCACTATCTAATATCGAAAAGTTTCGACTGTATCCGATTCTGTCAATATCTCTTCTCAGGATACGTACACACATCGAGTGAAAGGTCGATACCCACATATTGGCTCCATATGGACCAACAAGTCCCGCTATTCTCTCTTTCATTTCACGTGCCGCTTTATTAGTAAAGGTGATCGCTAATATATTGCGGGGTGAAACTTCCTTTTCATCTAGCAAATAGGCAATTCGATGGGTCAATACGCGGGTTTTCCCACTTCCTGCCCCTGCCATAATCAGTAAGGCTCCTTCTGTGTGCTGTACAGCTTCGCGTTGTTCTTTATTTAATCCTTTTAACAAGTCGTGCATCATCCGACTCATTGTAACACCGTCCTTTTACTTTGTTGCTTTTACCGTTTTTAACGCTTCCTTCGGGTTATCATATAGTGCATTGCCGACCACAATAATATCAGCATATCCACTTATCTCTGCGGCTTGTTCTTTTGTTGCAATACCACCGCCATAAATTAATTTCGTATCGTTGAGTTCCTGACTGATTGATTTAACAAGGGTCGGATCTCCGTATGTACCACTGTATTCCAAATAGAAAAATGGTAAGCCGAATAAATGCTCTGCTATTCTTGCATAGGCAATTACTTCGTCTTGCGTTGGTAGCTTGCAATTAGTATGCTGAAAGACTTTCGACTCCTCATTCATAATACAATACCCTTCGGCAAACATCTCGTTCCAATTAATGATGTCCCCATATTCTAGTACCGCTTGATGTTGTACATCCATCATCCATTTTTTATCTTGACTGTTTAACACCATCGGTACAAAGTAATAGTCATATCCTGGTGTGACCGATTCGATATTGGATATTTCTAAAATAACAGGTACCGTGTGACGGCGGATGCTGCTTAATAATTGCAACACACCATCTAATGTTACATCATCGGTACCGCCAACCATGATGGCATCAGTTCCTGATTCACATATTTTATCTATCATTTCTTCAGAGATCGCTTTAGCTGGATCTAACTTGAAGATATGTTTCCATTCGTCGATATTATACACAATCTAATCCTCCAATAATGACGATTCTATATCCATTATTTCATTATAGCAAAAATATACACCTTTTTAGAATGATATAGGAAAAGAATTTAAGAAAACGTCACAATCGCTTTTTACGGGAGTGGTTAAGGATGGAGTAAAGGTCGTAAGTATGAGGTTCTTATGGACTCTATCTATGAAAATGGGGAGAAAAGAGGCTGGGACAGAATTACTTGTTTCATGACAAAACACGAACATCAAGATTGATACTCGTGTTTTTGTTCCTTGGATAAGCGTTTCTGTTCCTTGGAAAAGTACCCCTCTTCCTTGGATAAAGGCATATATCCAAGGAAGAGAACCAGTAATCCAAGGAAGAGCAGTAATCGATCCATTTTTCAGTATATAATTTATGTTTTGTCCCAACCTCAATGTTTGTGTTTTCACTTTAAACTGTCCGTAAGAGGCTTGCTTATGGACAAAACTATTCATCTGCACGTTAAAGTATCTGTAAGATTTATTCTTACGGACACTGCTTTTCATTTTCGCTTAAAACTTTCCATAAGATCCAGCAGGAATGCGGTTTGCTTTTCTAGGAGGCTGAGACCTAAGATACACTTTAAATTTGCGCATCATTTTCCGCTTATGAAATGCACACACGTTCACGAAACGTTATATATTTAAGCGAGCTGTTTTTTCTCGTCTTTTACAATCATGCCGTCCTGTAGTAGGATGGTACGCTTGGTGTAATCTATTAATTCGTCCTCATGTGTGACGAGAATAATGGTAACACCAGATTGATTGAGCTCTTGCAGAATATCCATGATTTCAATCGTAGTTTTGGAGTCTAAATTACCAGTTGGTTCATCTGCTAATAACAATTTTGGTTTGTTTGCCAGTGCTCTCGCAATCGCTACACGTTGCCGCTGACCACCTGACAACTGGCTAGGCATATGTCGCAGTCGTTCACCGAGTCCCATTTGTTCCGCCAAGGCTTTAGCACGTGTTTTACGTTCCTGTTTCCCTATATTTTGATATAACATGGGCAGCTCTATATTTTTCCATACATTTAACCTGGGTAATAAATGAAACGATTGAAAGATAAACCCTAAATATTGATTACGGATATCTGATAACTGATTCACATCTAAATTCTGTACATCCTGGCTATTTAACCAATATTCGCCAGAGGTCGGCTGGTCCAAACAACCTAATATATTCAGTAAAGTCGACTTGCCTGAGCCTGAACTACCCATTATCGCCGTGAATTCGCCTTCATCAATTGTTAAATCGACACTTTTTAACGCTTCCACCTTTTCTTCACCAGCAATATATTGCTTTGTGAGACGTTTCAATTCAATTAAAGTCATGCTTATGCCTCCTGTTATTCATAACGTAACGAAACAATCGGATCTAAACGAGCTGCCTTTCTTGCTGGGTAAAACCCTGACAAAATACCAATAATGGTCGTAATCCCAAAGCTGATAAGAAACACTGGCCAATAGAATACGAAACTCATTTCGGCTAACTGTGTGACTAACAGCGCCATTCCCAATCCAAACAGGCAGCCTATGAAACCACCAAGCGTGGTTAACACCAATGTTTCAATTAAAAATTGCTGAAGAATATGCCGTGGCTTTGCTCCGATTGCTTTGCGAATTCCGATTTCTCGTGTCCGTTCCATGACAGAAACCAACATAATATTCATCACACCGATACCACCCACTAATAAAGAAATTCCCGCTACAGAACT
Organism: Gracilibacillus salitolerans; assembly: GCF_009650095.1. Lineage (GTDB taxonomy): Bacteria > Bacillota > Bacilli > Bacillales > Amphibacillaceae > Gracilibacillus > Gracilibacillus salitolerans. The sequence continues at coordinate 820,472 of NZ_CP045915.1, read as the reverse complement.
GATGATAGCTGTAAAAATACGTAAAATATTATTTACCATATCTAACTGATCGTCCACTGCCTGTGTACGAAAAGAGGTTTCTGCTACCCCTTTCGATTCTGCTAGGGTCCTGACCATTTCTGTACGAAGTTGATCAAAACTGTTTTCTGACAAAACGAGAACTTCTACGCTATGGACTGGCCGATCGGTTAAATAATGGATTTTATACCAAGACTGTAAGGGGACGTATAGATTCGCTTGAGAACCATTTTGAACGAAATCATTCGTAGTATATACCGCCTGAATGGTAAAAGGAACTCTGTCAATCATGATTGAATGTCCAATTGCTTGACTGGCAGTACCATAATGTTTTTCTGCTAATGCCTCGTTAATTAGCACAACGTTTTGATTGGTGCCTTCATTCCAAAAACTACCGTATGCTATATTTATCATATTAGAAACTTGACTATAATTATCCGTTACCGCCGTAATATCCACTTGCTCTGTATCTTGTTCGAACACTGCTTCCTTCTGATCTAAATAAGAGGCTGCAATCTGTGCCTGTCTTTGATATTGGTCACGCAACAAATCGATATCACGCCAACCTAGGGAAGCTTGGTTTGTTTTTGACTGATCACTAGTATCAAGGTGTAAATAAAATAATTTATTGGCGTCTTTCTCGAATTCCCCGATTATATCCTTTCGCCCGCTCTCACCAATTAAAAGAATGGCAACAACAGACCCCACCCCGATAATAATTCCAATTAACGTTAAAAAAGTGCGTAATTTATTAGCTTTTAACTGCTCTAAAGCTAAACGCAACGTATTTTTCATTTGCATATCCGGCACTCCTTCTGTTTACGAGGTGACATCTATTCTTTCCAGCTGATCTGTTGGAACAGTGGATCCTTCTTTGATATCATCTTTTGGATTAGCAATAATCAGGTCCTCCGCTGTAATTCCCTCCTCAACCTCTAGCATATTAGCTAAAATTTCATCGCTACTTACTTCTTCCTCTAACCAGATTCTAAATTGATCATTGCCAATTCCTTGGTCATCGGATGCTAATGCTGGTATGGACTGAAGTGTCACTTCTTTCTTTGTAATGCTTCCTTCTTCCACCGTATAGACATAAAATTGCCCCTCTTCTTCTACTATGGCAGTCTCCGGTACGATAAATGCCTCGTCTGCTTCTTCTGTTTGCTGCTCCGTTTCAATGGTTAAAAATGCTTGTAACCCTGGAATGGGGTCTTGACCAGAAGTATCTTCCATTTCCACTCTTATTTTTATTACAGAACCATCTGATAATTCTGATGGTGTTGCTTCCTGATCAATCACTGTTACTTCTCCCTGCATCACTTCATTAAATGCATTGCTTTCAATGGTGACTTTATCTCCTTTTGCTACACTGGCGTAATCAAATTCAGATAATTCACCATAGATTTCTAGTTGATCTTGCTCTCCTAATAGGATTAAAGGATCACCTGTGTGAATATAACTGCCTTTATACCCATGTAAAGATAAGACTTCACCATTAGCAATAGCCGTTACTTCTACTGTTTCTGTTTCATTTCCTAAAGAAACCTCTAAATCTACCAATTTATCTCCTTCTTCTACTTTGTCCCCTACCTCAATATGGCGCTCGACTAGCATACCACTATCCGCTGCCTGTTGTTCTACGGTATTTTTATAACGAATTATTCCCGTAGCTGTTACTTGATTTGCATTCGTCATCTGCTTTACTTCTGCTTGCACTACTTTCCACGGTACCGGGTCTGTTCCACCAAATACAAAATAGCCAATTAGTGAAAGAACGAGTACCGTTAGTACAGTGCGAATAACCCACTTCTTTTTATTTTTCATCCCTGACCTACTCCTTATCTATTAAGCACTTTCAGTTTTATTGCGGCCTATTTTACTTCCTAGCCATCCTCCGATTGATCCTAGTAAGACCATCATGACTAATTCCGTAAAATAACCTTGTAAAATAATACTCCATGTCTGATTGACGATCGTTTCCATTACTTCATTGTTCCGCTCGTTCCCATAATATGTAAGAAAATCTTGAACATGTTCCAAATATCGAGAAATAACCAAAACTAAATAAAAAAAGATATGGGTAACGAAGGCTACGAATGCACCTGTTAATAAACTACTGTCTTTAATTAAAGGTCCTCGTTGTGTAGCAATAAAAGCAATGGCAATAATGACACCCACCGGCAGCCAAATGGTTACCACATCATAGAAAAGTAGAGAACTACTTTCTGTGTCCATTAATAACAAAAACAACCCATAACTAGCGATTAGAAAGAAACTTGCTAGAACAGCTAATAAACTATTGATTTTCAAGACTAAACCCTCCCTTTATCACGGTGCTAGTCGCCCGTAAGAACCGAAGTTTGGGGCGCTAACACCCTAATATGTTTCACTAACCATCAGTGGGGCAAAAACCCTCATTGATGGAAGTCTCCCTTTATAATTGATAGGTAATAAAAAAGTTATAAGCAAAGTGGATACATGCCACTCCCCATATGTTTTTGGTATGCAAAAAAATTAAGCCGAATACAACACCTAAGATCAGCCGGTAACTTACATTGTCTAAGAAAGGCTGACCCGAATGAAAAACAAAAGCGAATACAGCAGCTGATATCAAAACGGCTAACCAATTATCCATTACCTTTTGAAGCCGATGAAGTAATATGCCTCTGAAGACCAATTCCTCTCCTAAGCCGATCACAGCAAAGTGAACCAGCATGATCCACGGTACATATTGAATGTGAAAACAGGTATAAACAATAATTCCAAAAGAAAGTGCACAAATCGTTACCGTTGCTTTATCTATTCTCTTGACAATTCCTACATCCTGTAATTGATGTTTGTGTGAAAAGAGATACCATGATACCGGAAAGAGGATAAAACCAATGAATGCTGGAATCGTAAAAAGAAATAATATCGATAGATCTTCAGAAACAGACAATCGATCAATACCAAACAAGATAATAAATGGTAGAATAATAGAGATGCCGAAGCACCCTACCACAAGATTGATCGTATACAGAAGATAATGAACTTTACTCATTTCACCACCATAAGCAACAGTAGTTCCCATTCTTAATATCTCCCTAATCCTTTATTGGCTTTAGTTTTTCTAACCATATATGGCAAATAAACTAAACCTATCACGAAAAAAAGCAGACTATTGATGAGTGCATAAACCAGATAGCCAGCATCAAAAGACTGAATATAGATCGCACTAGCTGTGAATGGAAGTAAGAGATAAACAAACACTTCCAATAAACTGACCCATTGATCCCATGGAAGCAGTAAAACAACTACCGAGCCGAAGACGATCATATTACCTAATGGACCAATATCTCGATAGTAAATTTGCAAGCCCGTTAAAATGAAACTCAATCCAGTACCAGTACATAACACAATAAACAGACATGCTATGATCGCCTCTACTCTTAGTGAAATATCAAAAAACAGAGTTGCACCTGCAATGGCGATAACGGTTAATAAAGCTGAGAAAATAAAGTCTGATAAACTTCTTGCTAATAAAATGAAGGATAAACTTCTTTTACTGGCTGCAATTCGCTCGAATGTCCCATATTGCATATCGTCCTGAACCGATTGTGCACTGGACGAAATAGCACTTATGACGACAGGCCAAAATAACAAGCCAATCACCTGTTCTAAGGATGTTAAACTGCTAAGCATCCAAATTAATACCCCGGTAATGATTAAATTCTGAATCGTATGTAATAGAAAGGAGAACGGATAATTCCATTGCAGTTGAAAACCTTTAAGAAACTCTGCCATCACCACTTTAGCCATAAGCTTCTTCCTTTCCTGTAACTGCTAATGATGTTGTTACTTGTTCTACCGTAAGACCATTTGAGACTGCCTTACTGATAAAATGATAAATCTCGGTGGAATCTGGGTTACCATTAATAATCCAGCCGTTTTTCTTTTGTTGTACTAATAAAGAAACTGGGATGTCCATATCTGTTGGGAGTTCACCTTGCAGATGAAAAGAAACATACTGGTCATTACTATCTACATTCGTCCGATGAACAGGAAGCTCTCTAACTAACATTCCTTTCTTGAGATGCAAGATTCGATCGACAAATTGATATAGAAAATGAAAGTCATGGCTGACAACAATGATGCTCATGTCAACTTTCGCTGTTAAATCCTGTAATAATTCCGCTAATAATTGTGACCACTCATAATCAAGTCCATTACTAGGCTCATCTAAGATTAATAATTTCGGTTGCTGTAATAGAGCAATTGCAAGTGAGAGCCTCTGTTGCATACCTCTTGAATAGGTTCCAGTCATCCGATCAATGAAAGCAGACATCTCTAATAATTCGATTAGTTCTGCTATTCTGTCCTTAGTATGCTTCACATCTGCTAATACAGAGAAATAAGCCAAGTTTTGTTTACCTGTTAAATTCCAGTAAAAGGAACGCGAACCTTCTAACAGAATAGCAATGGTCTCTTTAACTTGTTTTTCCTCCCAGAGCTCACCTTCTATTTTGATAGTACCTTCGTCTGGATACAGTAACCCTGCCAACATTTTTAAAATCGTTGTCTTTCCTGAACCGTTATGTCCAACCAGCCCTACTATTTCATTAGAACTAATGTCAAAACTGACGTTATTTACTGCTATTACCTGCTGTTTTTTACTGACAAAACGCTTCATGATATGACTAACTTCTAATAACGGTGGACTCATTTCGATCACCTCATCACTATGCATATATATTTACAAAAAAGAAAAAAATTAGTAATATGATATGTAATTACATTCATAAGATTTAGAGGAGGTATCTTGCGGCCACAAAATACCTCCAGCTTTAAGTATTAAACTCTTAACCAAGATGGACCATAGCATTTTTCAATGCGTTTACCAAAAACAACAAGAGAAACACAACCTAAACGTTTTTTCATTTGTTTCACCTCCTTTCAAGGTGATCATTAACTCGCTTGAGCTTGAGATGTCTCGTTAACCAATAAGTCTTCAAGCGAGTCTATTAATCCTTTTTTATGAATAACCCCTTCCTCCACCTGAAAGAAAAAGGGCTCCATAATAACTTGAAATCGTTCCTTCTCCCGTTCCGTTATCGACTTCACAATGAGATTCCAGCCTTTACCTGCTAAAAACGCTTCTATATCCGGTTGACTTCGTGTCATTACCATGCAGTAGTTTTGTGCGATTCGATCCTTTTTACGGTTCATTTCTTCCATTACTTCTCGACATTTAGGACAATCTACATCTGCAAATATTAGTACGATTTCTTTTTCCATATCGACATTCTGGAGGTCTGGTGCTTGCTGACCTATTGCCAATCCTGAATAATTGAAGAAAAACAGATAGAGTTGCTGTACTTGCTGATAAATAATCCAGGAAAAAACAGCTAGACCAATAACAACGATAGTAAGGATTCCGATTAGAATATACACAAGTCTCTCCTTCCCTACATCGATTTGATTTTCGCTAATTTCACTTGGTTCTGTTGGAGTTTCTGATAAAAATGATGTAATAACATATATGTAATAAATCCGACAATGGCAAGACCATAATCTCTAAGCTGTGCTGTACTAGAAGGCTGTAATAGGAGAATTAATAAAAGGATAATAAGCAAGCTATTCTGGATTACTTTTTGATAGTCAAGCCGTTCTTTAAGAAAACCACCATAGCAACCACAATCCTCTTTGGTTATCCCTTTTTGAATCATGATGAAAATATAAACTGTAAAAATGAAGACAAGCAAAATGAGGCCGACTAAGATACTACTGGTGTGAAATCTGAAGATGAGCGCAATCGTTAATGTGAGTTCTGTAAAAATGATGATAATTGCTAACAGATGTGAATAGGTCCGGGCTAATGTCCTTGGCAATTGCTCAACAAAATAAGGATAATTAACTAGCTTAGCCAGGCTTGAAAATAAGAAATAGATGACTACAAATGCATGTCCTAACGTAATCCATGACATACGTCATTCCACTCCATCTATATTTTTTAGGGAAGAAAGTCTTGGAGGTTTTTGCTTACTTATAATATAACAGCTGAATATTAAGACAGTGTTAATATAATGTTAATGAATGGTAATTATTTTCCATACTTTCTACTTATAACCATTTCACTATATCATCCAATGCTGCATATCAGTTTTATTTAATCCAGGTAAAAAACCAGCTACCAATAGGTAACTGGTCACTCATTTAATTCACTAAATACCCCTACATAATTAGTTATATTATCCCCTGCATCTTTTAGCACACTAATCGACAACCATTGGGTATAGATTTCTCCTTTCTTACGTTTATTGGTAATCTTACCTTGCCAAATTTCTTTTTCTTTCAATTGCTTCCACATTTCATCGTAAAAACTCTGATCTTGCTGTCCGGAGCTTAATATATTGGGATTTTGACCAATTACCTCTTCTTGCTGATAACCGGTTATTCGTTCAAAGGCATGATTTATCTTTGTAATTCTTCCATTTTCATCTGTGACTAAAATCCCCTGTCCGGCATTGTTCACAATATAGTTAGACAAATTCAATTTATCGGTATAATACATCCAAATAATAATGATTAGACTCGCCAGTGCAAATTGGGATAGTGCCATAAATCCAATTGCATAGTGACCGTTGATATCATAAACCAAAGTAAGAATAATCGGTGGGAAAAATCCGCCTAATCCGCCCATCGCAGCAACAATACCATTGACAATCCCTGCTTGTTTGGAGAAATATAACGGAACCAATTTAAAAATCGTACCATTCCCAATACCTGCAAACACCGCTACTGACAAGCTGCCAATTGTATATAGCAGAATCGTTGGTGAAAAAGATAACAGAATACCGGAAATCGTCATGCCTGTGAAAACGAACATTAACACTTTAAACGGATTAAACTTATCTCCTAGCCAGCCCCCAACAGGTCTGAGCAATGTACATAATGCAATAAAGCCTGCTGTTCGCAAACCAGCATCGACTTCAGATAGCTGAAATTCCGATACTAAAAAGTTTGGTAAATAAACCGTTAAAGCAACAAAGGATCCGAATGTTAAGAAGTAAAAGAAGCTTAAAAACCATAGTTTATTATTTTTATAAACACCTAACACCTGTTGTTTTAATGAAGTTTGTACTTTTGGTTCATGACGATCCCCCCATAAAAAATTTAAGATCGCAAACAATAATAAAGGAATAATAAATGTAAAAACTGCCATTCGCCAGCCATACATACCGGCGATGATTGGTGCTCCAAATGAAGTAACGGCAGTACCGATGTTCCCCACACCATAAATACCATTGACAAATCCATGTTTTTCTTTCGGATAATATTTCGGTAAAGATGTAACCCCGACAGAGAATACCGCTCCACCAATACCAAGAAATAATCCCGATAGAATTAAATCTGTAAAACTATTAGCCATACCCAAATAGCCGACTGGCAGGATTAAAAAGAGTAAACTTAACACAAATAAACCGCGCGCCCCAAAACGATTGGCGTAAAAACCTAGTGGAACTCGTAAGACAGAACCTAAAATAACAGGAACTGCAGTAATAAAAGATATTTGTCCTGCTGTTAAGCTAATGTCTTGTTTAATAAAACTCATTAGAGATGAGAGTAATACCCACACCATAAAGCCGACTACAAGGCTAAGGGTTTGTAAGGGTAATTGAAATTTCTTCACATTCGTCATGTTCGCCCATCCTTTCCTACACTGTTTTGTTATTGTCATCATATCGGCTTGCTTTGATAAATTGTGTGATCTTTTTCACATCTATAACAATAATTTTTCAATTATGAATAAACCATGAATTTTACGTTCAAAATGGTAGAATGGCGAACATTATTTTAACGAATTTATGAACTATCATTTGTATCATTACACTTATAAGCTAATTTATTTTATAATAATTGTTGTGTAATGAATACTTTCTTCAGAGAATAAGTATTCAAAAAACAAAAAATACACAAGGAGGACAATCATTATGTCATTAATCGGTAAAGAGGTACTACCATTTCAAGCATCTGCATTCCGCCAAGGAGACTTTGTAGATGTAACAGAAGAAAATTTCAAAGGTAAGTGGAGCATTGTTTGCTTCTATCCAGCAGACTTTACATTCGTGTGCCCAACAGAGTTAGAGGATTTACAAAATCAATATGCAGAATTACAAAAGTTAGGTGTAGAAGTATACTCTGTTTCTACGGATACTCACTTTACGCATAAAGCTTGGCATGAAAGCTCTGACGCAATCGGTAAAATCGAATACACAATGATTGGTGACCCTTCACACATCATCTCTCAAAACTTTGATGTACTTCGTGAAGACGCTGGTTTAGCTGATCGCGGAACTTTCATTATTGACCCTGATGGTGTAATCCAAGCAGCAGAAATTAATGCAGAGGGTATTGGTCGTGACGCAAGCTCACTAATCAACAAAATTAAAGCTGCTCAATACGTGCGTAACAATCCTGGTGAAGTGTGCCCAGCTAAATGGGAAGAAGGCGGCGAAACACTTAGACCAAGTATTGATCTAGTAGGGAAAATATAAAGTAAAGTGCAGAGCGCCCATCTAGAAACGTAGCGACTGGATCGGATCAACTGAGATAAAGGAATCACGGTGAGAAAAGTGAACCGATGATGACTTTCACCTAAAGGTATAAGTGCGACTAAGCCTCTGGTTTCACCCATCGGCAAGTCTTCTTTATCTTAGGGCGATTCGTGAAGTCGCCTAGTATCTGGGCGCTCAGAGCTAGACATCTCCATATATTCTTTCTACGAAATATAAGAAAAGAGGGTCAAAATGCTTGATCAAGAAATAAAAACACAGCTTAATGAATATTTGAAACTGTTAGAAAATGATATTGTCATTAAGACAAGCATTGGTTCTGACGATGTTTCAAAAGAAGTAGACGAACTTGTAAATGAAATTGCAAGCATGTCTGATAAAATCAAAGTGGAGAAAAGCTCATTTGATCGTACTCCAAGTTTTAGTGTCAATCGTCCAGGTGAGGACACCGGTGTTATTTTCGCTGGAGTTCCACTTGGTCATGAGTTCACTTCACTTATATTAGCTCTATTACAAGTGAGTGGACGCCCACCAAAAGTGGATGATTCTATTATTGAACAAATCAAAAAATTAGAAGGTCCACTTCACTTTGAAACATATGTAAGTTTATCTTGTCAAAAATGTCCTGATGTCGTTCAAGCACTTAACATTATGAGTGTCGTACATCCTGAAATCACCCATACGATGGTAGAAGGATCTGCTTTTAAAGAAGAAGTAGATAGTAAAGACATCATGGCTGTTCCTTCCGTTTATTTAAATGGCGAACAGTTTGTCGATGGTCGACAAACGATTGAAAGCATCCTCGAAGCATTAGGAAGCAGCGCGGACATTTCTGAGTTAAATGATAAAGATCCTTATGATGTATTAGTAGTTGGTGGAGGTCCTGCTGGTTCCAGTGCTGCCATTTATGCTGCTCGTAAAGGTATCCGCACTGGTATTGTAGCCGAACGATTTGGTGGTCAAGTACAAGATACACTTGGTATAGAAAACTTCATCACTACAACTTATACGGAAGGTCCTAAGCTTGTCGCTAACATGGAAGAACATGTACGTGATTATAATGTGGATATCATGAACTCGATGCGTGCGAAGTCTTTAGAGAAAAAAGACCTTTTTGAGCTGGAATTAGAAAACGGTGCAACACTTAAAAGTAAAACCGTTGTGCTTTCAACTGGTGCTCGCTGGCGTAATATCGGTGTTCCTGGTGAAGCAGAATTCAAAAATAAAGGTGTTGCATACTGTCCCCACTGTGATGGTCCAATCTTTGAAGGAAAAGATGTTGCCGTAATTGGTGGTGGAAACTCTGGGGTCGAAGCAGCAATTGACTTAGCAGGTATTGTTAAACACGTTACATTAATTGAATTTGCTCCAGAACTAAAAGCAGATAACGTTTTACAGGATCGTTTATATAGCTTACCCAACGTAACGGTGCATACAAACGCAAGGACTTCTGAAATCTATGGTTCTGACAAAGTGGAAGGCCTTCGATATATAGACCGTGAAACAGAAGAAGAAAAAACAATTGAACTTGCAGGTGTCTTCATTCAAATTGGTCTCGTACCAAATACAGAATGGCTAAAAGATACAGTTGAAGTAAATAAATTTGGCGAAATCGTTGTGGATGATCATGGTACAACAAGTATCCCTGGTGTATTTGCAGCAGGTGACTGTACGAACAGCGCTTATAAGCAAATCATTATTTCAATGGGATCAGGTGCTACTGCGGCATTGGGCGCATTCGATCATTTAATTCGAAATTAATAAAAAAAGATGCTGTCACCTTCTACTAGAGTGGCAGCATCTTCCATTTTATAATTAATTCCAATTACACTTTTTTGTTAAACAAAGAGCTACTACAAATTCCAAGAACCACAAACATAAATCCTACCACATGTATAGAAGTTAGTTGCTCATTAAGAAAGACATAAGACAACAAAGCAGTAGATACCGGCAAAAAACCAGTGAATAATCCTGAAACACTTCCGGATACTTTAGATACACCTTTATACCAAAGATAAAAAGCTATAACCGTGACTACAACTGCAAAATATAATACATAGCCCCAGTCATTTATGCTCGGTTGACTAAAATCAAACATCATAGCTTCATACAAAGCAAAAGGTAAGAAAAACACAAATCCAAAAAACGTTACAAACGCAGAAATAGCTAATGGACTTAACCTTCTAGATAACAATTTCCCCAAAATGGTAAACAATGCTTCACCTATGACAGCAAGCATTACCAATATGTTACCGATCATTGGAAAATTTCCTCTAATCCCATCCTCTCCACTATTTACAAGGTTTATCACACTAATGCCTAGGGCTACAAATAGGACACCTATCATAACCTGTCTTGTCAGCTTCTCCTTTAATATAAGGAATGATAATATCCCAATGACTATAGGTGTAGTACTAGTAATTATTCCACTTTCAACAGCTTTTGTATATTGAACTCCATATAGCAAAAATATACTGAAAAGAAAAACACCTGTGAAGGATTGCAAACTCAGGATAGTCACTTCTTTTCTGGTAAGTTTAGGAAGTTTTTTCTCTACAATAAGCAAAATAACAAACAGTAAAACCGAAGCGATAGCAAACCGAAGACCAGAAGACAAAAAAACCGGAATGCTTTCTACCATTATTTTTCCAAAAACTATAGAGCTACCCACGATTATCATAGCAAACATAAGACAGAGATACGCTTTTATCTTATTGTAAATCAATGTATCACAACCTTCTTTCTTAAACAGTTATCTATTGTTACACCTCTTCCAGGCATTTTCTTTACAAAGTATACTTGATATAGTAGCCTTACAGTAGATCCACTTACATATAATTTAAATAGATCCAATTTTTAGGTTGAGTGTGCTAGTAAATAAACAGAACTAAGCCTAACCAACTAAACCTCTTGACTTCGTTTACATGGAGGAAATGACTGATATGGCAATACTCTTTAATTTATTCTCCAGCATACCTTTTCTATTATTAAGAACGATTGAATGACACCCTTAAAAGCAAGTATTCATCAGTGTATTTGTTGATGGATAAAAATAATCACTTGTTATCGAAATATCTCTACGAATATATCAGAAGGAGATAAGTGTTATGTTTGGTGTTTCTATTGATAGACAGTCAAAATTACCCCTCATTCGACAAATATATCAGCAAATAAGAAAGAGAATTTTAGAAGGGAATTTACAAGCAGGTGATCGTTTACCATCAACAAGAGAATTAGCCGATAATTTAAAGGTTTCACGAAATGTAGTGATTGAAGCTTATGATTTACTTTTTACAGAAGGGTTTGTCACTACCAAACATGGTAAGGGGACATTTGTGGAAATAGGAGCAGTGCTTTCTGTCAGAACATCTAAAGATGAAATAATATCTTCAAATAAAGTATTAAATTATAATAAAGAAACCGTTTCTAGTAATAAAAATTTCATTAATTTTAAACCAGGCATTCCGGACCTCCATTTTTTCCCTCGCTCAAAATGGCTACAATATTATAATGATGTTATTAAAAATTGTTCCACTGACTATTTAGGCTATCAAAGTCCAGAAGGAATACAGGAATTAAGGCAATCTATATCAGACTTTTTGTATCATACAAGAGGAATTGAATGCGAGGCAGATCGTATTATTATTACAACTGGAGCAGCCCAAGGACTGTCCATTATTTCAAAACTGTTCCATTCTAATGATAAAACGATGGGGATCGAAAACCCATCTAGTAATGATATTTATGATATTTTTCATAAACAAGATTATCAGATAAATTTATTGGCTGTAGATGACTTGGGATTAAACACCCATAATCTACCTGCAAATCTAAAGTTAATTTATACTACTCCTTCACACCAGTTTCCTATTGGAGGTTTGTTGCCAATTCAGAGAAGGATTGAACTTATTACTTATGCTAGGGAGAAACACTGTTATATCATTGAGGATGACTATGATAGTGAATTTCGATATACGTCAGCTCCAGTTTGTTCAATGTTTGAGTTAGACCCTCAACATGTAATCTATTTAGGTACTTTTAGTAAGAATCTATCACCTGCTTTACGAATCGGATATATGATTTTACCATCAGATTTGATTGAGACATGTAAACAATTGAAATGGTATATGGATTTACACTCACCATTATTGTCACAGTTGGCTTTAGCAAAATTCATTGAAAATCGAGATCTTGAAAGCCATATCAGAAAGATGAGCAAGTTATACAAAAAGAAACATCAAATACTACTTACTAGTTTGAAAGAAGTTTTCCCTAGTATTAAATTATTTGGTACTTCTACAGGTCTGCATGTATCCGTTGAATTCCCAATAAATTATGAAGATCATTTTATAGATCAATTAAAAAAAGAAAAGGTCATGATCTATCCCGTCAAACAATATATAAAAGCAGAAAACGAGCACATAAACAAATGGATTATAGGATTTGGGCATTTATCCATTAAAGAAATTCAAACCGGTGTTGATAGATTGAGCAAAGTGTTTAATGAACATTACAATTAGCCTGTTAACATTGAAAAAATGGATTTTTAAGAAAAATACGCAACTTAAAGTATTTTAAAGTTCTAACATTATTGAATTAATGTTAGATTCAAAATATGTTTCAACAAAAGTCAACGAACCGGTAATAAAATTAATAGCTAGTCTTATAAAATCATCCTAATAAGAAAGAGGCTGTCACCCTTATTGGGAGGACAGCCTCTTTTATTTTCTAAATATAATAGATTTTCTTATTTCGTTTGTGAAAAAGCATTACTTTTTATCAGCTGGAAACACGACCCCTATTTCTTTTCTAGCCTGATCAAGGACTCGAATGGTGTTCAGAGAATTACCCCATGTATTTACTGTATTTTCGATTTCATTATTTTCAATCGATTCTATAAATGATTTTGCTTCATAATACATCGTGTTCTCTTCTTGCGCAGTGTCTAAAATCTCTTCAGAACCATCTTTATACACAATTTTAACATCATTCATATCTGAAAATTTTCCGATAACAATAGATCCATTTTCCCCTTGAATTTCTGATGGGATAGCAGAGTTAGTGATTTTAGAAAACATGCAGACACCATTTAAGGATGGGTAGTCCACTGTCACGGTTCCTTCTCCATCAACACCTGATTCTAGTATATAGGCTGTTGCTTTTACACGATCTGGACCACCAAATAATGCTACCATCGGATAAATACAATAGACACCAATATCCATCAATGACCCATTTGATAATTCCGGTTTAAATGCGTTTAATACAATGCCTTCTTTGTATTTATCATAGCGTGAGGAATATTGACAGAAGTTCGCAACAAAGCGACGAACAGGTCCAATTTTATCCAAACTTTCTTGAATGAGCTTGAAATTGGGAACATGTGTCGTTTTCATCGCTTCCATCAGTGTAACTTTTTGTTGCTTTGCTGTATCGACCATTGTTTGTACTTCCTGCTCATTGGAAGCGAAAGGTTTTTCGACAATAACATGTTTACCGCCTTTCATACAAGCTATCGCATATTCACTGTGAAAAGCGGTTGGCGAAGCGATATAAACAGCATCAATTTTGTCACTGCTTGCCAACTCATTTAGATCTGTATATGTATGTTCGACGTTGTACTTACTCGCAAACTCTCTTGCTTTTTCTTCCGTTCTTGAATAAACAGCATTTAACTGAAAATTATCTAGTTTACTTGCTCCATCAATAAATCGATCGGTAATCCAATTCGTACCAATAACTCCAAAGCGAATCATATATATTGCCTCCATTTTATTGTTATTTTTTTCTGAACACTTTTTTTCAACACCGAAAAAGAGCGTCTCTTATAAGAGACACTCCTTATTTTACTCTTTTTCCTTTAATCGGTCCAACACCATTCGATATCCATCAGTACCATAAGCAAGGCATCTCTTCACCCGAGAGATAGTTGTCGTAGATGCGCTTGATTCTTCCGCAATAGCTGTGTATGTTCTGCCTTCGTCAAGCATTTTCGCTACTTGCAGGCGTTGTGCCAATGATTGAATTTCATTCATTGTTGCAATATCATCAAAAAAGCGGTAGCATTCTTCCCGGTCTTCCAGCGATAAAATAGCATCAAATAATTGATCTAACTGTTTGCCACGCAATTTATCGATTTGCATGGTATACATCTCTCCTTTTTACTCCGCCGTATTTGACAGTTCTACACTATCAATGCCAGGGCTTGTAGGAATTACATTGATCCATGTTTGTCCTGGAACAAACGGAATAGGCTCTCCATCTTTCGTTGGGATTATTCTACCATCATTTCGTTCCCATTGCACGTCTTGCACTTTACCTTGCTGTAGTAATAAAGCATTCCCGCCGGAACTAAAATCAATGTCACGGCGCCCCTCGTCATCAATTACTTGATGTGCTGTTTCCATAATTAACACATTATCCAATTGAATAGGTGTACTGTCTGCATTTTCTACTGTCTGTACACCGTCACTAAATCGTAAATACTTCTCTGTTGCCTCATCATATTGGTATCTTACACCATAATTACCATAGTATAAACTTATATCGGTAGCAGCTTCACCGTCCACAGACTCTTCCTCCAAAAATGCCATCGGTTGATACTCTGCTTCAAGCGAATACCCCTGTTCCTCCGCCCGTTGATAGATACCGTCAAATAGTGTATATGAATTATGTGGCGGATTACGGTCAGTTGATCTTTCAAATAACACTTTATCATTATCATAGTACATGCCATTTAATCCTTGTACTGCACCAGACTGAACCATATTTTCAATATGATCTGCAGCACCATGATAGACATAAATCGCATTATAATCGTTTGCTAGATTAAAATAGTATGGTCTTGCACTTCTGACAGGACCTACACGTGCAGGAATATTACTGTGATAAAGCGCCATAAACCGAGTAACATCACCTTCTGCTAAAATTTCAAACACTATATCTGCCTGAGAAAGCCCTGTTTGCGGTCTTGCTTTTGGATGGTTATTGACCATAACGGCAATCAATCGATCCGTCACTTCTTCTTCGGCTTCAAGCCCTGTTAAGGGGTATATATGATCTGGTTTTCCCGGTTCTTCAGGTTCGACCGGTTCCTCTTCCACTGTTTCTTCTAGTTCTTCCTGATCTTGCTCATTTGTTGCTTCTTCATTATTAGAACATGCCACTAATGAACATAATACAATAATAAACAATACAGATAATTTCTTCATCAAAAAGGCCACCTCTTAAAATAGTATAAAGTGAGACTCCCCTTCAGTGGGGGTTACGGACGGTTAACACCGTGACAAACGGAATATCGGCATGCTTATTCGTTGCATGCCGATAGAACTAATTCCATTATAGAGGAAAGTTGACTAATCGCCAACCTCTTTTCTTATCATTAAAAAAGTATATTAAGAGATGTCTAGCTTTGAGCTCCAGAGACTAGGCGATTTCCCGTGAGCGGTTCTATACCTTTCTATCGCATTATTGCTGGGAAGAGTATTTCTTTTTTCTTCACATCGATAATACCTAACGGTGTAATCCGAACAAAAGGTAAATGCATCGATGATAAGAATAATAAATTGTACGGTGGATCGTCGTATTGATAGCCGTGATCGATTAGAATTTCTTTTAATTTTATATCCTCTTCTATCAACTTTGGCATTTTTCCTTTGTACATCATACCAGCAATTTGTAACGGTAATTCGAAAATCACTCTTCCTTCATGTACAAGGACAATACCACCACCTATTTCTTTCATTCTTGAAAATGCGAGTAACAGATCTGATTTACTTTTCCCGATTAAAATTATATCACCTGTTAACGAATAGGAACTGGCCAATCCTCCTAACGTTTTCGTGAATCCTTTAATGATTGTGTTCACTCGCCACTGTCCTTCACGGTCGATTAACATCAGGAACGATTCATCTTTTGAATTCGTAATTTCTTCTGTATTGGCGTCAATCGTAATTGGATATGGTTTCATGATGACATCATTGACCATTTTCAGTCCGACCGGCATCGAGAATTGCAAGTCTTTTTCTGTTAACTGCCAGTCTAAGCTGAGCTCTCCTAATCCATATCTATCCCAGTCCATTTCAATATGTTGGTCAACTAATTGTCCATTCTTTTTCAACCATTTTCCTTTAGCAATAACAGATTCAGGTGTGGCATTATTAACTTCTGATAAAATATTTAGGTGTGCTACTCGACCTGGAGCAATGCCGCCAAGTCGTTCTTCTAAATGAAATTGCTCTGCTGCATTGTATGTTGCCATCATATATGCTTCAATCTCCGGAACACCACTATCAATTGCGATTTGAATACATTGATTAATGATCCCATTTTCATAAAAAGCAGGTGTGGAACCATCTGTGGTCATCGTCAAGAAATCATAAGAGTTGATACCAAGTTCCTGTAGTTCTTTCAACAACTTTGCTAAATCAGGGCGTATCGAAGAATTACGCAAACCTACACGATATCCCATTGATAGACGGTTATATACCTCTTCTCCAGATAATGCTTCATGATCTGAGCTGACACCGAGCAGCTTTAGCTTTACTAATGTATGCTCGGAAGCACCTGGGAAGTGCCCTTCAACTGGTTTGCGTAGCCGCTTTGCTTCCTGCATCCAATAAAGAATGCGGTCATCGTCACGCATCACTTGCGGCCACGCCGTTAATTCTCCACCTTGCACGACTGCTTCATGCTGCAACCAAGCTTGAACTTCCTCATCCCTAAAGATCTCTTGTTCTTCATTGATCTCGGACTGTGAATCAAACCTTGCCCACCAGTACATCGATACGGGGATCTTCATGAAATCTTCCAATAATGTAAACGCTTTCTCTCTATTAGTTAAATAAAGCCATGGTAGGTTGTCATTCATTAATGTTGTTGTTCCTGTTTGACCGGCATACATAGCTAATTCATAAGGGTTATAAAGTTGAAACGGATGTGCATGTGGTTCAATATATCCTGGCACCACATATTTACCTGTACAATCCACTACTTCTATGTCTGTTAACGATGTTGGTAATTTCGAGCCGACATATACAATCCGGTCATGATAGATCCAGATATGAGCCTCCAACCATTTTCTTAGGAAAACATTTAAATAATATGCATTTTTCAAAATCAGTGTTGGTGACTCTTTGCCATCAATAACTGCTACTTGCTTACGAATTTCTTTATTACGCCATCTATATAAATGATCATTCATCATAATCTCCTCATCTTCTTTTTTGATTTCTTTTTATTCTAACACGCATTGATAGCGTTTGCATTGTGTATTTTTTACAAATTTATGACTATTTTTTAGGCAGATTTACGTATAAAAAATAGCATCACAAAAGATACGACAATGATAGACAAAACCCACGCCCATGCTAGTGTCATTTTATTGGATTCAAAGGCTACATAGATCGCCATCGGTACTGTTTGTGTACGACCAGGAATATTTCCGGCAAACATTAACGTAGCTCCAAATTCTCCTAAAGCCCTGGCAAAGCTAAGAATGACTCCTGAAAGAATAGGCTTTTGAATTAATGGCAAAGTAATATATCGAAAAACATCCCATTCATTGGAACCATCTACTCTTGCTGCATCTTCTATATAGCGGTCCACAAATGTTAAACCTGTTTTGACAGATTGATACATAAGCGGAAAAGCAACCACCACTGCTGCAATAATAGCTGCCCAAATCGTAAACATAAGCGATTGATTAAACAATAGATTCGTTACTTTACCTAACAGACCGTTTTGGCCAAATATCATAATTAAAATAAACCCAATTACAGTCGGAGGTAAAACGATTGGTAATATTAATATGGTTTCTATCCATACTTTCCCTTTAAAATCTTTTTTAAACATCACCCATGCAGTTAAGGTGCCCAGGAAAAAGACAATTATTAATGCTATGGTTGAGACAATTAATGATAATTTAATTGGTTGAAAAAATGCTTCCATCTATGTCACCATCTATTTCTTGAAATCCGTATTGTTGAAATATATCGAGTGCTTCATCTGACTGTAAAT
This sequence comes from Gracilibacillus salitolerans, assembly GCF_009650095.1. Classification (GTDB taxonomy): domain Bacteria; phylum Bacillota; class Bacilli; order Bacillales; family Amphibacillaceae; genus Gracilibacillus; species Gracilibacillus salitolerans. The sequence goes on along the minus strand of NZ_CP045915.1, from coordinate 801,885 downwards.
AGTCATAAAAGGCTCCTACCGCACGAGAATCCTTGATGATACCAACTGGATATATGATCTGATCGTGCTCCCCCATCGGCAATGTTTCATTTATTTGCACTTTATTAGAGATCAATGCATCTGTACGATAAACAATGCCGGCATCTACATTATTACTTTCTACATATTGTACGACTTGTCTAACATCTTTCGTAAAAACGAGTTGATCTTCTAATTTGTTATATATTCCTTGTGTCGTCAAAGCTTGTTGTGCATAGCTACCAGCGGGAACGATTTCTGGTGTCCCAATCGCCATTTGATCGAAAGAGTCCATCGTAGTCGCTAGTTGATCACCTTTTGGTTGAATCCATACCAGTTCATTCGCTAATAAAGCACGAGCATTCTCTTCCTCGATCAATCCTGTTTGTAAAACACGTTCAAAATGTGGAACAGAGGCAGAGAAAAAGATATCTGCTGGTGCTCCCTGAATAATTTGCTGGCTCAACGAACCTGACCCGCCCAGATTAAGTGAAACGGTTATATCCTGGTTTACCTCTTCAAATTGTTGTACAATCTCTTGTAATGCGTCAGTTAAGGATGCCGCTGCCGAAATAGTTATTTCTTCTTCTTGCTGACATGCGGTTAATAAAGTAAGAGCTAATAATATGTATAGTACTCGTTTCATTTTTATCGGTAACCCTTCCTGTCATGATCTTTCTATTATAACATGTTTTTTTGTAGTATAATGATGGCGAAGGTTGGTGAATAAAATGGCTGAATTTTCTCATATAAATGAACAAGGTAGAGCGAAAATGGTGGACATAACAGACAAACAGGTAACGAGTAGAACCGCCATAGCCCGCTCAAGCATTTTGGTAAATCAGGAAATCTATACGAAAATTGTTGATCAAACCATTGGCAAAGGGGATGTCCTTTCCGTAGCACAAGTGGCCGGGATTATGGCGGCAAAGCAAACATCAACTATTATTCCGATGTGTCATCCATTACCGTTAAGTGGGATCAATATTCAATTTGACTGGGAGAACGAAGAGGATACATACGAGTTAGTAATAACAGTAGAAGCCAAGACAAAAGGGAGTACCGGTGTGGAGATGGAAGCTTTAACCGCTGCTTCTGTTACAGCATTAACCATTTATGATATGTGTAAAGCAGTTGATAAAGGAATGGTAATTGGCCAGACTTATTTACTTAAAAAAACTGGTGGGAAAAGTGGGATATATAAGAGAGAGGAGTAGAAAGCATCAGTAGGGCTTCTCTCTTTGCCCCTCACTTATATCTCTACCTTTCATGATAAAGAATGAATTATTTTTATACACTTTTGTTATTTCATCCATTCTTTTATAAATGACAAAACTTTAGTGGCTTCTGCCTGTTCTTTTAAATAAGTGAGATCCAGATTATCTCTATGAATAAGAAACAATCGGTGTGCCCACTCATCATCTTCATCTTCCTTGGGATAAGTCGTAGAAAAGACAATGCCTTCTAATCGATGAATGATAATGTCCTCCACGCTAATAACATAGACATTTTTTCCATCGAGAAGTTCTAACTCCACAATATGTTCTTCACTTCCTTCAAGAACATTAGATGGGACTTCCACTGCTATTTCTAAATCAGTGTGGTACCACTCGCGTTCTGTTCGTATAAAACCCAAATCAGTAAGTATTGAATTGAACTTATCCCATCCATCACTAACAAAATCAATATCCTGGGTCTGATAGTCATTTCTTGTATAAATTTCAACTGCAAGTCCGCCCACAATGACTGGCTTAATGTTTTTAGCTTTCATATATTCTGTTATAAGTGCTGCAAATTGGATTTGACGTTCAAACTTTGATAGCTTCTTTAGTTTAGGAAATACCTGTTTTATTTCATTCACGGTAATCATAATACATTTTCCTTTTTGATATCCGTTTTATTTTACCTTCCGCAACAGCTTTTTCCCATCTCGCTATTGCGATTTTATCTAAGGCTTCGCGTTCTCCTAGACTGCGTGTTCGGGATTTTTTTATTCTTCCTGGCGGTCGAGATTCTCGGATAATAGCATTTGCTTGTTTGCGATTTGCTTCAATTTTTTGTTCCAAGTCTTCCATTCTCATTTTTCTCATCACCCTAACCACCTTTCTATTTTTCTATTATACCCAATTCTTTAAAGGCATAAGCAATACTTTAAAGTGAGACTTCCCTCAGTGGGGGGTGTTACGGACGATTAGTTCCGTGATAAATCCTTATTAATCTCCCTCATAACATGTCCTAATTCTGGAATAATCAATTTTTCCATCGCTAATTTTACGGCACCAGAAGATCCTGGCGTTGCAAAAACGGCTTTATCCTGTACGACACCTGCTGTTGCACGGGAAAGGATTGCTGCTGAACCGATATCTTCTGTGTAACTAAGCATCCGAAAAATTTCTCCGAATCCAGGTATTTCTTTATCTAGCATATTCTCAACTACTTCGATTGTCACATCTCGTTTGGCGATGCCTGTACCACCATTGATTAAGATCGCATCAATGTCAGACTGCTGAATACCCTCTTCTATCGCTTGTTGGATTTCCATCTGTTCATCTTTCACGATATTATAAGCATTGACTTGGTGATTATGTCCTTCTAAATACTGATGCATCAGTTTACCACTTTTATCGGTATCTTTTGTTCGTGTATCGCTGACGGTAATGATTTTACATCTTACTGTTTGAGGTGCTTCTGCTTTGTGTGCTTGTGACATGATTAAACTCCTTTTTTAACAAAATCAGTTTTATAGAAATGTGTTTCTAACCAGTCGAGGAATACCTGATAATCCTGATCAACCTGACGTTTATGACGTCTTCACTGTGGTAATGCTTCTACCTCGATAAAAACTATATGGATTTTGTTTCATTTTGTGATATTAAATACATGCTGTTTCGTTCATTCTATCATAGAATGTGCTTCTCCTTGGTATTTTAATGGGATTGCTTCATTATCTGCAAGCGTTGCTCTGTATAAAAGTATTTCACCAGTAGGAGGATCTGTTGTGTTTTGATCAAAGTAAAAATCATCGCCTAATGCAATCGTCCATGCCGCTCCATTATTTTCCTCTAACACAATAGCCAATGTTCCGTATTGGTGCACCTGTTCCCATTCAAACACATGGCGGTCATCCTGATGAACAATCGTAATGCCTTCCGAACTAGCAGTCACTCTCGTATTCTCCCCATCCCACTGCCCATGAATTTGAGCTCCAACATAAGAATAGGATGAGCTCTCATTTCGATCACCATATGTACCTACAAATTGCTGAATATGTTCCTGGTTATCTCCATACGTAAAAACAGCAATATCATCCGCTAACCATTTTATCTCTCCTTCTTTAGCAATTGGATTTGGTAATGCTTCTTTCGGACGAGCTAATATCCGGTAATAACTGCGATAATAGATTGCTTCATTCGTGTCGGTATTTTTCTTCAGGGAGAAGATTTGCTTCGTATCTGGTGAGATACTTGTGATATTTTCAATCGTTTGATTACTTTGATACATCAAATAACCATTTACGGTAATGATTAATATCGCTATCGCTACAAGAATACTATTTGCTATTTTCTTAAATGATAGTAGTAACAACAGGCTTATCGCTAGACTAATGGCAATGATCATATTAAAGACATAAAATAAACGGTTATCAATGTATTCCGCCTGATAACGTGACTGAACAATTAAACTGCCAATTTGCAATACGCTAAATGCAATAGCAATTAAAAACAAGCTGATCCCGATCCACTTAGCCCACTTCTTCATTTTCCGGTTCTACCTCCTCTGCAAATTCCCATGTATTTCCATTATCTGTTGAAATGAATTTTGCTCTAATCAATCCGTCTCGGTAGTAATCACCATTAGGTCCTTGATCCATTATTAACGCGAGGTGATCTTCTTCTTTAAATGGCGCTTTGGCAATGACAAAGACTCTAGCATATTGAGAAGGAATATCAAATACTGCCCGTTCCCATGTTTCACCTTGGTCGTTTGTCACATATAAATCTGGCTCCTCAGGGTTAATCGTACCGTAAGACATAAAGCCTGTCTCCTCATCAACAAAGCCACCATCCGCTACTAGTCTTGTTGTGTCAGGCATATTGATAGATTCCCAGCTTTCGCCTTGATTGGTAGATATGTATATCAACGATCCCTCCGCTGACATCGTTCGATCGGTAGAAAAAATAACATACCAGAATTGATCATCAAGGAATTCTATTTTTCTGAATCTGATGGCAGGAACCCCATTTACTACAATGCTCTCTTCCCAGGTATGCCCCTGATTCTGTGAATAGATCACCTGTACTCCTCCATTCGAATAAAGAAAAGCAGCATCGTTTTCTGTTAGAATAAAACTATTATCGATTAATTCTGTTTTATTGCCTTGATACTCTCCTTGGAAGAGTAAATCTTTTTCGATAGGAACAGGCGCCCATGTATTACCGTCATCATAAGTAATTTGCAATGCATCATTTTGAAGACTGTAACCTATTTTGTCCTCCACATTTATCGGAACTAATGGATCTTTTTCTTCTGGTGTATTGCTTTCTTCTTGTTGTTGGTTCTGTTCAACATTATATAAAGGTAAAGGAACTGGCTCACGACTTTGCTCATAAAAAATCGATAAGATAATCGATAGAACGATCATACAACTAAGTGCTATTAAAACTTTTCGCATAATGAGATCCTCCTTTTTACAATTATACGATAATTTGGTAACAATTTGGTGTCTTACTTTTATTCGATTGATTTATTTGAAGAAGTTTTACATATGTGGAGTAGTAGAAAAAGAATTTCATGCAAATTTCAGTCCATAAGATTCATTCTTATGGACTGTTTATCCGGATATTTCACTTAGAAAAGCGCTTAGCTAGCTTGGTGATCTCGAAATTCCATTTTTTAAGAGGTAATAATAATTTTATTCCCTGACGGATCTTTCGTAATAGTTTGGTTTTCTTCTTCCTCAACAGAAGCACCAATTGCTTTCAAATTTTGAACCGTATGATGGACTGCTTCTTTTGTTGGATAGGTGATCGTATAAGATTGTAAACCGACACTATTTTCTGATGGCATAGGGGCACCTACTCCATTCCATGTGTTCAAGCCTATGTGATGATGGTATTTCCCTGTCGAAATAAATAATGCTTGCTTACCGAATTGGGATACCGTTTCAAAACCTAATCCTGTTTCATAAAAATGCTTGGTATTCTCCATCTCTGCAACGTGAAGGTGAATATGCCCCATCACTGTCTCTTTCGGTAGTCCTTGCCATGCACCTTTTTCTCCTTCTTTTAAGAGGTCCTCAAAATCTAATGGGTCAACAGCCATTTCCACTTGATCACCTTGCCATGTCCATCCAGCGGGATCTCTGTCACGATATACTTCAATTCCATTTCCGTCTGGATCTGAGAAGTATAATGCTTCACTTACTAAATGATCAGACGATGCCAAAGGTAAACCAACATCTATACTGTAAAATACAAAGTTTGCGAGATCCTTTCTTGTCGGTAATAATATAGCAAAATGATATAAACCTGTTGTACGTCCCTGTTTTGGCTCAACGTTTTCGGGTTGTTCCAATGTAAGAATACTTGTCGTACCATCTGTGGTTAGCTCAGCTGTTGTTTTGTTTTTTTCTAATATATCAAATCCGATGACTTTTTGATAAAAGGCAATCGATCTATCTAAGTCCTGTACTTTTATGGTGACATTGCTGACAAATGTAATCGGTTTTCGATGAAATTTCATTTGTATTCCCCTTTCAGGTTATTATATGTAAGTAATTATACTTTTGTAAGTACATTAATTCAAGAAAAAGCTACTAATTCTGTAATGAATAGTAGCTTTCCCTTTAGGTGGAATATTTATTGTCTGGAGAATCCAATATCTTTTCGGTAGAAAAAGTCGTCGGTGTCATCAAATCGTTCCAAATATTGATAAATCTCTTTCTGTGCTTGTTCCGGGCTGTTCTGAATCGAACCTACTAAAAGAACACGACCGCCTGTAGAATAGAATGAGCCATTTTCCGATTGGCCGGTTCCGGCGTGGATCACATAGACCTGATCATCTGCCGCAAGATCTGGAAGCACCACATTTTTAGCATATGAACCGGGATAACCCTTTGAAGCAACTACTGTCCCTATCGCATAGCCCTTCTTCCATTTTAATTGTGGATCTTTTCCTGCAGTTACGTCTTCGATTACTTGGATAAGGTCATTTTCAAGAAGAGGCAATACCACTTGGGTTTCCGGATCACCGAATCGCGCATTAAATTCGATTACTTTTGGCCCTTCTTTCGTCTCAATCAAACCGCCATAAAGGACTCCGGTATAGGTACGTCCTTCTTTTTTCATTCCTTTGGCAACAGGCTTGAGTATTTTTTCAATGGTAAATTCTACATGCTTCGGATCTAAATCTGGTACTGGAGAAAAAGCACCCATACCACCTGTATTTGGACCTTCATCATTGTCATAGGCACGCTTATGATCACGCGCAGGTACCATTGGATAAACATTTTCACCATCAACAAAAGCAAAAAGGGAGAACTCTTTTCCTTCTAAATATTCTTCGATAACCACTCTGCTTCCGGCTTCACCGAATTTATTGTCAATCAACATGTTCTCCACTGCGTCTAGAGCTTGTTGTTCTGTCATTGCAACGACAACACCTTTTCCAGCGGCAAGTCCATCTGCTTTAATAACAATCGGTGCACCCTCTTGTTGTATATATGCTTTTGCTTTTTCAACATCGGTAAATGTCTTGTATTTGGCAGTCGGGATATTATATTGTTTCATAAATGCTTTGGCAAAATCTTTACTTCCCTCAATAAGAGCAGCGTCTTTTTTAGGACCGAATACTTTTAGATTTTTTTCACGAAAAGCATCTACTACACCTTTAGTTAAGGGAACTTCAGGGCCTACAATTGTCCAATCGATTTGTTCTTTTTGTGCAAAAGCGACTAATTCTTCTATTGCATCATCTTTAATTGGCACACATGTTGCATCTTGTGAAATACCGCCGTTTCCGGGTGCGGCAAAAATTTCTGTTACACGCTTGCTCATCTTTAATTTTTTGACGATGATATGCTCGCGACCACCGCCGCCAATTACTAATACTTTCATGGGAGCCTCCTTATTATTGCAAAAATGAGAAGATATTTATTGCGAAAAAGGATTCTCAACTTGTTGAGAATCCTCTACATCTTAATGCTTGAAGTGACGCATCTTAGTGAATACCATAGCGATTCCATGTTTATTACATTCATCAATGGAGTCTTGATCACGCTTGGAACCACCTGGTTGGATGATCGCTTTGATGCCTGCTTTTGCTGCATTTTCTACTGTGTCTGGCATTGGGAAGAAGGCGTCTGATGCCATTACGGCACCTTGTGCTTTTTCTCCTGCTTGTTCAAAGGCAATGCCTGCAGCACCAACACGGTTCATTTGCCCAGCGCCTACGCCAAGCGTCTGGTCCCCTTTTGCAACAACGATCGCATTAGATTTCACGTGTTTTACTACTTTCCATGCGAAAAGAAGCTCATCGATTTCTTTTGCATCAGGTTTACGATCAGTCGCGACTTCTATATCTTCCGCTAACACTTTACCATTATCACGGTCTTGAACAAGTAGTCCACCGATTACACTGACTACTTTTTTCGTGTCGTCTTCGTTTACTTGCATTGGTGTTTCCAGTAAACGGATGTTCTTTTTCACGGTTAAGATCTCAAAGGCTTTTTCAGAAAAGCTTGGTGCAATTACGATTTCCAAGAAAATTTCTTTTAGTTGGTTGGCAGTTGCTTCGTCCACTTCATGGTTTAGTGCAACAATTCCACCAAAAATCGAGACCGGATCAGCGGCATATGCTTTTTGGAAGGCATCAGAAATCGTATCACCGACACCTACACCACAAGGGTTCATATGCTTCACAGCTACTGCTGCTGGTCGTTCAGGGAATTCAAGCACCACCTCTAAAGCGGCATTAGCATCCTGGATGTTGTTATACGATAATTCTTTACCATGTAATTGTTTCGCATTGGCAATCGAAGCACCTTTAACATTTCCTTCTTTATAGAACGCAGCCTGTTGGTGCGGGTTTTCTCCATAGCGAAGGGATTGTACTTTTTCAAATGTTTGGGTGAATGTTTCCGGGTCCTCTTCATCAGTAATAGTTACAAAATAATTGGCAATCATTGCGTCATAGTTTGCTGTATGACGGAACACTTTTGCAGCTAATTGTTTACGGAATTCAACCGTTCCACCATTGTTTCCTAAGTTTTCTAACACTGCATCATAATCAGAAGGATCGACGACTACAGTGACATCACGGAAATTTTTCGATGCAGAGCGCAGCATCGTTGGACCGCCGATATCAATATTTTCGATCGCATCTTCTTCTGTTACATCTTCTTTCGCAATCGTTTCTTTAAATGGATAAAGATTTACAACGACAACATCAATCGGTGCAATATCACGTTCTTGCAATTGCTTCACATGAGATTCTTGATCACGGCGAGCAAGAAGTCCTGCGTGAATATATGGGTGTAATGTTTTTACACGACCATCCAAAATTTCATCAAAGTTGGTGATTTCGGAAACACCTTTTGCAGGTAAACCAGCATCTTGTAATGCTCTTAACGTCCCACCTGTTGAGATTAATTCATAACCTAATTTACCTAGTCCCTCTGCAAAAGGTACTAAATTACTTTTGTTAGAAACACTTAGTAATGCACGTTTTTTCAACGTTATTCTCCTCTCGTGATCAGTTTTTGAATCGTAGCTGGATAAAGCTGATGTTCTACTTGCTGAATCGCATGTTGTAATTCATCTCTTGAGCTTCCGTCTTGTACATCAACTGCTTGTTGAGCAATAATTTTTCCTGTGTCCATCCCAGCATCTACATAATGCACGGTAACCCCTGACACTTTCACACCAGCATCAAATGCTTGTCCGATTGCGTCCAGTCCAGGAAAAGATGGTAAAAGCGAAGGATGGATATTGATGATTTTCCCTTCAAAAGGACGTAATAACGTCTTTCCAATCATTCGCATATACCCTGCAAGGATAATAAGGTCAATCTTTTCTTCTTGCAACACCTCAACAATTTTCGCTTCAAACATCTGCTTATTTCGGTATTGTTTTGGATCAAATACGAAGGCAGGCGTTCCATTTAATTTGGCTTTTTCGACTACCTCCGCATTTGGCTTGTCACAAACAAGTACCGACACCTCAGCATCTAGTGTACCATTTTTGACCGCTTCGACAATCGCATTGTAATTACTGCCGGTACCAGATGCAAATACTGCTAATTTAGTCATTGGAGAATGTCACCCCTGTTTCTTCTATAACTTCACCGATGACGTATGCTTCTTCACCAATGTCCTCTAATAATTGGAGAGCCATATCTGCTTCATGTGCTTCGAGAATAACGGCCATACCGATACCCATATTAAAGACTCCGTACATATCTTCTTCTTTTAGATCTGCCTGTTTTTGCAAATAATCAAAAATAGCAGGTTTTTGCCAAGACCCTTGCTGAATTTTCACACCAAGATTATCGGGTAATGCACGTGGTAAGTTTTCATAAAATCCGCCGCCTGTGACATGACTGATCCCTTTAATCGTAAGGTCTAACTTTAGTTGTTGAATCGCTTTTGTATAAATTTTAGTTGGCTGTAATAGTGCCTCGCCTAAGGTTGTCGATAGCTCAGGAATTTCGTCATGATAACTTAAGCCTTTGTCTTCGATAATTTTTCGAACAAGTGAAAAACCGTTAGAATGAACACCTGATGAAGCAAGTCCGATCACTTTATCACCGGATGCAATCTTATCACCTGTGATAATTTGCTTTTTATCCGCAATGCCAACAACAAAGCCTGCGAGATCATATTCATCCTCATCGTACATCCCTGGCATTTCAGCTGTTTCACCACCGATAAGTGCTGCATCGGATTGAACACAGCCATCTGTTATGCCTTTTACGATCTGTTCGATTTTTTCCGGTTGATTTTTCCCACATGCAATATAATCTAAGAAAAAGATTGGATCAGCACCTTGAGCAACAATATCATTGACACACATTGCCACTAAATCAATTCCAACTGTATCATGTTTATCCATGGTGAAAGCAAGTTTCAACTTTGTTCCGACTCCATCTGTTCCAGAGACTAATACTGGTTCTTCATAAGAGAATTTACTGATATCGAAAAGGCCTGCAAAAGCACCTACACCACCGATTACTTCAGGGCGATTGGTATTCGCGATATGTTTTTTCATTAAGTCGACTGCTTTATAGCCGGCGTTGACATCGACACCTGCATCTTTATAAATATCACTCATTCCTATAGACTCCTTTTTTGGTGCGGAATTTTTATCGTCTAATTTATTGGACACTTTTATTCTTTATAAGCAGGAATTACTGTATCTGGATAAATTTCAGTCGGATAGTTCCCGGTAAAACATGCCTGACATACACCATGTTCTTGGCGGTCACGATCCTCTACAATCGACTCTTCCAATCCTTCAGTTGATAAAAAGGATAAGCTGTCTGCCCCAATAATTTCGCGCATATCTTCGATCGAATGATTGGCCGCAATTAATTCACCTTTTGTGGAAGTGTCGATTCCGTAATAGCATGGGTTTTGAATCGGTGGAGATGCGATACGAACGTGCACCTCGGTAGCACCTGCTTCTTTTAATAAACGGACGATGCGGCGACTTGTTGTGCCTCGAACGATGGAGTCATCGACCATAACTACACGCTTTCCTTCGACAATCCCGCGAACTGCGGACAGCTTCATTTTCACCCCTTGCTCGCGTAATTCCTGTGATGGCTGAATAAAAGTACGACCGACATAACGGTTTTTGATTAAACCGAGCTCATACGGAATTCCAGTTGCTTCAGAAAATCCAATTGCAGCAGAAATACTTGAATCCGGTACACCTGTGACAACATCGGCATCGACTGGTGCTTCAACTGCCAATTGTTTCCCCATCGTTTTACGGCTTGCATGCACATTTTTCTCATTTAAGTCACTGTCAGGACGAGAGAAATAGACATATTCCATTGAGCAAAGTGTACGTTGTAATGGAGAAGTGAATTGCTTTGTTCTAAATCCATCCTCATCAATCACGATTAATTCACCAGGTTTTACTTCACGCTCATAGGTTGCACCGATTAAATCAAAGGCGCACGTTTCTGATGCCACCACATAGGCATCACCTAAACGGCCAATTGATAGTGGACGTAAACCGCGTGGATCTAATCCGATAAACAACTGATCCTCTGTTAAAATCGAGAAAGCATAGGCACCTTTGATCATACCTAGAGCAGAAGAAATCGCTTCTTCCATCGGTAAATTACCACTACGTTTCACTAGGTGAGCAATAACCTCGGTATCAGAAGTAGTCTGCAAAATACTTCCTTGCGCTTCCAGTTGACTTTTCAGCGCATGAGCATTAACGAGGTTACCGTTATGCGCCAATGCCAGACTATTCGTTTGTGAGCGAAAAACAAGTGGTTGGACGTTTTCATAGCCACCGCCACCTTGTGTGGCATAGCGAACATGCCCGATTGCCGCATGTCCTTGCAGGCGGGAGAATTCTCCCTCTGAAAAAACGTCATTGATCAAGCCGACGCCCTTATGAACATTTAATTTTTCACCATCTGTTGTAACAATACCGGCACCTTCTTGACCACGATGCTGAAGAGCATGAAGGCCATAATATGTCATTTCGGCTGCTTTTTCATGTCCCCAAATCGCAAATACACCACATTCTTCATTTAAACCTTTGATTTCAGCAAGCACGGGATAGCTCCTTTCCACAGCTGTTGTAATGTTGTTACATCTTCTGTGATTGCTTCTTTCTCACCATTACGTACGACTAATTGATTGGTCACTGTTACCGTTCCTACTAATTGTATATCTTCTACTTTCGCTTCAAATGCTTCACGATCTTTCTCAGGAACCGTTACAACAAAACGTGATTGTGATTCACTGAAAAGTGCTGTTGTAAGATCACCTTCGAATTGAACATCTGCACCCAATTCTTTATCGTTAAAAAGACTTTCTGCTATTGCAACTCCAAGTCCACCTTCTGCAATGTCATGAGCAGATGAAACAAGACCAGCACGGATTGCATCTAATAATTGCTCTTGGAGTTTTGCTTCCGTATCCAAATCAATTGCCGGAGCTTTACCGAAGTATTTACCTTCCAAGAGATTTTGCAGTTCACTGCCACCGAACTCTGCTTCCGTTTCACCAATCACATAAATCAAGTCACCTTCATTTTGAAAATGCGATGGAGTAATATGATCAAGTGATTCATGTAATCCAACCATACCAACTACTGGTGTCGGGAAGATTGCCTGACCGTTTGATTCGTTGTAAAGGGAAACGTTACCGCTGATAACCGGTGTATTCAATCTTAAGCTGGCTGCACTCATACCTTCTACACTTTTCTCCATTTGCCAGAAGTTTTCTGGTTTATCCGGATTACCAAAGTTTAACCCATCTGTAAGTGCTAATGGTTTTGCACCAGAGGCAACGATATTGCGTGCTGCTTCTGCTACTGCTATTTTACCGCCGGCTTCCGGATCCAAATGGATATAACGAGAATTACAGTCCGTTGTCATCGCAATTGCTTTGTCATATCCGCGGACACGTACAACTGCCGCATCTGAACCTGGTGAGAAAACGGTATTCGCCTGTACCATGGAGTCATATTGATCATAAACATATTCTTTGCTTGCGATCGTTGGCTGTTGCAATAATTGTTTCAATGTTTCCTTGTGATCACTGACTTCCGGTTGGTACGCAGGCATGGATTGGTATTCTTGATAAAAGCTTGGAACTTTCGATTCTTTATAGAAAATCGGTGCATCTTCTGCTAAGTTATCGACTGGGATATCGGCAACTACTTCGTCTTTATGCAATAAGCGGAACATTTTATCATCGGTTACTTGACCTACTGCTACAGCTTCAAGTCCGTATTTCTTGAAAATGTCGACAATTTCCTGTTCCTCACCTTTTTTCACACATAACAGCATACGTTCTTGTGATTCTGACAACATCATTTCATACGCCGTCATGTTTTCTTCACGCTGCGGGATTAAGTCTAGGTTCATCTCCATCCCCATACCAGCTTTACTTGCCATCTCACTTGCAGATGAAGTAAGACCTGCTGCCCCCATGTCCTGAATTCCAACTAATGCATCAGATTGAATGACTTCAAGGCATGCTTCGATTAATAATTTTTCCATAAAAGGGTCACCAACTTGTACGTTGGAACGTTTGCTTTCTGAGTCTTCTGATAAATCTTCCGAAGCAAATGTCGCACCATGGATCCCATCACGACCTGTTTTAGAACCGACATACATAATCGTGTTTCCAAGACCGGCAGCGATCCCTTTTTGAATATCTTTCGTATCGATTAGGCCAACACACATTGCATTAACGAGTGGATTGCCTTCATAACAATCATCAAATTGTACTTCTCCTCCAACGGTTGGTACCCCTACACAGTTACCGTAGCCAGCAATACCATGGACCACCTCATCAAAAAGATATTTGACACGACCGGTATGGAGATTACCGAAGCGTAACGAGTTTAATGATGCAATCGGACGAGCCCCCATCGAGAAAACGTCACGGATAATACCGCCGACACCTGTTGCTGCTCCTTGATATGGTTCTACCGCTGAAGGGTGGTTATGACTTTCGACTTTAAATACGACACCCTGGCCATCACCGATATCCACAACACCTGCACCTTCACCAGGACCCTGCACTACTTGTGGTCCTTCTGTCGGAAATTTCTTTAATAAAGGTTTAGAAGTCTTATAACTGCAGTGCTCCGACCACATTACCGAGAAAATACCGATTTCAGTAAAATTCGGGCGACGTCCCATAATGTTTTTAATCATGTCATATTCTTTATCTGTTAATCCCATTTCCTGATAGACTTTATCTTGTTCTATCAACTCAGGAGTAATTTCAGGCGCCTGCAACATAACGTTCCCTCCAGTTTTCTAGCATAGATTGGAATAGTTTTAACCCATCGTCACTGTTTAAAATCGCTTCTACCGCACGTTCCGGGTGTGGCATCATACCTAACACGTTTCCTTGTTCATTGATGATTCCGGCAATATCACTAACCGAACCATTAGGATTATTTTGGTACGTAAAGACGATTTGATTGTTTTCTTTTAATCTAGCAAGTGTCTCCTCATCACAATAATAGTTTCCATCATGATGTGCGATCGGAATCGAGACTACTTCGTCCTTTTCATATTTCGAGGTAAAAAGGGTGTCATTGTTTTCAACGATTAAGTTTTCAAAATGACACATGAATTTCAGATTCTTATTCCGCAGCATTGCACCTGGCAGTAACCCGGATTCTAATAATATTTGAAATCCGTTACACACACCTAGAATCGGAATCCCTTTGTCTGCTTGTTCTCGTAATTGCTTGACGATATCTGATGTAGAAGCAATTGCACCAGAACGAAGATAATCACCATAAGAGAATCCACCAGGGAGTAAAATTGCATCATAGCCTTCCAGGTTTGCTTCCTGATACCAAAGCATATCCGCTTCTTCTCCCAGTGCATCTTTTGCTGCATAGTACATATCACGGTCACAATTGGAGCCAGGGAAGACAATCACAGCAAATTTCACTGGGCAACCCCCTCTTCCACTGTATACGAATAATTTTCGATAACTGGGTTTGCGAGTAGTTTGTTACACATCTCTTCAATTTCTAATTCAATATTTGCATCATCATTCACGGTTAATTCTAAATACTTGCCAACACGAACCTCTTTGACATTGTCATAGCCTAATGTATTTAAAGATCCTTGTACTGCTTTACCCTGTGGATCTAATACGCCCTCTTTTAATGTAATGTGTACTTTTACTAGTTTCATTGTTTTGCCTCCAGTCTCGATAAAATATGGTCATATACAGTAACTAAGTCACCTAAGTCTTCACGAAATACGTCTTTGTCCATTTTCTCTCCTGTTGCGATATCCCATAGTCTGCAAGTGTCGGGACTTACTTCATCCGATAACACAATTTCATCACTAGCATTGCGACCGAATTCCAATTTGAAATCGACAAGCTGTAAATTAATTTCTTTGAAGAAAGCTTGCAATTGCCCGTTTACTTGAAGTGCCATTTGTTTAATTTTGGACAGATCTGCTTCGGTTGCATCCGTTAATAGTAACGCATGGTCGTCATTGATTAATGGATCACCAAGCTCATCTTTTTTATAAAAAAGTTCCACTAGCGGCGGATCGAAAATTGTCTTCTCTTCAATACCTGTACGACGGACGATGCTTCCCGCAGCGACATTACGAACGACAACCTCAAGCGGTATAATTGTTGTTCTTTCAACTAATTGTTCCGTTTCATTTAACGCTTCTTTAAAGTGACTGTTGATCCCCTGCTCGCGAAGGTATTCGAACACTTTAGCAGAGATTAAGTTATTATAGCGACCTTTCCCTTGAAACTCTGCTTTTTTCTCACCATTAAAGGCTGTTGCATCATTTTTGTAAGAAAGGACTAATACATTCGGATTATCCGCTACCGTAAATACTTGCTTTGCTTTTCCTTCATATAACAGCTTGTCTTTCATTGGATTCCTCTCCTTATGCCAGGCCTATTTTTTTGAAAATCTGATCCACATTTTTCAAGTGATACGTATAGTCAAAGCAATCGTCTAATTGCTCTTTTGATAACGTGTTGGTGATGCGCTCTTCTTGTTCGATCAATTGACGGAATGGTGTTGCCGTCTCCCATGCTTTCATCGCATTTGGCTGTACCATATCATATGCTTCCTCACGGCTCATGCCTTGATCAATCAAGGAAAGCAATACACGTTGTGAGAAGATAACCCCGTACGTGCGATCGATGTTCCGTTTCATATTTTCCGGGAATACCGTTAAGTTTTTCACGATATTGCCAAATCGGTTCAGCATATAGTTCAAGGCGATTGTTGCATCCGGTAAAATGACACGCTCTGCAGAAGAGTGGGATATATCACGTTCATGCCATAACGACACATTTTCATACGATGTCATCATATAACCTCGGATGACACGTGCCATTCCCGTCATGTTCTCAGAACCGATTGGGTTACGTTTATGTGGCATTGCTGAAGAACCCTTTTGACCTTTCGCAAAAAATTCTTCCACTTCTCTTGTTTCTGTTTTTTGCAAGCCACGTATTTCGGTTGCAAACTTTTCGATTGAGCTTGCGACTAATGCCAGTGCTGATAAATATTGCGCATGACGATCACGCTGTAAGGTTTGGGTAGATACTGGTGCTGGCTGCAGTCCTAATTGTTCACACACATATTTTTCAACAAATGGATCGATATTCGCATAGGTCCCAACTGCACCTGACAGTTTCCCTGTTTCAATTACTTTTGCAGCAGCATCAAAGCGTTCAAGGTTACGTTTCATTTCTTCATACCATAATGCCAATTTCAATCCGAAAGTTGTCGGCTCAGCATGAACACCATGTGTACGCCCCATCATAACTGTATTTTTATGCTCGATTGCTTTTTCTTTTAAAATCTCAATAAAGTTCACAATATCACGACGGATAATTTGATTCGCTTGTTTTAATATATATGAAAGTGCCGTATCGACAACGTCTGTTGAAGTAAGGCCGTAGTGTACCCATTTTTTCTCATTGCCTAATGTTTCAGAGACAGCACGTGTGAAAGCTACCACATCATGACGAGTGTCTTGTTCAATTTCAAAAATACGTTCTATATTAAAAGATGCATTTTCTCTAATTTCTTTTACATCTTCTTTTGGAATGATCCCTAATTCACTCCATGCCTCACAGGCTAAAATTTCAACCTCAAGCCATGCGTTAAAGCGATTCTCGTCTGTCCAGATTTTTCCCATTTCTTCTCTTGTATAACGTTCGATCATAAGTGTTTCCTCCTAGTTTTCGATTATCTTTTTTTCCACTAGTTCATTATATATGATTAAAGGATTGTCCCCAATAAATGTTACATGTCCCATTTTACGCAATGGCTTGTTTTCTATTTTTCCGTACATATGAATGTGTGCATTAGGGTTAGCATCTAACTGACTGAAAAAAGGTTCTACGTCTTTTCCAAGTAAGTTAACCATTACTGCTCCACCATGAGAATGGATCGGAATTAGTGGTAATCCGCAGATCGCCCGGATATGCTGCTCAAATTGCGAGACATCACATGCTTCGATTGTAAAATGTCCTGAATTATGCGGCCGTGGTGCCAATTCGTTAATTAAAATATCTTCACCACATACGAACATTTCGATTGCGAAAGTTCCGACAACACCAATTGTTTCTGCGATTGCTTTTGCCGCTTGACGGGCTTGTTCTCCAATTCGTTCAGAAACCAGCGCTGGTGCAATCGTAGCGTGGAGAATATGATCACGGTGTATATTTTCTGCTATCGGAAAATAAGTGATCTCTCCTGACTCTGATCTTGTGAAAACAATCGAGATTTCCTTGTCGAAAGGTACCCATTTTTCCACGATTAAGCGATCTGTTTGTTGAAGCATCTCAACTGCTGCTTCGATATCAGCGTCATTTGATAGCTTAACTTGCCCCTTGCCGTCATAACCTCCACGGCATGTTTTGGCAACGGAAGGATAACCGATTTTCTCAGTTGCTGCTTGTAATTCTTCAGTTGTTGTCACGATCGCAAAATCTGCTACTGGCTGCTTACTATCCACCATTGCTTTTTTCTCTAATTCACGATCCTGCGTAACTTTCAGTGAGTTGGCACCTTGCGGCAGAATGCCTGCCTCTTCGAGAATTTGTGCTGCTGTTAAATCGACATTTTCAAATTCGTATGTCACCACATCACTTTTCTCTGCAAGCTGTTTAACTGCTGCTAAATCGTCATATGCAGCGACGATTTGCTCATCCGCCACTTGTGCTGTCGGGCAATCTGGAGTTGGATCGAGTACGATGACACGATACCCCATATGTTTGGCTACCGTAGTCATCATTCGTCCTAGCTGTCCACCGCCTATGATCCCGATAGTAGAGCCGAATAATAGTTTATTGGTCTGCAAGATTGTCCCTCATTTCTGCTACTTTTTCTTTTAGTTGGTTTTGATGGTTGGCTAGTCGTGCTGCTGTTTTTGAATCGCTTGTGCCAATGATTTGTGCTGCGAGGATGCCTGCGTTTTTGGCTCCTGCTTTGCCAATTGCGACGGTTGCGACTGGTACGCCGCCTGGCATTTGTACGATGGAGTAAAGTGAATCGACACCGCTGAGTGTGCTTGTTTTAACAGGCACGCCAATGACTGGCAGGGTGGTCTTTGAGGCAACCATGCCTGGTAAGTGGGCTGCTCCGCCTGCTCCTGCGATGATTACTTTTAGACCTCTGTCTCGTGCTGTTTCGGCATATTCAAACATGTCTTCCGGAGTTCTGTGTGCGGAGATGACTTCTTTTTCATAACTGATTCCGAGTTCTTCCAATGCTTCACACGTATGCTTCATCGTTTCCCAATCAGATATACTTCCCATGATAACACCAACAAGTGCCATAATTTCCCCACTTCCTTCTATATAATATCTACTTGAATCTCATAATTAACATAAACTGCAAAGTTATACTTTTTAGATTCACTTTCTTCCATTCTTTATTGATGAGTGCGTGATCGTCGCTACGGAAAGCGCAGTATTTTGCCGGAGCGTTTCTAAGCACTCATCATTAATCAGAATGGAAGGAAGCTACACCAAGGCAAATTTTCACAACTTCGCAGTTGTTATCTACTGCGGGTGTTCAAGGTAGTTAATTAATAATAAAATGATACAAAAAACCTATTCATCTTCTCTATCAGGAGAGAAGATGAATAGGTGGTGATTTCCATAACTATCCTGATGATTTTTCTCGATAAAATCATCGGTCATCTTCCCTCATAGTCCATCATTTACGGCGATGGGTAGATACTTTTGAGCCATATTCTCAAATTATATGAGGCAGTTATTATGTTAGATTTTTTTACTACACTGTTATGATAACAAGAGGACTCGAATCCTGTCAACAAAAAATCGAACATTAAAATAAGAGTTTATATCAACGTTCGGTTTTTGGCGAATTGACATGTTTAACATATCTAGATAGGCGACAGTGTCAAGTTTGTCCCTCATCAATAAAAAACAAAGAAATTAGAAACTAATAAACTGGAGCTTGCAGACCAATTTGGCCATGCAAGCTCCAGTTTTTTTATATCGTCCATTGATCATTCACCAATGCAACAAGTTTCCATTCCCCTTGTTCGTTTGATTCAAAAACTACATTCAAACTGCTCCAGTCTAATTCTTCTTGACCCTCTTTATAAAATTCTACATGATGTGATTCTGGAAAGAATTCTTTAATATTGTTGATCATGTTTCCTCGACTATCAGTTTTATCAAACGTTATCTCATCCGGATTAAGGTAATCAGCTTGATAGACATACTCTTCATGGTATTCGACTGGGGTTAGCTCAATTGGAAATCCACTTCCATCTTCCACCCCCCAGACATACTCTTCCGTATCTTCCTTAAATGCAGCTACTTCACTTGGGTCAAATACGAGATCACTCTCACTCACATTAACATATGGAGAATACAAGAGCCCTTTCTCCTCATGTACATAAGTTGCAAGCTCTTCAAAATTTTGGTCTGCTAATAATTCAATAATTTGATTTGCTTGCTCCTTTAATTTCGTTTCAACATCTTCTTCCTTTTCACCTTTCTTATTAAAAAACACCGGTGCATCCTCTTGCTTGTAATGCTCATTGAACGTTCTCGTTTCAACTGCACTTACTGAATTTGCGTCTGCAGAAGTAAGAATACCTGTGTAACTCAAAGCCGTTATTGCTACTAAAAGAAAAACACCAGCTATCCCCCATCTAATACGATTCATAATCATCCTCCTTTAAATAGATGAATACATTCAAAATTATTATTCACAAGAGATTGATTATTATCATAAGAAAGTAAAAAAAGTACAGAATCATACGAACGTTAGACAAATATCAGAGTCTCTTAATGTTCGTGTTTTACTAATTTTGCATCAAATACAATTTTTCTGCCGTTGAGTACAGGTTGCCCATTTTCTTCTATGAAAACTGGTTCTTCCACACGCCTTGTTGGCTGATACCCTTCCTGTTTAATTCTTGCTAAGCAATCATCAATCGTTTCATTCTCCATCACTTCGAACTTCTTCTTGGTTTGCTTCTTGTTGCTGCTGTTCTTCTGCTTTTTGGACACTTTTGCGAATCCTCCCTTTCTTCACTTGTTTTACCCAGAACCCTCCATGAATCTGTTTTGGTTCATAGGCAATAATAAAGGCTTTTGGGTCAATAGATTTAATTGTTTCGTATAAATGTATTTCATATTTTCTCGGGGACAGAATTTGCATCGACAACCGGTCCCCCTCCATACCGTACGCATACCAACTTGTCACTCCGTAACCTTTGTCCCTTAATTGCTTCGTAAAGGTAATATCCGGATCAGAAGAAATCACATTCACAGTGATATAGCCTAATGCTAATTTTTCTTCAATCTTCGAGCCAATGACAACTCCAAGTCCATAACCTAATCCATAAGCAACCAAGTTCTGGATCTCTCCTAAGTTATCTAGCACGAGACCAAGACCGAGTGTATAAATAACAATTTCAAACGTACCGATTGTTCCTGCAATATATCTTCTACCTTTTAACGTTAGAATTACTCTTAATGTAGATAAAGATACATAGACGATATTTATAGTCATGATAATAATAATCATCATAAACGCATTTTCAAGCATTTTTAATGCACCTCCGCTTATGCACAACGATTTTTAAAAGTCATATCTTATATCATAGCGAAACCATTTTACCACAGCAAAAAGAGAAAAGGGAGAGATAGTTTTGGATCCATTTCAAGATATGCATGATTGGAAAAATAACTTAGATCAATTCTTCGGTGGCAACTTCTGGGATGACTTTGAACATATAATTAAACCGCCAATTCCAGCCGTTAATATGTACGAATTGGACAATGAAATAATTGTTTATGTTAATTTGCCCGGAATAAAAGATCGTAAACAAGTGAAGGTATTTGTTGACTATGATGTATTAGAATTAAAGGGAACCCTATTCCCTGTAAAACAGTCGGGGAAATTAATAAAACAGGAGATTTTGCATGGAGAATTCTCCAGAAAAATTGACTTACCCTTTCCAGTACGACAAGACCGCATTACGGCTGCTTTAAGACAAGGATTGATGACGATTCATCTTCACCGCTTAGTAAACGATAAAAAGAAAAAGCAAGCTATTGACATTGAGGAATTTGAGGATTGACCCAAAGTAGATATTACTGTATCCATGTCAAAAACAGGAGAAACACATTTGTCTCTCCTGCTTCTTTAACATTAATCGATCGGTACCCATGATTTCGTTTCTGATGATTCCTCTACCGCTTCTAAGACGATTTGGTTTTTCACACCGTCATCAAAGTTTGGAGCTGGTTGGTAATCTTCTGCGATACCACGGAAAAATTCATCAATTAAATGGATAAACGTGTGTTCATATCCGATAATGTGCCCCGGTGGCCAATATGCACCAGCATACGGATGGACTTCCTCGGTACAATTAATCAGTCGGAAGCCTTGCACCCCTTCTTCATCATCGGCAAAGTAGACCTCTAAATTGTTCATGTTTTCCATGTCCCAACGGATCGAGCCTTTTTCACCGTTAATTTCAAATTTGTTTTTGTTGCGGTTTCCTCCAGCAAAACGGGTTGCCTCAAATGTACCTAGAGCACCATTTTCAAAACGAGCAATAAAGGCTACAGCATCATCAACGGTTACTTCACCCATTTCACTCGCATTTCCTTTAGCATTAAGACCGCCAGTCATCTCACCAACTGGACGTTGTTTAATAAACGTTTCCATTGTGCCGCTTACTTCCGCAAATTCGCCAATTAAAAAGCGGGCAAGGTCAATACTGTGAGCACCAATATCTCCTAAAGCACCTGAACCGGATACTTCTTTTTTCAACCTCCATACAAGCGGGAAATTCGGATCCATAATAAAATCTTGTAAATAGTTCGCACGATAATGATAGACACGCCCTATTTTTCCATCTTCAATTAATTTTTTTGCATATTGAACTGCAGGTGCAAAGCGATAGTTATGGCAAATCATATGTTTCACGCCATTTTCTTCAACCGCTTGAAGCATTTCCTTTGCTTCTTCTACTGTTAATGCTAATGGTTTTTCGGTAATAATGTGTTTTCCTGCTTTTGCTGCAGCAATCGCAATTTCAGCATGGGTATGGTTCGGAGTTACAATGTCGATCACATCTATATCGTCTCTTGCGATTACCTTTTTCCAATCCAATTCATAACTTTCCCAGCCCATTTTCTCCTGAGCTTCTTTCACCGCTTCTTCATTTCGGCCAGCAATCACCTTTAATTCTGGTTTGAGTGGATTATCAAAGTAAAAAGAAAGATCACGATAGGCATGGCTATGTGCTTTTCCCATAAATTGATAACCAATCATGCCAATTCTCACTTTTTGGTTTACGCCCACCACATTTCACCAACCTTTTCTTTAATCAAAGCATTTTGCAGTACCGCTACTGCTTTCTGGAAACCTTCTTCAACCGACATTAAACTGTCTTCATGTTCAATACTTACTGCACCTTGATAACCAATCAGCTGCAGAGCACTGATAATTCTCTTCCATTCTTCTTCACCATGGCCATAGCCTACTGTACGGAAAATCCAGGAACGATTTAACTCATCACTATATGGCTTGGTGTCTAACACACCATTTGCTGCCGTGTTTTGCGGATCAATTGCTGTGTCTTTAGCATGGAAATGGAATAGTGCCTCATGCTCGCCAAGCTCTTTGATACTTACGACAGGGTCCATTTGCTGCCAGTATAAATGACTTGGATCAAAGTTGACACCGATATTTTTCCCACATGCATTCCGAAGCTTCAAAGCGGTTTCATTGTTAAATACAACAAATCCCGGATGTGGTTCGATTGCAATGCGAACATTATGTTCTTTCGCAAAATCATTTTGCTTTTTCCAATAAGGAATTACTTTTTCTTGCCACTGCCATTCTAAAACCTCCGGATGATCGTCTGGCCAAGCAGCTGTCACCCAAACAGGGTATTTGGAATACTCTGACTCTCCTGGACAACCAGAGAACGTAACAACTGTATCAACACCGATTTTTTCCGCTAATAACACTGTCTCTTCAAATTGCTTATGATGCTGACTGGAAATATTCTGATTGGGATGTAATGGATTTCCATGACAGCTAAGTGCACTAATCTCGATGTTTCTTTCGGTAAAAGCTTGTTGAAAGGCCTGTAATTTTGCTTCTTCCGCTAAAAGCTCCTCTGGGTTACAGTGCGCATTCCCTGGATAACCTCCTGCACCAATTTCAACAGCTTCCAATCCTGCATCTTTCACTTGATCAAGTGCTTCTTCTAACGACTTATCACCAAATAAAACAGCAAATACACCTAACTTCATTCTATTCACCTCATTAAATAAATTTTTTTAACTGGACAAAAGCCCGTTCCTACTCTATTCAAATTATAAATAGATACAAACTGAGAAGTTGTTAAAATTCTTCTTGGTGTAGCTTCCTTCCATTCTGATTTGAGATAAGTGCTATCATTCGCTCCGGCAGCGTCGGGCATGCACCCATCAAAATTCAGAACTTAAGCACTTCTAAGGCACTCTTATTTCGCAGTTTGTGTTTTTTATACTTTATTTATATGCTTCTCTATTGGTTGAAAGAATGTTTCATCCATGCCAAGTGGTAATGGTTCAGGCTGCTTACAACTGCTTGCTAACACATAATGTTTACTGTCACGCGATGCTTCATGGACTCCATGCATAATATCCAGTACATGGAATGCCAACTGTCCGTCTGTTCTTGCTGTTCGCTTATTCTCGATGGCATCAATCATTTCTGCTACACCTAAGCCACGACTATTGTCACTAAACCCATGTGTCAGAGGTATTTCCGACCATTCTTTGTGCTCTTTTCTTCTTACATAGACAGGTCCTCCGAATGTATTCGGATCTGGCACGGAAATAGTTCCCTCCGTTCCATAAATTTCGATTTTAGGTAACTGGTGATGCCATGTATCAAAGCTTGTGATAATAGAAGCAACTGCACCGGATTCAAAATCTAGTACACCGTTAATTTGTGTCGGAACTTCTACTTGGATTTTTTTACCGTAATTCGGTTCACTTGTGATCGTTCTTTCCTTATATGTCGTCTGAGCTGATCCGGTAATACGGGAGACCGGGCCCATCAAATTGATAAGTGCTGTTAAATAGTATGGTCCCATATCAAACATCGGACCTCCACCTTCTTGATAATAAAAGGTAGCGTCCGGATGCCAGCTTTCATGTCCTGGATTCATCATGAACGCCGTAGCAGAGACTGGTTTCCCGATCCAACCGTCATCAATTAATTTTCTTGATGTCTGGATACCTGCACCTAAAAAAGTATCCGGTGCATTCCCAATATATAACCCTTTTTCTTCTGCCACCTTCAGCATCCGCTTGCCATCTTCACGACTGACCGCTAACGGTTTTTCACCATATACATGCTTACCATTCTCCAATGCCTGAATTGCTATTTCCGCATGAACAGCCGGAATCGTTAAATTAATCACCAATCCAATTTCTGGGTCAGCTAACAACTCCTCTGTTGTGTATGCCTTAGGAATGTTGAATTCCTCTGCACGTTCTTCTGCCCGTGCTTTAACGATATCTGCTACTGCCACGATGTCATAATTGCCAAATCTTGCTGCGTTCTGTAAATAAATACGACTAATATTCCCACAACCTATAATTCCTATTTTCATGTTGACTCCCCCCATTACCTGCTTGCCCAGGTCATTCCTTTTCTCATTAATTTCATCACTTCTGGCATGCGGACAATTTCTGCTACGTGCCCTAAACCACAATAATACACTTTTCCTTCTCCCCATTTTTTCGTCCAAACAACTGGCATATCTACTTCACCATTCGTCTGATATGGCCCCTCTGCAACAGGAAAACGTGTTGTCACATGGACTTTCACAGCAGGGTCAACATGCATATAATACTGTTCAGATACAACAGTAAAATCCTCCATACCTTCTGTTAACGGATGATCCGGATCTACAATATGTACATTATAAGATACACCGTCATTACCCGGATGTGCTACCCACTGCCCGCCGACCATAAATTGATAATCGACCTCCCAACGGAATGAGTCACCCATACCACCATGTAAACCGGCTATCCCTGTACCTTGGGCTACTGCTTCTAACAATGGCTGCAGTTGTTCTTTCTCGATCGTTCCTTGTGTCCAATTGGGAACAATCAAATCATATTGTGTTAAATCATCTTCTTGCAATGTCGTTAAGGTATCCGTTATTGTAACGTCAAACCCTTCTTCCTTGAGAATTCCCCCTAAAATATCTGCTACTTCTTCTGGTTCATGGCCCTGCCAACCACCTTGGAAAATTAATGCTTTCTTCACGACTATCCCTCCATTATTGATTGTTATCTGTTATTTGATCACGGCGCTAACCGTCCGAAACCTCCCCACTTCAAATGGGCATTTCAAAGAAACTACGTGGAGATAACGGACGCTAACTTCCTGATAAGTTTCGCTAACCATCAGTGGGGTCAAAAACCCCCACTATGGAAGGTACACTTTATAGTGAAAATGATCGAAGTCAGCATGTTTATGCTGGCCACTTAAATCTTGTGCTGCCATACCAACAAAAGTTCCGGTAAAGCGAATATATTCTGCGTCATCATCCGATAGATGCCCTATATCTATTTGTTCTCCAATTGTTTGCCATTTTCCTTCTTCTGTGGCGTAAAAGAATTGTAAAAGATGACGATTAATCACGGCTTTCAAGTATATCTCGGTATTTTCTGGTAAGGCCACGTCTTGTTGCAGCAACTCATCGTATTGACCATATTTGGTTTCCATAATACCTAAACATTTACCATGTTCTTCATGATCCGTTACACGTAAATAGACATGATCGTTGGTATCATAGTAAATCATCAAGCCGGCCATTTGTTGAAAGTGCTCCGGATTGAAATCTATTTTTGTCTCCACTTCTACATGGAAATGTTCCAATCTTCTCATCAACATACTTTGTCGATGGAACGAACTTACTGATTCTTCTCCATATAAACGCAAATAACCAGGTCTGTCTGTTAAGGAAAACCAGTCCCCATCAAAGGTTCGTCTCAGCGAATTCCAATATTTTAGTAGATTAGGATGATTAAAATCATCATAGTCTGGCAGAATTTCAGCTGTGAATTCTGGCAAATTAGGAGCTTCAACTGTCATACTCGGATTTGGTCCATCTATTACTCTGATCCAATCATCGTCTGTCCAATAGCATTTCTGAATAGCTGTTTCTCTCCCCAATATACATTTGTCTTCTATAATTGGACGTCCACATAAATGGGCAATATACCATTCACCATTTTGCGTTTCTACAAAACAACCATGTCCTGCTTTTTGGAGCTGATCTTCTTTCGATTTATCAGAGGTAAGTATCGGATTGGTTGGATCGACTTCATATGGACCATCAATCGATTTGGATCGTGCTACTGTTGCTGCATGAGTATACCAGGTCCCACCTTCAGCAGTTAATAAATAATAGTAGCCGTTTCGTTTATATAAATGCGGCGCCTCTGTTTTTCCTAGTTCTGTTCCTTTGAAAATATTCTTAATTGGACCAACTAATTTTTGCTCAGCAGGTGAATATTCCTGTAAAGCAATGCCTGCGAAAGAATTGGTTCCTTTACGATGGTCCCAAATCATATTGACAAGCCATTTCCTGCCATCCTCATCATGAAAAAGGGAAGGATCAAAACCGCTACTGTTCAGATAAACAGGCTCTGACCATGGTCCTTCAATATTGTCAGCTGTTACTAAATAATTATGGGTATCTTTAAATGCACCTTGTCTGCTTTTCACATCTGTGTAGATCAGATAAAACACACCTTCGGAATAAGTTAGGCATGGCGCCCAAACCCCTCCTGAGTTCACATCTCCCACCATATTTAATTGGGAAGATCTCGTTAACGGATAGCCTGTCAGCTCCCAATTTACAAGATCTTTAGAATGATAGATTTGCACACCTGGAAACCATTCAAAAGTGGAAACGGCGATATAGTAGTCCTCTCCCACCCGTACAATCGAAGGATCAGGATGATATCCTGGTAATACTGGGTTTGTTATCGTTTTCATATTTACCTCCTTAACCTTTCACAGAACCTGCAGCAAGTCCTGTTACTATTTTCTCCTGTGCTATAAAGTATACCAATAAAAGTGGTAAACTTCCAAGTGTAAGGGCTGCCATAATCCCAGGAATATTAACCGAAAATTCACCATAAAATTCTCGCAAACCAATCGGTAGAGTAGCATTTTGACTAGAATTAGTTAGTACTAAAGCAAAGATAAATTCATTCCAAATATGAATGAAATTGTAAATAGCAACTGTGGCTACGGCTGGTGTCAGTAAAGGGAAAATAATGTTCCAGAACAGTCTTAAGTGACTACAACCGTCAATTTTAGCTGATTCTTCCAATTCCTTAGGTATATCTCGCATAAACTGCGTGAAAATGACAACGGATATCGGTAATGCGAATGCGATATAGGGACCAATCAGACCAAATAAAGAATCGTATAAGCCAATTTTGTTTGTTAAGATAAAAATCGGAACAAGTGTCGTATGAATCGGAATCATCATCCCGACCATAAACAAGATGAAAATCGGCCGGTTCAAACGGAATTTCAACCTTGCTAATGGATAACTGGCCATCGCAGAAATAATAATAACAATTGCTACGGCCACAACCGATACAAATAAGCTGTTTAAAAAATACCCAAAGAACTCAAGTTCCACTAAAAGCAGGTAATTATCCAACGAAAAACTCTCTGGAATAGACCATGGTGAGGTCATGAACTCCATTTGACCTTTAAATGATGTTAAAAGCATGATCAAAAAAGGAAGACCAGTCACAATCAAAATTGCGATCGCTAATAGATATAATGGAATACCTTTGATCACTCTCATCATTATTCATTCCCCCTTCTTGATTTGTCACCTAATAAAATAAAGACCGTTACAACAAAGGCAATGATAAACATCGAGAAGGAAATACTACTGCCATAGCCCATATTAAAATTGGTAAATGTTTGTTTATACATATAGGTTGCCATTAATTCCGTCGAGTTGTTTGGTCCACCACCGGTCATGACATAAATCAGATCGAAATATTTTAATGAACCTATAACAGATAAAATCGCAGAGGTAATAATAATAGGCATTAATAATGGTAACGTAATATTTTTAAATCTTTGCCATCCGCTTGCTCCATCAATATCAGCCGCTTCATATAATTCTTCTGGTATACCAACAATGGTTGCTCTGAAAAGGATCATATAAAACGGTGCAAACTGCCAACAAACGGTTGCAATAACTGCCCAAATAGCAGTACTTTCTTTACCAATCCATGCTGTTTGCAAGGATTCTAAGCCGATTGTACCCATTATGGCATTTAGTAGCCCGTAATTTCCTTCATAAATGAAGATAAAGAGAATACCGATGGCTACGGTTGACATCAAGAACGGCATAAAATATACGGATCTAAATAACCGCATCCCCTTTATCGGACTGAAAAGTAATAATGCCATAATTAAACCAATTGGCAGTTGCGTTAAAAGTGATGCAATAACTAGCAGAAAGTTGTTCTGAATCGATGTCCAAAACACACCATCTTGAAATAAACGGACATAATTTTCCAAACCTAAGAAAACCATATTGGCGTCGATACCTGTCCAGTTAAACATGCTGTAATAGAATGTCATAAAGATCGAATAAATAACGTAGACACCATAAATAATAAAAGCTGGGCCAATAAAGCCAATAATTGTCCAAGTATCTTTATTTTTCCTCTTTTTACGAACACTAACGGTATCTAAACTTATCTCTTGTGTCCTACTCATACCAATCACCACCTGGTTGTAATTAGAGAACTACATTAAAGATACCTCCTTAATGTAGTTCTCAAAAGACTATTATTCTTCTAATACTTCTTGTGCGGATGTTTCTACTTCAGTCATTGCTTCTTCCGGTGTTATCGACAATCCAAACAAAGCTTGGGTTGTATCTAAGTGTACCTGTGCTAATTCTGGCGGTAACGTTTGGTCATAGTATGTTTGCATTGCTTCTGAGCTTTCGAGTACTTCGCTCATCTCTTGAATATATGGATCTTCATATTCCACACCATTTACCGCTGAGATAGAGCCAGCATTATTAGACATATCTGTTGCGGTCTCCAGACTTGCTAGTTCATTCACTAACTCAGTTGCTATTTCCGGGTGTTCTGATTGCTTAGCAACAGAAAATACCGGGGATACACCACCAACTACATGATTTTTCGCGCCCTCCCCTCCTTCAACTGAAGGGAACAAGAAAAAACCTAATTTTTCTTCAAACTCTGGCATCTCATCACGTACATTGTTTACTAGCCATCCACCCATCGTCATCATTGCGGCACTTTCTGTATAAAGCATTTGACGAGATTGACCGGTATCATAGTTCATCCCATTGACACCTTCAGGAAATGCACCCATTTCTACTAATTCCTGAATTTTGCTTCCTGCTTCCACATAAGCTTCGTCATCAAACGTACGTCCTGAACGTTCAAATGCTTCATTAAATAACTCCGGTCCACCAATTCGCTCTGCTAAATACATTAAATAGAAAGATCCAGTCCATTTCGTTTGGTTTGCCAGTGCAAAAGGAGTTACACCATTATCCGTCAATGTCTGAACAATATCTAATAAGTCCTCATATGTTTCCGGTTCTTCTAAGCCGTATTCTTCAAACATGGCTTTGTTATAGAAAACTGGTACTACGTCCATACTTACTGGCGCACCGTAAATCTGGTCGCCGAAAGTAGAAACTGATAAGGCAGCTTCATTGTAAAGGCTTGCATCAATCGAATCAGTAATGTCCACTACTTGATCAGAATCAACAAATTGCTTCAACCAACCGCCACCCCACGAGTGGAATACATCTGGTGGGTTACCTCCACCCATGGCAACACTTAATTGAGATTTATACGGGTCATTTTCTTGTTGTGAAACTTCAACTGTAACAGTTGGATTGTTCTCCTCAAAGCGTTGTACCGCTGCTTCAATAGCTTCTCCAGACGGACCTGTTTCAATATGCCACAAGGTTAATGTGACCTCTTCACCAGTACCTTCTTCTTCTGTTTCAGTACCTTCACCGCTATCTTCCGTTTCTGTAGCTGCATCTTCTGTGGTATCATCTAGTGTGTCAGCCGTACCTGTTGAATCAGATGGACCACAGGCAGCGAAAATCAGAAGGAATGCTACTAACATTATCCAGAATAATTTTTTGTTGATCATAAATACAACCCCTTTTCATATTTTGTCAACGCTTACATTTTACAACTAAAACTTACTCAATACTCCCTCCTTATTCACTATTTTTTATTACACTAAGTTTATCCCATGAATAAACTTAGTCATCCTCATGCTTTAATTATAAAACATAGTTTGTCATTATAAAACATTTATCAATTTATTGTTATTATAACTAGCGGATAATTGATTGTCAATAAGAAATATAAACACTTAAATCCAATATAGTTTTATATTATAAAACTAATTTTTATATTATTGACACTATTACTCATAACTTCTATACTTATATCTATAGTTGTAAACGCTTTAAAAGGAGAGATGTTCTTTATGGTTAAGATAGACAATTTGATGCATCAACTCGAAGATATTTATGATATTAAAACCGTCGCAAGGGGACCAATCGGAAAATTACCCTTAACCGACAATATGCTTCGAAAATCTCCAAGTGGAAATTTATTTGGACTTTCGCAAAATGTGGGAATGGGCTGGAACCCAAACATGTTAGATGGTAAACAGGTATTATTGTTAAGTACACAAGGTGGTTTAAAAGATGAGGATGGTCATCCACTGGCATTAGGTTATCACACCGGCCATTGGGAAGTAGACATTTTAATGAAAGAAGCTGCTAATGAAGTCAGCCAACATGCAGGTATACCTTTTGCTGCATATGTCAGTGATCCATGTGACGGAAGGTCTCAAGGGACTACCGGAATGTTCGACTCCTTCCCTTATCGCAACGATGCCGCTACGGTATATCGTCGCTTGATACGTTCATTACCAACTCGAGATGCAGTACTTGGTATAGGCACCTGTGATAAAGGGCTACCCGCCATGACCATCGCCTTAGCATCGATGCAGGATTTGCCTACTGTTGTCATACCGGGAGGGGTAACATTACCACCGTTATATGGAGAAGATGCAGGAAAAGTGCAAACTATTGGCGCAAGGTATTCCAATGACGAATTATCATTAGAAGAAGCTGCTGAATTAGGATGTATGGCATGCGCAACTCCTGGTGGAGGATGTCAATTCCTCGGTACAGCTGCTACTGCCCAAGTAGTTGCCGAAGCGTTAGGCATGACAGTTCCTCATGCTGCGCTGGCACCATCCGGACAAAAAGTATGGAAAGAAATGGCTCGTCAGTCCTCAAGAGCAATCATTGCAATGGAAGAAGAGTCAATCTCAACCAAAGATATCGTAACAGATGATGCGATTCATAATGCAATGGTAGTACATGCTTCATTCGGTGGATCTACCAATCTATTATTACACATTCCTGCTATTGCGCATGCAGCAAAATGCAAGATACCTTCCATTGAAGATTGGCATAGAATCAATAAAGAGACACCTCGCCTTGTAAGCGTATTACCAAATGGTCCAACACCACACCCAACGATCCGTGCTTTTCTGGCAGGTGGAGTTCCTGAAGTAATGCTACACCTTCGCGACTTAGGTTTATTACGCGAACATGTCATGACAGTTACAGGTCACACACTTCAGGAAAACTTGGATTGGTGGGAACAATCAGAACGTCGTCAAAAAATGAAACAAAAACTTAAAGAAGCCGATCAGATTGATGCTGACGAAGTAATCATGTCAAAGGAAAAGGCAGAACAACGCGGATTAACCTCTACCGTTACTTTTCCTACCGGTAACATCGCACCGGAAGGAGCAGTTATTAAATCAACATCTATTGATCCAGCAAGATTAGACGAAAATCAAGTTTATTACCACAAAAGTGAAGCAAAAGTTTTTACCAGTGAGGCAAGTGCCATTGAAGCTATCAAAACAAAACAAATTAAAAAAGGTGATATCATGGTTCTTACCGGCTGTGGTCCACTAGGTACAGGCATGGAGGAAACATACCAGGTTACCTCTGCCTTAAAGCACTTATCTTATGGTAAATATGTAACCTTAATTACCGACGCCCGCTTTTCCGGAGTATCCACAGGTGCATGTATTGGGCATGTCGGACCAGAAGGTTTAGCAGAAGGTCCCATCGGAAAACTTCAAGATGGAGATATTATAGAAGTTAGAATCGATGCTAAAAATTTAGAAGGTTCGCTTAACTTTTTAGGTAAGCCAGAACAAGAGGTTTCTCCTGAAGAAGGTGCTCACGTTCTTGCATCCAGACCAGTTAATACTGCCATTAAGCCATCTAAACATTTACCTGATGATACACGTCTTTGGGCTGCTTTACAGAAAGTCAGTGGTGGGACATGGAAAGGTAGTGTATATGATGTGGACCGGATCATTGAAGTGTTGGAGGCTGGGGAGAAAGCGTTGGAAGATAATAGAGCAGCTCAGCCTACTCGATAGGCAGGGCCTTATTATCAGGATCTTCACACTACTCGACTTCTAAGCGGATGGCTATCCATTTCATGAAAGCAGAAACCCGTTCATTCATAAGATGAACGGGTTTTTATCTTTTCTGTTCGATATGAAGACGT
Source organism: Gracilibacillus salitolerans (assembly GCF_009650095.1). GTDB lineage: Bacteria > Bacillota > Bacilli > Bacillales > Amphibacillaceae > Gracilibacillus > Gracilibacillus salitolerans. The sequence goes on along the minus strand of NZ_CP045915.1, from coordinate 768,917 downwards.
CCTTTTCACCCTTTCAAGAACACTGTCTTCATAGTAGTAAAGAATTCTTTCGCTGCTTGACCTTGTTCTCTCGAGTAGGAGCTGGATGCTTTCATTCCTCCGAATGGTGCTTGCAGCTCGACACCTGCTGTTTCGGAATTGATACGAACCAGTCCTGCCTCAATATCGTCTATAAAGGATAAAATATGATCGATATTTTTCGTGAAAATCGATGCACTTAAACCGAATTCCACATCATTCGCTAATTCGATTGCGTCTTCGATCGTATCGACTTTCATTAACGATAATACAGGTCCAAATATTTCTTCTTGGGCAATCGTCATATTGGTTGTTACATCATCAAAAATCGTTGGTTCAATATAATAACCATCTTTAAGTTTTCCATCTGTTAGTTCATTTCCACCCAACACTAAAGTAGCACCTTCTTCTTTCCCTTTCGCAATATAATGCTTCACGGTGTTAAATTGCCCTTCACTTGCACATGGACCCATCCAAGTTGAAGCATCCATCCCATCTCCAACTGTAATTTCTTTTGCTTTCCCGATTAATCGTTCTTTGAACTGATCATAGATGCTGGATTGTACAATGACACGACTGCTACAGGTACATTTTTGTCCAGTAGATTTCAAACCACCACTTAGCGTTGCATCAACTGCAGCTTCGATATCCGCATCTTCTGCTATGATGATCGGGTTCTTTCCACCCATTTCTAATTGATATTTACCTCCGCGTGCTGCGACAATTTTCCCTATGCTTTTCCCTACATTATTAGAACCAGTAAAGGTGACTGCATGGACATCGGCATGCTCAGCCAAACCTTGGCCAATAACAGAACCGCTTCCAGATACATAATTAACAACCCCTGCTGGAAAACCAGCCTTTTCAAAACATTCGATTACCTTGGCTGCCGTCACCGCTCCTTCTGTTGCTGGCTTTAATACAATGGTATTACCGTAAATTAAAGCAGGTGCCATTTTCCAAATCGGGATCGCTACTGGAAAATTCCACGGTGTAATAACGCCGACAACACCGATTGGTACTCGTTTACTGAACATTAGTGCACCGGCATCTGTAGATGGTATCACATCACCATCAGATCGCATGCCTTCACCAGCATAATATTTCAGGATTTGAATTCCGCGAGTGGTTTCCCCTTTTGCTTCGGGTAGGGATTTCCCCATTTCCTTCGTCATTGTCGTTGCAATCTCTTCCAGATTTTCTTCTAGTATAGCTGCCGCTTGATATAGATAATTACCTCTTTCTGCTCCAGCTAATTTCCGCCAAGCTTTTTGTGCACTTTTTGCTTGTGCTACGGCCTCATCTAAATCACTTTTTGTCGACTTTTGCACACTGCCTACCACTTCATTTTTGTTCGCTGGATTGGAACTTTCCAACACTTCTCCTGATGCAGATGCTTTCCATTCTCCGCCAATATAATTCAAGAATGCATTTCCACTCATTTACAACTCTCCTTCTTTAAATATTGCTAGCTAATTTAACAGGGTTTCTTAATACACCGATTGATTCAATTTCTATTTCGATAACATCGCCCTCTTGTAAAGTAAAACTGTCATCTGGAATGATACATGTTCCTGTAAGTAAGGTAGTTCCATCTAAAATATCATTATCTTTAATTAAATAGGAAACTAATTCGTTATAAGTTCTTTTCAACATAGACGTATTTGCATTTCCTTTTGACACTAATGCACCATCACGCTGAATGCGACATTCAATTTCTAAATTATAGGGGTCATCAATTGTATCCGCTAACAAAATTGCCGGGCCAATGGAACAAGAATGCTTCCACATTTTGGCTTGTGGTAAATAAAGTGGATTTTCTCCCTCAATATCACGACTACTCATATCATTTCCTATTGTATAGCCTAAAATTTCTCCATCGGCTTTAACAACTAATGCTAATTCCGGCTCTGGTATTTGCCAATTGGAATCTGTTCTAATTCCTACAGGCACATCAGGACCTATTAATCTTCTTGCAGTAGATTTCAAGAATATTTCAGGCCTCTCTGCATCGTATACTTTATCATAAAAAGAATTAGTTTGTACTTTAGCTTCTCTATTTCTTGCTTCTTTACTTTTTAAGTAGGTTACTCCTGCTGCCCATACTTCATCTGATACAACAGGCGCCAATAGCTCTAATTCTAATAAGTTCTGTGGGATGGGCTGTTTATTCTTTATATCCTCTTCGATTATTTGACCGCAACTCTTATTATTCTTTTCAGCTTCACGTATTACATCTTGAAAGGAATCTACTGTTAGTTCAAAAATACTTTGGTCATTGGTAACTACGGCTAACTGCTCCACATTTGATTTTTTCATAAATCGAATTATCCTCATTTATCTTCCTCCTATCATTTATAAGGTACGTATTTCTCCTCCTTTTGTTTTATAATATAAAACTCTGTTCTTTAATATAGTTAACAAAAAATTTATCTTTTTACAGATAAATTTTTTTATTACCTAAAGCTTTCGAAATTTCTGAACAAGTTCTTTTCAGTGTATTTACGATTTCTTGTTCTGATTTTGGTGTAACCGTTTGTTTTGTAGTAGAAATACTAATAGCCGCAATCACTTGATTTGTATGATCAAATATTGGTACTGCAATACAATAAATACCAGGTTCATTTTCTTCATTATCAACAGAATAACCTTGTGCTCTAACTTTCGTTAATTCATCTACATACACTTGTTTGTCTGTAATGGTCTTATCCGTTTGTGAAAAGAACTCATAATCCTGTAACCGTTCTTCTATTTCTTCTTGTTGTTTAAATGCCATTAAAGATTTACCCACAGCACTACTATGGATGGGAACGCGTTTCCCTATTCGGGAATAAACAATAGCTGACGCACCCTCAACTTTATCAATGTAGACACCATACATACCTTCAAGTATAACTAAGTGCGTGGTTTGACCAGTTATGACTGATAAATCAATCAGATATTTCCTGGCTATCTCTCTTATGTCCATGCTATTCAACATAAATTGGCCTCGTTCCAGTAGTTTTAAGCCTAAGCTATATTTACCACTATCCGCATTCTGTTTAATATAATTATGTTCTTTTAATGTTTTCAGCAATGAATGCGTTGTACTTTTGTTCAAATCTAATTTTCTACTAATTTCAGTGATTTTCATTTCACTGTTTTGTTCATTGAATAAATCAAGGATTTTTAATGCTCTATCGACTGACTGGATGATCGGCATATTTATGTAACCTCTTTCATTTGTTTACTTTGCTAAAATTATATCACAATAGTTTTATATAATCAAAACTATTTTTAAATAGCTGAACCCAGGAGTATGGACTACTATACGGAATAACACGTGAATTGTTTCAGGGAATGTTAAAAGGCTTTGGCGTTTTGCCAAAGCCTTTGGATATTTTAGTGTAGGAATGCTAGATATAGAACGAAGATAACAAATAGGAACCACATGACTGGGTTGATTTCTTTTATTTTACCTTTTGCTACCATTGTGATCGGGTAGAAAATAAAGCCTACCGCAATACCAGTTGCAATACTGTATGTCAATGGCATGGTTACAACTGTTAAAAACGCCGGTACAGCCACATCAAATTCATCCCATGGAATGTCTTTTAAGGATGATGCCATTAATACCCCAACAATAATTAATGCTGGTGCTGTCACCGCAGAAGTAACCACTCCTAATAACGGTGAAAAGAATAATGCTAAAATGAACAATACTGCAGTTATGACTGATGCGAAACCTGAACGTCCGCCTGCACCAACACCTGTTGCAGATTCTACATAAGAAGTTGTCGTTGATGTCCCTAATGTAGCACCTACTACAGTAGCAGCTGAATCTGAAAATAGTGCTTTCCCTGCTCTTGGTAATTTATTATCCTTTAATAAACCTGCTTTTGAAGCAACTGCAACTAAGGTACCTGCAGTATCAAAAAAGTCTACGAATAAGAACGTTAAAATAACCACTAACATTTCTAAAGTAAATACTTCCCCTAAATGAGCAAATGCAGCACCAAATGTCGGAGCCATACTAGGTACAGGAGCAACAATTCCATCAGGAGTAGGCACCTGGCTAAAGATCATCCCCACAATTGCTGTAATGATCATTCCATAAAACACGCCACCTTTTAATCCCAAAGCAAGTAAAATGACAGTAATAATAACACCAAAGACAGCTAATAATGTCGGACCTGTTGTAAGGTCACCTAATGCAACCATTGTGGATGGATCTGCAATGATAATTCCAGAGTTTTGAAAACCAATAAATGCAATAAACAAACCAATACCTGCACCTACTGCCATCTTTAAGACAGGAGGAATCGCATTAATGACTTTTTCACGAATTCCTGTAAGTGTCAGAATAATAAAGATAATACCTGATACAAAAACACCTGCTAACGCTGTTTCCCATGGAATTCCATGACCTAAAACAACTGTATACGTAAAAAATGCGTTTAATCCCATTCCTGGTGCGAGTGCAATTGGATATTTTGCAAAAACGCCCATAATTAACGTACCAATTGCTGCTGCTAGAGCTGTTGCAACGAATACAGCATCTCTATCCATTCCAGTTCCTTCTGTAGCTAACATATCAGGGTTAACAAATAAAATATAGGCCATAGCTAAGAAGGTTGTAATACCTGCTACTGTTTCCGTACGATAGTTTGTTCCCAATTGATCAAATTCAAAATACTTTCTCACTGTACCTTTCCTCCTTTTGATTCATTGACCGAAATAAAAAAACACTCTTAGAAAATTCCAAGAGTGTTTTTTTACAATTCGGTGTAGTCTACATGATAATTAAAATCTATACCCTACATCCTCCTCGTAGTCAGAGCCATTTACGGTGCTCTGGTAGAAACTCTTGGGCCCTATCCCCAACATTATACGACGAATGATTATGATTTATATGAAGTTGCATTGATACATTACTATATTACTAGGCTGTTTTCATTTAGTCAAGACTAAATCCGAATATTCATTTATTTTTCTATAGTATCGTTCGCTTTTAATTCCTCGTAAATTTTTATACCTTCCGCTGTATCTTCTATCAAAATGGATCGGTTGTTGTTTCGCCATAACTTATAACAATAATAGAAATCCCCAACACAACCTGATGTATGTATTACAAACAGCATGTAAATAGGCATACGATGAATCGGAAAAATGAGTGATAAACAGATCAAGAAGGTGATCACAACAAAGGGCATGATCGTAATCATGGTAAATTGTTGTTTCGTGTATCTCATCCCCGGATTAGCCGCATAGAGGAGTCCGCTTTTAAATCCATATTGCACCTTGGTCCTAGGAGCAAAGATTTTAAAAAAGATGCCGTGAATACATTCATGCAAACAAGAGGTAATGACTAATATAATAAAAAAAATGAAAAGGCCCGAAAAGGTAATGGAGATGGAGCCTCCCGATGATATAAATAACCCACTGACTGTTAACATCAAGAAAAGCACAACAGACCATATGTTTAACAAAATGAGTAATTTTCTGTCTACCGAGATATTAAGTTCGTCGATCAATTTTAGACTCAATCGTATTCACACCTTTGTTTTTTCTTTCATTTTAACATAAATTGGAAGATATAATCTTACGTTTTATGTAACTTTAGGAACAAATAAAAAGTATACACCTGTTTGATTGAACAAGTGTATACTTTTTCTAACTTTTAAAAGAGATATGTCTTTTATTCCCACTCAATCGTCGCAGGTGGCTTACTAGTTACATCATACAGCACACGGTTGATGTGGTCCACTTCATTAACTAGTCGTACAGATATTTTCTCCAAAACATCCCATGGGATTCGTGCCCAGTCAGATGTCATACCATCAATAGAAGTTACGGCACGGATACCAATCGCGTAATCATACGTACGCGCATCGCCCATGACACCAACACTGCGGATGTCCGGTAATACCGTGAAGTACTGCCAAATATCACGATCTAATCCGGCTTTTTTAATTTCCTCACGTAAGATCGCATCTGATTCACGAACAATCTCTACTTTTTCTGGAGTGATTTCACCAAGTACACGGATACCGAGGCCAGGGCCTGGGAATGGTTGACGCCATACAATATCATCCGGCACTCCAAGTTCTGTACCTAATGCACGTACTTCATCTTTAAACAACGTATTTAATGGTTCAATCAATTGAAATTCCATATCTTCTGGTAATCCGCCAACATTGTGGTGAGATTTAATCGTTTGTGCTGTTTCCGTACCACTCTCCACAATGTCCGTATAAAGCGTTCCTTGTGCTAAGAAATCCATCTTTTCCAGCTTTGCTGCTTCATCATCAAATACATAAATAAATTCATTGCCGATGATTTTACGCTTCTGTTCAGGATCAGATACACCCTGTAGCTTGGACAAGAATCGTTCTTGTGCATCTACTCTAATAATATTCATTTTGAACTGATCACGGAAGGTCTTCATGACGGTATCTCCTTCATTTTTCCGTAACAGACCATGATCAACAAAAATACATGTTAACTGATCACCAATTGCTTTATGAATAAGAGCCGCTACGACAGAAGAATCGACACCACCGCTTAAGGCACATAACACATTACGGTTACCGACTTGCTCTCTAATTTTATCTACTTCCATATCAATAAAGTTTGCCATTGTCCAATCGCCTGTACAGTCACATGCTTGGAAGACAAAAGATTTTAATACGTCATTGCCATACTCCGTATTACGTACTTCAGGGTGGAATTGCACACCATATAACTGTTTGTCTTTATTACTCATCGCAGCAACTGGTGTAGATGAGCTTGTTGCTTCAATATCAAAATCTTTTGGTGCTTCGATAATTTTGTCGCTATGACTCATCCAGACAACTTGTTCTTCCGGCGTTCCTTCAAAAAGTAATGCTCCTTCTTTAACATGAATGTCTGCTTTTCCATATTCACGCTGATTGGCACGTTCCACAACCCCATCGAAGTGATGGGTCATTAACTGCATCCCGTAGCAAATGCCTAAAATCGGAATACCTAAATCAAAAATACGCTCATCACAACGAAAACTGTTTTCACCGTATACGCTGTGAGGTCCACCAGATAATATGATTCCTTTTGGATTCATTTCTTTTATTTCATCGATTGTTAAGCGATGTGAATGCAGTTCACTATATACTCCAAATTCACGGATACGACGTGTAATCAATTGATTGTATTGACTACCGAAATCTAACACTAAAATCATTTCATTGTTTACTTCCAAGTTGTCCACTCCTTCAGTTTAATTCCATTCTATATCATACATGAATGATGATATTTACTCAAAAAATGACATAAATTTTAAATTATTGCGAAGTACGTTTTGTTTATTGCGAAATATCGCAATAAACAAAAATCTGCCTTTCTCATAGCAATCAGAAAGGCAGAAATCTAAGGCAAGACCCCCGCCTTCATAGTCCGAACATTTATGGTGTTCGGGTAGAAACGTTTGAGCCTTATTCTCAAACATATATGAAGGTGATGTGATGATGCAGGGAAAACTGCATCGAATTACTCGCTTTAATTTTATCTATTCTATCAATCGATACGAGACTGGTCAAGCTAATATTTGATCAATCATTCGTTGGAATAAGCCTTGTAATCGCTTGTTATCCTTTGACGGTGACGTTTGGTCACGATACAAGTATTCTTCATATGCCAGTGTGATATCATACATTTCTGAAGTTCCTAAACGCCTGTCCACTTCTTTTGCATACTGCCGTAAAGTCTGTCCTTTCGTTCTAGGCATCCCTCTTTTTTCTAGTATTTCCAGTAGATAGACATAAGATGCTTCTATCTCTAATCTTTCTTTTAATCGATACCATTTCTTTAGCATATACCAATCTCTTAGTTCATAACGTTTAAGATAAACAACCACAGCCAGAATCACAAAGATAAGCAGCACAGCTCCGATCCAGTAATAAATCCCACCATTTCCTTCATCTTCGTTACTTGTACCACCAACTTCATTATCATCTTCAGCTGGATTTAGTTGTTCATTTCCCTGCGCTTCTTCATTTGATTCTTGTTCATTTTCTTCTTCCGTTTCCTCATCATCTATCATATAATCTTCGGTGTTCACATCTCCGCTCGTTTCCAGATAGAAGTCAGTTGGATTAGTAAATCCACTTGTTGGTTCAAAAGGCACCCAGCCACTTTCAGGGAAATACACCTCAACCCATGAGTGTGCATTATTATTCGTCACTTCATATAAGGAGTAATCATCTGGAAGAGATGGCTGATCTGCTGCTTCCACGCCACCGGTGAACCCTTTCACCCACCGTGCCGGGATATCCAAAGCACGAAGCATAACTACCATAGAAGTAGAAAAATTATCACAATAACCTATTTTTGTCTCAAATAAAAATTGATCAACGTAATCCTCACCATTTTCCGGTACAGATACATCTTCAATTTGATACACATACCCACTCGAAGAGAAAAAGCCTTCTATCGCCTGCGCTTTATCATATCTGGTGTCTTCCCCTTCCGTTATTTCTGTTGCTAAATCTCGGACACGGTCAGGTAAACTATCCGGTAATTGCAAATACTGTTCTTTAACATCTGCCGGATCATTATCTGAATTACTCCTCAACTCATTAATTGAGAAGGAAGGTGCATCATACTCAATGGAATAAGACAAATTTTGATTTTGTTCTGAGGACTCTGATTCTATGAGACCAAACTGACTATCCGTAAAAAACGGGTCCTGTCCAGATGATGTGATATGATTAATACCATAAGGATACACTGCTCTTGATAATTGATTTTGGGTCACCGGTCGTACCGTAGCACTGTATGAAGTTGTTTCTGTCTGTTGACGTATAAAGGTACTCCACTCTATATCACCATTGTTTAATTCCTGGAAGTCTAACTCGGTCGAACGCTCCCAGCCTTTTCCGGTATACAAGTCTTTCGATTCGATCCGCCAATAAATATCATCATGGGCAATTGCTTCAAACACAGGAGAATCATCCTGTACAAAAGAACCCCCTAATTGTGAATCATCTTCACCATAACCGACTTTCTGTACTGGACCACCACTAAAACCGACATGCCCCGCTGTACTTTGAATAAAAGGAACAGGATCAGGCCACTGCGGGTTTAACTTCGGTGAATAGATTCCTAGTATTGTAGCGAAAAGAACAATAACAATAACCGGCGTCATCCAGCTCCATACATGTTTCCTAGTACTATTTGATTCCACATTGTCCATCAGTTTTACATATCTGCTGAGACCAAGTACCAAAAACGATACAATAAACGTTCTAACCATTGCTGATTGTGCATCATATATCGTATACGTATCCAATACTGCTAAATAAATAAACGTTAAGACAACAAATAGAAAGAATTTTTTAGCTACCATAAACCAATAGTGTAATAAATAACTCATAAGCCATAACAATAACAAGAATAAAAAGCTTCTAAAAAAAGAAGTCATTAATGTCCAGTCATTTTCCCAAACCGCCTCAAGATTAAATCTCAGCTCCAACGTCAAGGTCTGCATCCATTCTGGAGATAACAAAGTAGCATCTAGAAATAAATAATCCAGTATAAACAGTAGAGAGAAAAACTTAATCATGAACTTCGCCAATACGTTCTTCATAAAAAAAGAAGTAACAAAACAAATGGCAGTGTAAATGATAAACAAATAGACACTACCTGTATCTGTTATTTGTTCTAACGGACGTAACCATTCCCAAAACAATATAAATCCTGCTAATAATAGAATAAAAGAAGATACAGATTCTAAGGATATACTTTTTCTCATCGAGATGCCTGCACCTCCCATTGTTCTTGCATTAACTGCTTTTCTGTTACAGTTTGTACACTAATATTTTTCAAACGTAGGGACCGAATATATTGTTCTTCTTTAGCATCCAGTTGTTTTTCCGGAATAACATAGCAAACTACTAATGTATAATCTTGCTTCTTCCAGTTGGAAAGCCTCTCTACTAGCAACTCATCTAAGTGATGAATAACAAACAAAATGACGCTCCCTCTCGATAGCTCCTTCATCGGTGTTACCATTCGTTCTGCTAATGATACCTGCTCTTGTTTTACTGTTGAGAGATAGTTTTGTACTGCTGGAAATTGGAACTGTAATTGTTGATTAGAGAAAAATCTCTCCGATTTCCCAAACGTATAAAACGAGATACTTTGATCTTTCTTACGAAGAGATTGTAAAATAGATGCTGTCCATTCCACAACTGCTTCGAACACTAATCGTTGAGATTGTTGTAATCCACCTACATCTAAAATGACGACAATACTTGAGTCTTTTTCCTGTTCAAACTCTTTTGTCATCACTGTATTTTTTCGAGCAGTGGTTTTCCAATCAATCCATGAAAAGCGATCTCCAGGAATATATTCACGAACACCTGATACAACATTTGTTAGCTTTTCATCATGGATATGTGAGGAAGTGGTACCTTCTTCTAAACTCATAGATTGCTGTTTCCACTTCAAATCTTGAATGGCGGGATAAACAAAAAACTCTTTTGCGGCAGAAAAAAGATATTTACATTCAACAAAACCGAATGGATCACCTATTCTTAGATTGATATCTGACAAATGATGTTTTCCTCTTGGTAAATGTTCTATTCGGTAATGAATAGTGAATTCTTTCTGAAAACCTGGATATATTACTTTTTTTACATGACGTTTTCTATTATACGATTGCCGGTCGGAGAGGTACTGATATTTTTTCTTTCCAACATCTTGAAATTGAAGTGTTTCTGGTAATACTTCCTCCAAAACTAAATAGAACATAGGAAAGGGCGATTTGCGTCTGATCGTAATGGTTACCTCTATATTACCGCCTGTTTCCAGATACCGATCCGATACCTTTCTATCTATCTTCCAATGATGAATGGGATAGAAAGGGATGAACAACATATAGAAAATAATAGGCAACATACTATAAAATAGGAACCAGCTAACAAATCCCCCTTGAAACATCGCAAATACGAACAGGATCCCTAGCAAAAGAAGTAGTTGCAGTTCTCTTACGATTTTTCGAATCATTGGTTTCATCCATGCAATTCCTTTCGCACAGGAACATCGATTTCTTCTAAAATTTGCTTTATAAGAGAAGACTGGGTAACCCCTTCATACCTTGCTTCTGGACGTAATATTACCCGATGAGATAACACATAAGGCGCTAAATAAACGACATCATCCGGTATCACATAATCACGTTTTTGAATATAGGCATATGCTTTGGCTGCTTTCATCAATGCGATCGAACCACGTGGACTAACCCCTAGTTGAACGTAAGGACTTTTTCGCGTTTGTGATACCAGTTGAACAATATAACGCTTCACTGTGTTATCAACATAAAGACGATCCACTTCTTTTTGCATTTTCAGTAATTGTTCTTTATTTATTACTGCCTCTATCTCATCAATCGGATGCTCACGATCTGTTCGATTTAACATTTCTAATTCATCCACTTCATTGGGATAACCCATACTTAATTTCATAAGAAAGCGGTCAAGCTGTGCTTCCGGTAATGGATAAGTTCCTTCATAGTCTACAGGGTTTTGCGTGGCCATCACGAAGAAAGGCTTGTTCAGTGGTTTCGTCATACCATCTACTGTTACATTCATTTCTTCCATTGCTTCTAGTAAAGCGGATTGGGTTTTTGGTGAGGTTCTATTAATCTCATCAGCTAATACGATATCACCAAAAATAGGTCCACTTCGGAATTCAAATACCATTTCTTTTGGATTATATATTGAAACACCTGTTACATCTGAAGGTAATAAATCAGGTGTGAACTGAATCCGTTTAAAATCACAATTTAATGATTTAGATAGTGCACGTACCATCATGGTTTTTCCTACCCCTGGTACGTCTTCCAGTAATACATGCCCATCAGCTAACAGAGCAACAAGACTAAGTGTTACTTCACGTTCCTTTCCTATCATGACTTTTTCTATATTTTCTAGAATTTGCGCTACTTCGTTTCCATAATCCATTTTCTCCGCCTCCATTCTGCTCACTACCTCTATCCGAAACTATTACTACCTACAACTATACTATATTTAAGCCCCCTTTTCCTACTGATTAATCTAGGTGAAAGAAGAAAATCTTGGATTTCTCGAATGCGGGAAGATTTGTCAATTGTGCTATAACGCTAGGCGGACATTTAGTGCGTTATTTGGTAGAATAACATCCATTTTTCGATGTCAGCGGACATATAATCCCTTATTCAGCAACTTTCGTTAAAAATTAACGTTATTTTGGATGAATAGCGGAATAGATGTCCACCAACATCATAAAAACGGCACTTTTGTCACAAATAACGGAACAAATGTCCGCCACACGCCCGATTATACAAAGTCGAGCATCTTTTCGCAGCGTATCAAAGCTCTCATTCAAAATTCAGAACGAGGAAAGTGAATCCATTTATTATTCTCTACTTTCCTCATAAAAAATAACCCTAGGCTAAGGACTTAGGGTTATCCGATAATAACTCGTTCAGTTGGATAGTGGAAACGGTCTTTTGTATCATCTCCACGTATGATAAACAGGAATGTAAAGACACCTATACGACCGATAAACATGAGACACATGATTAAACTTTTGCCAAAAGTTGATAATTCCGATGTAATCCCCATCGATAAACCGGTAGTTCCAAATGCAGAGGATACTTCAAAGATAATTTCCATTAGACTAAAAGGCTCTGTTGTATTTAAAACGATAATAGATCCTCCACAAAGCATTAATGCAGTAGTGATAACGATAAAAGATCGTAAAGTATCTTCTTGATGAATTTCACGCCCGAATACTTTTACACTTGAATTCCCTTTTGCATAATTCCAAATAGTCAAGAGCATGATGGCAAACGTCGTCGTACGAATCCCCCCGCCAACACTACTTGGAGAAGCACCTATAAACATTAACGCACTGATTAAGAACAGAGTTGCCACCGAAAATTCGGAAACATCCATTGTTGCCAAACCGCCACTTCTACTGGTAACCGACTGGAATAAGCTATAGAAGAAAGTTTCATGCCATGTTTTATCCGCAAAAAAGGCGTCTTTCTCTAGTAAAAAGATTAGCAATGTTCCAATGACAACCAGCCAAAAGAATGTAACTGTTGTGATTTTGGTAAACAAAGAAAATTTATGCCGGTCATTTATAACTTGGGTTCTCCCTTTCAAAACTTCCTGTACTTCCACTAACACCGGAAAACCAATAGCTCCTAAAACAATCAGAATGATATTGATAAATTGAACAAAATAATCATCAGCAAACGGGATCAAAGAAGCACCAGTAATATCCAAGCCACCATTCGTAGTCGCGCTGACAGCTCCAAATAAACCGTGTAACACAGCTTCTCCGACACTGTCATAATAATTGAGGAAATGAATCGATAAAATAGCAGCACCTATTAACTCAATCAACAAGATCAATTTAAAGATTTCCAACATTAATTTAACCAGACCGGATAATGTTTTACTGTTTTGTTCGACCATAATCATTTTCCGACTGCGAATACCAATTTTTTTACCAAGCACCACCCAGATGAAGGTACCCATCGCCATAATCCCTATACCACCAAGATGAAGAATAACCGCAATGGCTATCTGACCTGCAGGGTTAAAAACATCTGAGATGGTAATTACCGTTAAACCTGTCACACTAATCGAGGTAACCGCAGTGAACATAGCGTCAATAAACGATAACTCAACCCCCGGTCTATGGAAAATTGGCAAACTAACAATAATAGTACCAATAATTACTGCTAATAAATAATAGATAACGATATGATGAATGGCTGTCCATTGTTTCGTCAAATGTTTCATTTTATACATGCTAATCATCTCATTGACCCCTTAGTGTAATTCAAACTAGAGGATAGTTTATCATAGATTTATCCAATTATCATCTTTTCTTTTGGGTAATGGTAGCGGTCATGGACATCATCTCCACGAATTAAGAACAGGAATGAGAAAATTCCAATTCGTCCGATAAACATCAACAAAATGATCACGATTTTTCCGATTGCTGATAAATCAGATGTAATTCCCATCGACAACCCTGTTGTACCAAAAGCCGAAAACACTTCAAAAACTATCGCCATATTCGACAATGGTTCTATCCAAATCAAAAACACGATAGCACTACCACATAACATGATAGCTGTTATCGCGACGATAAACGACCTTGTCACATCCTCTGGATCAACCTCACGTTTGAATACTTTAATCGTATTATGCCCTTTTGCATAATGAAAAATAGCCAGCATCATGATGGCAAACGTTGTGGTTCTAATCCCGCCACCAACACTACTAGGTGATGCTCCAATAAACATGAGCGCACATAAAAGTAATAACGTAGGTGTGGTGAATTCTGCAACATCCATTGTTGCCAAACCACCATTCCGTGTTGTTACAGACTGAAAGAGACTGTAAAACAAGGACTCATGCCAGGCCTTATCTTGCAAGAAATGGTTATGTTCAAATAGAAAAATACCTAATGCTCCGATCACAATTAATATAAAAAACGTAATCGTTGTAACTTTGGCAAATAAAGTGAACTGATATTTCCACTTTAAATCGCGATATCTTCCCCAAAGCACGTCCTGTAATTCTAATAAAACCGGAAATCCAATCGCTCCTAGAACTAAAAGAAGGATAGTAATAAATTGGACAAAGTAGTCATGTGCAAAAGGCTCCAGAGATGTACCTGTAATATCAAATCCTGCATTTGTCGTCGCACTCACAGATGCGAAAATCCCTTGTATTAACGCTTCCTGCCATGTATCAAAGTACTTCAGAAAATGAATAGATAATACAAACGCACCAAACAATTCGATGACTAGAATCGTTCTCAAAATTTTCAACATTAATTGGACTAATCCTGCTAACGTGTTGCGATTTTGATCAATTCGAATCAATTGCCTTGTTCGTATTCCTATTTTTTTACCAAGCAGGATATAAATAAACGTCCCTAACGTCATAATACCTATACCACCAAATTGCAATACAAACGCTAGAACGAAATAACCGACAGTATTAAACGTATCAGCTGTGGATACAACGGTCAGTCCTGTTACACTGATGGCACTTACTGCTGTAAAGATACTATCTAACCATGATACCTTTACACCTTCACGGTGGAAGTACGGGATACTCAGTATTAATGTAGATAATAATGCAGCTGAACAATAAAATAACACAATAAGGTGAATACCAGATAAATTACTTATTTTATGGTAGATAACACTTAACTTTTTACGCACAAGGGTCACTTCTTTCTATTTTCTAGTGCTATAAATGACATTATAGCAAAAAATAGAAATTGTATCCTAATTATTTTTAAAATCCACTATAGGTATCACGATGAAACCTGCCGTTCGCCTGATACAAGTAATTCTCAGGAATTGCTTGTTCAATCATTGGGAAAATAACACGCTCTTCTAAGCGGACATGCTTTTGCAACAACTCGCCTAAGTTCCGAAAGATTTGACGATCCTTACGTTGCGTTCCTCTGATCTGCTGGACATAGCTTCTTATTTGGACATGTTGAATCAGCATTTCCTGAATTTCCGGAATATCAACTGTTTCATATTGGGCATATAACGGTAATAACACTTCTTCTTCATCCCGAAAATGGTCTTCTCCATCATGCTGCCAGAAGTTAATGACATCTCTTGTCATCTGTTGAATACTTGCTTTATCATCTGCATTTTTTAACTGTTGTGCCATAACCAACGTGTGGTGATGGTGATGAGATAATGGGTGTAATGCTTCGTGACGTTTCATTTATACCAACTCCTTTTCTCATATTGTATCAAGTTTGTGTTTATTCTATTTTCATTTTAAAATAACTTTGATAGATATAATGTGATTTGTTATATAGAAAAGGAGAAATCGGATGAATTCATTAAGAAAATTTGTTATGCATAAACGTTTCAATTGGTTTATTACAGGTCTAATCATATTGAATGCAATATTAATAGGACTTGAAACTTTCCCCAATATATATGAAGACTATCATAGTTTCTTTTTAGTTATTGATATCATCATTCTCACCATTTTTACAATAGAGGTTATTTTAAAAATGGTCGTATTGAAAAAAAGTTATTTCTCTAATCCTTGGAATATTTTTGACTTTGTTATTGTACTTGGAAGTCTGATTTTATACAGTACCCCTTTTGTTAGTGTGTTACGTATTTTCCGTGTCTTGAGGGTCTTCCGTACGATTACGGTTATTCCTACACTAAGGCGAATTGTTTCGGCTTTATTTATGGCTATTCCTACCATCAGCAGTGTGTTATTAATTATGCTGATCATATTCTATGTGTATGCCATTCTAGGAACCTCATTCTATGGTGATATTGCGCCTGAATATTTCGGTGATATCTTTTTAAGCTTTGTTACATTATTTCAGATTTTCACTTTAGAATCCTGGGCTAGCGGGATTTTTCGCCCGATTTTTGCAGAGGAACCATGGTCATGGCTGTACTTCCTATCGTTTATTGTGATTGCTACATTCATCATGATTAATTTAATCGTGGGGGAAATCGTTAATAATGCACAAAAAATTACCGACGATATTGAAGAAGACACCGATGAAATCAAAGAGGATACAAGTGAAATAAGAGAGTTACGCAAAGAAATCAGGGAAATTAAGGAAATGTTGCAGAATAAATAACTAGTGTGGAAAATGGATAGTTGACTACCATCTTCTAGATTTGTTGTTTATCTCATCTTACACAGCGCCGAGTGTATGTATGTAGTCCGGAACATATATCTAGATTACTCATTAACCGCAAAAAAGTGTTCATAGATTACTTCTATGAACACTTTTACCTTTTAAATGGCTTTTACCAATCCTATTAACCTACTCAATCTCCCAATCAATCGATTGCTGTCCATTTTGTTCGAGAATTTGATTAGTCTTGGAAAATGGGTTGCTACCGAAGAATCCTCTATGTGCCGATAATGGGCTTGGATGGGGTGATTTGAGCACATAATGTTTGGATAAATCAATCAGTGCTTGTTTTTTCTGTGCTGCTGCTCCCCAAAGTATATATACGACAGGTGTTTCTTTTTGATTCAAGGTCAGGATGACTTGATCAGTAAATTGCTCCCATCCCATACCACGATGAGAATGTGCTTGTCCCTGTCTTACTGTCAATACGTTGTTAAGTAGCAGTACACCTTGTTCTGCCCATTTTACGAGATAACCATGATTAGGGATGGGACAGCCAATGTCTGCATGTAATTCCTTATATATATTTTTCAAGGAAGGTGGAATATCAACTTCTGGCTTAACCGAAAAACTTAAACCATGTGCCTGATTCGGACCATGATAAGGGTCCTGGCCAAGAATCACCACTTTTACTTGATGAAAAGGCGTGTAATGTAACGCATTATAAATATCGTACATATTGGGATAAATTGTATAGTTTTGATACTCCCTTTTCAAAAACTCTCGCAATTCTACATAATAATCCTTTTCAAATTCATCTTCTAATAGTTTTGTCCAATCATTGTTCAATATTTGTGCCGTCATAACAATCAACCTTTTTCTAAAAATTGTTCTACTTGTTCTCTAGTCGGCATGCCGCCTTGGGCTCCTATCTCGCCGACGGATAACGCTGCTGCTGCATTCGCAAACGTGACTGCCTTCGTTAAGGATTGTCCTTCTGCTAATGCTACTGCCAGTGCTCCATTAAAGGTATCACCTGCACCTGTTGTATCTACAACATCAACAGAATGAGCACTTACTTCTTGCTCTTTGCCAGCTTCTACAAAAGATACACCTTGTTTGCCTTTTGTGATAATTAATTTCTCGTTATGCTGATTACCGAATAGTTGTTGTCGTTCGGTTTCGTTTGGAGTAATATATGTAGCTTTTTCCCATGTTGCTTTATCTAATTCCATAGCTGGTGCAGGGTTAACAATAACAGGAATCCCATGTTTATGGCATAATTCAATACTGAAGAAAATTGTTTCTTTTGGAATTTCAAATTGAAGCAAGACATAGTCACTCGTAAGTATGGCAGCTTTTATTTGTTCAATATAATCCTTTGTCACTTTGCCATTTGCTCCGGCAATGATAATGATTCGATTATCCTGCTCAGATAAAATGATATTAGCCAGACCGGTTGGGGTATGACTTACATGATCAATGTGGTCTACTTGAATATTTTCTTTCCGTAATTGATCCATCAATACATCCCCAAATTGATCGTCACCGACACGGCCAATCATCGTTACTTCCGCTCCAAGACGAGCAGCAGCTACTGCCTGGTTCGCACCTTTTCCACCAGGAATCGTTTGAAAATTGGTCCCCCTTACCGTTTCCCCTTGGACTGGTACGATATCTGTTTCTGTAACTAAGTCCATATTAATACTGCCAATCACCGTGATTTTGGGTTGATTCATTCCTTCCATCTCCTCTCAGTCGGAGTATGATTCTAACGCTTTTTTGAATAAACTCCAAAATTTTTCCTGATCGAGTCCAGTAGCAAAATAAGCATTCGGCTCCCGACCTGTTACAGCTAAACGATCAACAACAGTCATCCCGTAGGTGTGCTCCCCTTTTGTTTCTATTGCAACATGAACATGTTCAAACTCAAAAATAGAAGGATCAATGAGATGTGCAACCGTACAGGCATCATGAATCGGACCACCTGGAAATGCAAAATAGTCTTTATATGCTTGCATAAAAAAGACTAATAACTCTGCCACAAATTCACTTACTGAGTTGGAGATTTCTCTTAACTGTTCTACCGTTTCTCTGGTGGCCAATGCCTGGTGTGTTACATCTAGTCCAAACATCCGGATCGGGATCCCGCTCTGGAATACGACCTTAGCAGCTTCTGCATCGACGTAAATATTAAATTCTGCTGCAGGTGTCCAATTACCAAAGGTGCCCCCGCCCATTAAGACAATTTCCTTTATCTTGGTCTTGATAGAAGGGGCTTTTACTAGAGCCAAGGCAATATTAGTTAATGGACCTGTCGGTACTAATGTAATCGGCTCTTCAGATTGGTGTAATTGATCAATAATAAAATCAACGGCATGTTGACTAATCGCCGTTCTTTTTGGTGTCTTCGGCAGATTAGGACCGTCTAAACCTGTTTCTCCATGAATATGCTCTGCTATTTCTGGTTCTCTTACCATCGGTCTTGCTGCACCTTGTACTACCGGAACATCGGTTAAACCGATAATATCACAAACCTTCAATGCATTTAAGGTATTTTTTTCTACTTCTACATTTCCCGAGACAGTTGTAATGCCGACAATATCTAATGGACTAATCTTAGATGCTGCCAGAATCATAGCAATCGCATCATCATGCCCCGGATCACAATCTAAAATCACTTTCATGTTTATCACTCCTTAACCTTTATTGTACACAAAGAAACTGCGAAGCATCTACTCCACAGTTTCAGTTCTATTTATTTCGGGTAAGAGTTACACAAATGATTGTTTTTCTTTTTCCATCCAGCCATCTGCCCAATTTTGGATGCTTTCTAATACTGGTTCTAAAGCTTTTCCTTTTTCTGTTAGGGCATATTCGATTCTGACCGGTGTTTCATCATAGACATGGCGTTTCACGATGCCTTGTTTTTCCAAATCTTTTAACCGTTCTGATAGAACACGACCACTAATACCGATTGTTGCTTCGATGGTAGAAAAACGCTGTGCACCTTCTAACAATTGAAAAATAATTAACCCAGTCCATCGTTTATTTAGTATATTTAATGCCGATTCAAACTTCGGACAAATCGTTTTGTCTGCCATAGTTCTCACCTCTTTAATTATAGTATAGCAAATTTTTTTACAGAAATAAAATAATCAAATTACTTGACGTAATTAATTAATATTTGTATACTTAGTTACATAAAGTAAGTTAATTTTTGTTAGGGAGGAATTTTAAAATGGCTAATGTAACATTAGACAAAGTACACAGTGCACTAAACTTTGAAGTAAAACATATGATGGTTTCTAAGGCAAAAGGGGACTTCCAAAACTTTGATATTGATTTCAATGGAGATTTCGACGATATTGAGAATGCTAGTGTAAAAGTAACAATCGATGTAGCATCTATCGAAACAAATAACGATGATCGTAATGGTCACTTAAAATCAGAGGATTTCTTTAATGTGGAACAATATCCAAATATTACGTTTGTAAGTAAATCAATCACAAAAGTAAGTGATTCTGAATTTAAAGTAACTGGTGATGTAACAATCAAAGGTGTAACAAATGAAGAATCATTTACAGTAGAATACAATGGAAAAGCAAAAGACCCGATGCAAGGTAATACTATTGCCGGTGCAGATGTAACAGGAAAAATCAACCGTGAAGATTATGGCTTAACTTGGAATGCACCACTTGAAACTGGTGGCGTATTAATCGGTAAAGAAGTTAAATTCTCCGGTGGATTCGAATTTGTAGTTGAAGAATAAAGATAAACACAAAAAGCCAACGCTTCATGCGTTGGCTTTTTCAGGCGCTTTGTCATGTTGTATCACCTTCTGCTATTATACACAATTTACAAAGCGTTTACATTTATTAAACAGTTCCTCTTTCTATAAGGTTGACCGAAAGTTCTTCATGGCGATTGATTGCCTTTCCTAAAACATGCTGAAACAGCCGCTCACCCATTGTTGCAATCGGTATTTCAAATGTTGTAATATCCATCATTTTTGCTATTGGTTGATTATCGAAACCAATGATTGCCATGTCCTCTGGTACTTTCATATGTGCGTTCTTACAAGCTGTCAGGATGCCTGCTGCCACCACATCACTCGTTACCAGCAATGCATCTGGTTTTTCTGTTAATTCTGAGATTTCATCCATCACTTTTTGACCATCTTCAAAATAATAGTTTTCAGTAAAAACAAATTCCTTTTGCGGGTATTGTGTCAGAAAATTTTTATAAGCCAGATGACGAAAGTAACTATTTGAGCCTGATTCACGCCCTATGCAGTAACCGATTCTTTTGTATCCCTTTTGTTTTAGGTAAGCTAATGCATCCATAAAACTTTGGTAATGGTCGACAAAAACAGAATCTATGCTTTTATTCCCTGCTGCATTTTCACTGACAACAATTTTCCCGTATTGCTGGTAAGCTTCAATAGTTGCTAATTCGATCATATGAGAACAAATAATCAGTCCATCAATTTGTTTATGTTTTAACATATCTAACGCTTCTTGCTCTCTTTCTTTTTCGTAATTGGTCTGAATGAGAACAAAATGATAATGATTTTCTACCGCTTGCTTTGCAATTCCCTCGATAAGCAGCCCAAAGTATGGATGCTTTACAAAAGGAACGACAACACCGATTAAATGAGATTTTCCCTGGCTAAGACTTACCGCATTTCGATTCACCTGATAGTCTACTTTCCTCATCACATCGATAACTGCTTTCCGCTTATCTTCACTAACATATGGATGGTCATTGATTACTCGAGAAACAGTTGTCACTGACACGCCGGCCATTTTTGCGATATCACGAATATTTGCCAAGATTTTCACCTTTTTTCTAAAAAATTTCTTGCTCTGAAACGCGTTCCACCATCTAAGCTAAGAATAAAGGAGGGTGAATGATGGAAATAATATTTGGTATTTTTATCTGGTTGTTTATGTGTGGTAGTATCCTTATTTTAGCATCCTTTGCCATTCATTTAGAAGGAGAAGAAGAAAAGCGTGATTTGAAGGGATATCTGGCTTATATCGAAGAAGTGTATAGCAGGAATATTACCGATCAAAAAAAATAAGAGGGAAAGCACATACAGAATCAGTTGTTGCTTTCTGTATGTGCGATTTTTTCTGATAATATTGTAAAAGAGAATTTTTTCCTCTTACTTTAATAGGATTCTCTCCTCTCCTTCAAGTGTTTTAACATGGCTACAATTAGAAAGCTGACAATCACTAACAGGAGCCAGGAGCTAATTTTACCTAAATGAACGATTTGCCATGTTTGAGATTGCCCTGGATATTGCCATGCACCGAAAAAGGTAGCAATATTCTCTGCTATCCAAATAAAAAAGCCAATTAATACAAATGAAAGAACTAGTGGCATCTTATATGTACGTCCATTTACCCGATAATAGACAATTGTTTGCAAGAATAATAGAATCGTTGCGACCTTAAGCACCCAGCGAAAATCATAGATATAGTGATGAGTGAAAAAGTTAAAATAGATGGCTGCACTCAAGATGGCAACAGTCCATGTTGGCGGCCATTTTTCCAGTTGGACATCAAGTCGACGCCATGCCTGACACAAATAACTGGCAACACTTGCATACATAAAACCGCTATACAGTGGTACACCAACTATCTTGGTAAGAGCTTCTTCTGGATAACTCCAAGACCCCATATGTACTTTATATATTTCCAGCGCAAGACCAATAAGGTGAAAAACACAAATTACTTTTAACTCATCCCATGTTTCCAGTTTGGTGACAAGCATGAGTACTTGGGTTATAAGACATATGATAAGGATGAAATCATAACGGTGAATAAAAGAGACATCCATTATTTGTGTAATCGCTAATGTAGAAAAAATAACAACGGCAAAAATACACGATTTCGCCTGCTCTATACCAAACGTCCATAACTGTCGCACGGCTAGATCTCCAACACGTAACTGATGATTTCTTTTATTTTTCCATCTTTATGCTTATTTAACTTGTAAATATCGCAGAAACTATAATGACGCTGTTCACCATTTTTATCTGTAGAATGAATAATGCCATTAACGACTCCTTCTTTTCCATGCGTAATCAAATGCTCGATTTCGAGTTCGAATTGATTGCCATTATCCATTCCTTGTAGTGCCTGTTCTAAGTTATCGATACCCTTAATCGTATCATTTCCGACCATGCGCCATGTGATATCATCAGTTACACTTTCTAGTATTTTTTCACTATTCCCTTTGACAAAGGCTTCATTAAATTCACGGAAAAATTGTTGATTTTTTGTTTCCATATATTGCACACTCCTTTTTCAAAATTAGTATACCATAGGAGGCTTGTTTGTTATAATGAATCGGAAAGGAGATGATTTATTGATCGTTGGACCTCCACAAAAAACACAGCAACTGCTGCAATTAGAAGTGATGCAAGAACGTTACCTCGACATCCCTCAAGATATCTCCGAATCGTTTGGCAGAGAACTTGCCGGCTATCTTGGAGAGAAAAGTTTACCTTACTTCATAGACCTCATTACTACTACATCCCATTATGATTTATATGGTCTTAGACTTAAAAGAAGCAATCACCACTTCCAAATCGATGGCTTATTTTTATTCCGTTCCTTTTTCTTAATTACCGAAATAAAGCATTTAAGAGGAATACTATCTGTTAACGAAGCACAGCAACTGATTCAATCGAAAGAATCGGAAGATAAAGTGTACCAGCATCCTCTCTCTCAAGCAAATTCACAAAAAGAACAGCTCAGGAAAGTTTTAGAAGACCTCGGTTTTGAATCCATCCCCATCTACACGTTAGTTATTTTCACTTATGATCGAGCAAATATCACATTTGAGCATCCTGACATGATTCCTGTTCAACAACTACTTTTTCGATTGAAAGAATTAACTCGGAAATTTTCAGATCCTAGGTTAGATCGGAATCAACTATTACAATTAGGAAAAAAGTTACTGAGCATGCATCGAGAGCGACCTCTTACTTTTTTACAACCTAGTAGAGAAGTGCTTCGAAATATGAAAAGAGGTGTCTTTTGTCCAAAATGTAAACCGAAGGTAATGAAATGGACATATGGTACTTGGAAATGTAGTAAATGTGGCTATAAAGATAAAAATGCTCACTTACCTGCTTTGATTGATTTTGTCTTTTTATTCGGATACACGATTAACAATAAACAAGCAAGATGGTTTTTATTATTAGACTCCATTTACACTGCATCACGTATTTTGAGAAAATTAGAAGTGGAATCTTATGGGGGAAATAAAAATAAAACTTATAACTTAAGATTTTTACTGAATAGCTATAAAGGAAGGCCCTAATCATGTGCTCTTCCTTTGTTATTCATTATTTATTCTTAACTCAAGTATTTTGGGTTGTAACTTCCACCGTTTATTTGCAACTCTGACTTTTTATTTGCAACTTTTCGGATTTATTTGCAGCTCTGACTTTTTATTTGCAACTTTCCGTATTTATTTGCAACTCTGGCTTTTTATTTGCAACTTTTCGTATTTGTTTGCAGTATCTACCTGAAACTGTATTTAGTGATAAAAATCACTTATCAACACTATATATTGTGTTACATTCTATTCATCATACTAAAAGGAGAGTTGATCCATGTTTCAGAATACCGAGCAAATTATCAAAAAGTTCACATCCAACGAAGATGATAAAAAAGCAGATTATTTAAAAAGGGAGAATAGTAATTATGTATATTCTCTTCCACTCCTCAGGCACAATTTAAACAATCATGCGGAGGAGCAGTTCCTTTTTCACCATATTCTTCCTTCTAGAATAAAAGAGTTATATGATGAAGGAATTGTCTATGTTCATGACAAACAACTTGCACCTTATTGCGTATCGATTAGTTGTAAGGATATAGCAATGAAGGGTATTCCTTCCCTAGCGAAAAATATGATTACCTCCAAACCTACGAAACGATTATCGATTTTGCTCAGACATTTCAGCAATGTGATCACACTTATTTCGCAACAAGTATCTGGGGCTGTCATGCTTGCACAGCTCTCAACAATAGCCGCTTCCTATCTGCAGGAGGAGGAAAATCATAATATTACATACACTCAAGATGAATTAAAACAGCTTTTTCAAAGTTTAATTTGGGAACTGAATATGCCATTAAGATCAGGTGCGCAAAGTAGTTTCTCTAATATTACTTTGGAATTCGGTAAGCCTTCAGAAGAAATAAAAGACGAGTATGTTGTGATTGGTGGAGAGCCGCTACCGATTAAGTATTCAGAGATTCCATCTGCATATTTTGATCGGATTAATCAAGCGATTATCGATGTGATGAGTGAAGGAACCGGCAGTGATGGTATTCCATTCACTTTTCCACTACTTACCGTACAAATCGATGATGACTTTAACTATCACAATCCACTATTCCTAGAATTACTCGATAAGATGTATAACTGGGGTGGGGTCTATTTTGAGAACTTTAAGACGAAGCCTTTTGAAGATCCTTATTATAAAGCAATAAACCCTACGATTCAGGCGAAAGATCCAGAAGTTAGTCGCAGTCTTTGTTGCAGGTTACAAATAAATCTAGAAACATTGTCCAAAGCGGGTGGTGGTGTCTTTGGTTCTTCTACCGGATCCACAGGGGCTGTACAGGTAATTAACCTTAATATCAACCGCTTGTTGCTTGAATTCGAAGACGATATCGATACTGTTAAAGAGAAAATGCGGGAATACTTGGAAGTGATGCAAGAAGCACATATGGCAAAACGTAATTGGTTAGAGCAAAACAAAGATCTTTACCCTACCTTTTTCTCCTATAATCATAATCTAAAAAACTATTTTAACGTTTTTGCGATTACGGGAATGAATGAGAAACTTATCAATATCGGTTACCAAAAAGGAATCAATGATCCTGAAGGTAAACTAATTGCGCATGAATTAATGCAATATATGACAGATATAGTCAATGAGTTTATTGTTCGGGATAAAGTTGCTTGTGGTATTGAGTATGCACCTTCAGAAAATGCTGCGATTAAATTAGCAAGACATGATCATAAGTGGGCGGAGGTAAACCATAAAAATATTTTCACCCAAGGAGAAGGTGAAAATCCTTACCTTACCAGTGGTTGTATGACACCTTTTTCAGAGGATGATTTCTTAGATCAATTAGAAAACAGTGCAGAATTCCAAGGCTACGCTACTTCAGGAAGTGTCCTGCACCATTTCTTGGAATCAAAAGTAACACCAGAAAAACTGGTAACCTACTTAGATAAAATTTTTGAAAAACCGATTAACTATATCACATTAACGCCGACGATTACATCATGTATGGATTGCGGACAAAAAATGGTAGCGGAGGATGCGAAAAATGTGCAAGAATGCCCGACATGCGGCTCCCATGATATTGCTTCTTTTAGCCGTGTGATTGGTTACTTAAAAATGATCGCACGAAACAACATTAACGTTGATGAAAAAGGCTATTACAAAGGAAAATATAATTTCTGGTCAAAAGCAAGACGTCATGACTGGAATGTGCGCAAACGGATGAAAGAAGAAACGATTGAAGAAGTTGTTCATTCGTGAAATTTTATAACCGTTTTATTCGCACATTTCAAGACTTGCCTGATCACACAACATTACTGGTACACTCCTTATCAGGCTGTTTATTACATTGCTACGGTTGTCACAATTATGATGAAATTATTGCTAATACACCAAGGCAGTATAAAACAAAAGAGGATTTGTATAATTATTTAGAAAAAAGCGGCTTTTTGTTTGATGCGGTTATGTTTAGTGGAGGAGAATTTTTAATCGATAAAATAGAGGACATTACAGTTTTACTGGAACAAGTTCAGAGCATTTTCAATGGGAAAATCATTGTAACAACTTGTGGGATATATAATACGAAAATCAAACATTTAATCGAAAAAGAATTGGTGGATGGTATTCATATTGATATGAAGCTGCCATATCATGTATTAGATCCAAAGGAAGATCAGAAAATTTTCCAAGATATAATGGGGATTAAAGCTAGCCATCAATTAATCGAAAATTTATTAGAAAGTATTGATACCGTCATTCAACACAATTCACCACTGGATCAGGTACGAACAGTAAAATATCCGATTCTCGCTGATACCTTTTTTGATGAAATTCGTGATTATATCGAACAAAGAAAGAGCTATTTTCAAAGTGATGTCCCTTATTATTTAAATCAGTTTCAATATGTGTAACAGATAGGATACGAATAGTTCGTATCCTTCTTTTTGTTTAATTTTGTAGATGTGTGGTAACTCATTATTGTACCCGCAAAAAATAGAAGGAGAGTGAGTTAGTATGAAACAAAGAACTGGTCATGATTGGAATTTAATTGATCATAAAATCTTTATTCCATCCTTACTTTTCATCATTATGATTAGCATTCCTTTTTCTATTTACGAATCTGAATCATTAAATCTGCTGAATACTATATTTGATAAAATTGTAGATGTTTTCAGTTGGGGGTATATCTGGTATGCACTTATTTTGGTAGCAGCCGGGTTGTATTTATCATTTTCCAAATACGGAAAAGTAGTGCTTGGCAATCCAAATGAAAAACCGAGATTTACTATGTTTGAGTATGCATCGATCTTGATTGCAATGGGTGTTGGCTCCACCATTATGAGAACAGGAATGGTACAGTGGACACAGGTGGCATTGGACCCTCCTTTTGGTGTAAGTCCTGAATCGCAGGAAGCACTTTTATGGGGAAATGCCTATAGTATGTTTCTATGGAGCTTTCAAGTATTTGCAATCTTTGTAATGGCAGCTCCAGCAATGGCTTATATTATCCATGTTAAGAAAAGACCGTTGATGCGCATCTCAGAGGCATGTCGCTGTATTTTTGGGGACAAATTCACTAATGGTATCGGTGGAAAAGTATTAGACATATTATTCTTAGTCAGTATCTTATCTGGTGCTGCCGTAACATTAGGCTTAGGTACACCTATCATTACGTATAATGTTTCGGCACTGCTGAATATCGAGGTTACCTTTGGCCTTACCATGATTATAACGATTATTTGGGTTTTCCTATTCTCCGTAAGTGCCTATCTCGGTATCGAAAAAGGGATTAAGCGCTTGAGTACATTTAATATGTATTTAGCCGGTGGACTTGCTGCCTTTATTTTAATCGCTGGTCCTGGTATTTTCATTTTGGATTATTTTACTGACACGGTTGGACACTTGCTTCAACATTATCTGCAATTGTCCTTATATACCGATTCCGTCGTAATGGAGACGACTACACATGTACAAAGCCATATGATATTCTGGTTTGCTTACAGTGCGACATGGGCGATGCTACACAGTATTTTCGCAGCAAAAATTTCTAAAGGACGTACTGTCAAAGAAATGATCCTCACCTATTTACTGGCGCCAACCATGCTTTCCTGGATCGCGACAGGTGTCTTAGGTGGATTTGGTGTGGAACGTTATCTTACAGGTGAAGTACCTGTTCTCGATATTGTAGAAGGCAATGATCCAATGAATGCAATACCTGAAATTCTTCTTTCTTTACCATGGTCGAGCATTGCCATTATTGCATTTGTAGTAGTATCGATGATTTTCCTGACCACTACATTGGACTCCACGACATACACCATTGCGGCATATACGAGCAAACGAGATATGAGTAAACTGGAGCCATCGAGAAAACTAAGAATTATTGTAGCGGCTATTATTACAACACTTGCATTAATACTCATGCAAATTGGTGGTCTTGCGCCACTTGAAGTAATTTCAGGATTAATGGGAATACCAATTATCGTGATTCAATTTCTAACCATATATGCAGCGAAAAGAATGATGGATGAGGATAAAGCATGGATTTATAATGTGAGATAAAGAAACAACGCTTGGAACCATTCCAAGCGTTGTTTTTAACTTACTGAAAATCTCTCTTTATCGTTTTCTTCCATTCTTTCTGGAAAATTTCCTTTCCATTTTCAAATGCTATTAACCGATTGAAAAGGTAGAAATTGTCTTCATCACTAGTCATTTCACTAAATGTGTCTAGTTTGGTTTGCCAGTCATCACGTCCTACTACTAATTCCCATTCACAAGTTACCTTGGCTGATAATGGGTCGTTTTCTTTGATCGAGAATGTGTTTTTATTGATACTGCCGTGTTCTACACCATTGGTTAGAAGTTTACGTTCACCCTCGTCAGAGAAATCTTCCAACTTCCAAATACCATTGATGAGATCGTGTTTCACTTCTCGTGTACGTTTCTCTTTACGGAGAATCTCTTTTTCTATTACTTCTGCTGTCTCCGGTACTAGGAAGTGTGCACCTGCATCTTCATCCTCTGGCTGTGGTGTACGAGAAGGTAATGCTAGATACGTGTTTTCATTCTGATAGATAGTTAGGTTCACCGGTTTGGGTGAAGGCCATGCTTGTGGCCAGTATGTTGGTGATAACACTAACTCAATCGAATGACCCGCGGGAATCTGCTGACCAAGTACATTCAAATCAACAGAAACCTGATATTTTCTCCCAGGCTCTAAGCTCAGAGGATATTCATGGGATTCGAGATGATTCAGATTCAACATCCCCCATGTAATCATAGTTGATTCACCTGTTGGAGCCTTATCATTTACTTTTGCAACGATAAAAGCATTTTCCTGATCCACGTAAAATTCGGCATGAAATTTCGGTTGCCCCAATAGATCCATTGTTTCTTCTAACGGATCTGACGTAAATACGACCGCTTTTCCATTTTCCAAGCGCTGGTCTGCAGGTAAATCTCCTGGCTGACCGAATGGACAAAATACACCATTATAAAATCCATGTTCTTGTACACTCGGAATCACTACTTGATCAGGTTGTGCAACAGGATTTGTTGAGATTGTTTGTCCATTCATATACCATTTTGTCATTTGGACATTATTAGAAGGCCATGTGTTATCACTTACCCATTTACCCGGTCGTTTGTCATAGGTTACTTGTGGCAATTCGCTGTCTTGTATCCAAGAAATAAGCTGAGGCTCGTCCCTTATGCCAGTGTCGATTCCTTTTAACCATTGATCCCACCAGCGTAAGCATTCCTGCAAGAAACCAATATTTGGTTCAGGTGTCGCTACTTCCGGATATTCATGTGCCCATGGACCTAGCAAACCTTTACTTTCGTTTGGTAAATGCTCTAACAAACGGAACACCGCATTTGTGTATCCGTCCTGCCATCCACTTACTGCAAATACAGGAATATCTACTTTAGAAAAATCTTCACACACCGAGCCATGTTTCCAATACGCATCACGACGCTGATGTGTTAACCATTCTTCTACAAAAGGTGGTGTGTTTTCTAAACGGTCAAGCCAGTTTTCTCTCCAACCGTCTCCCACTACAGCAGGATCTTGTGGTCTGGCATTATAGACAAACATAGTAGAAGCCCACCACAGCATATCGGATGCCAGGACATTTCCACCTTTATAATGCACATCATCAGAAAAACGGTCATCTGTTGAACATAACGTAATAATTGTTTTTAGAGCAGGGTGCTGTCGGGCTGCGACTTGCAAACTGTTAAATCCTCCCCAAGATTTACCGATCATCCCTACTGCGCCTGTTGACCAGTCTTGTTTATTTATCCAATCTAGTATCTCTAATGCATCATCATGCTCTTGTTTTAAATACTCATCTAACAAAATACCATCTGAGTTACCTGACCCACGAATATCGACACGAATACTTGCATAACCATGGCCAGCAAAATAAGGATGTCTGACAGAATCACGAATTGCCGTAAAATCATTCTGACGGTATGGAATATACTCTAATATCGCTGGCACCGGATTTTCTTTTGCATCTTCGGGTAACCAAATTGTTGCAGCGAGTTTGGCACCATCCGACATGGGTATCCAGACATTCTCCAGCTTTTTTATTTGGTGTGGAAATTCTTTTTTTACTCGGCGCTCTTGTGAATCTTTTATGTTAAAAACCAATGTTGTCCACCTTTCTTTTCCTCAAATACTCTTATGCTAACGCCATTCTTTTCTTGGCCCTTTTCTCTAAAAGGCCCAATGCTAAATCTGCCACAATCGCCAAGAGTGTTGCAGGAATAGCACCTGCATAGATTTTCACTTCCGATTGCAAACTGATTCCTGAAATAATTTCTTTCCCTAAACCTTCTGCTCCAATATAAGGTCCAATACATGCAACAGCTATAGCAATAACTGATGCTACACGTAATCCTGCCAAAACAAATGGAATCGATAATGGAAACTGTACTTTTGCAAGTAATTGTAAAGGCGTCATCCCGGAACCTTTACCTGCTTCCATAATGCTGTCGTCTACTTCGCGAATACCAACATAGGTGTTGCGCACAATTGGCATTAAAGAGTATAGAAAGAGTCCAATTACCATTGTTTGAAATCCTAACCCGAAGTAAAGCATAAGAATAGCTAACATAGCCAGACTCGGAATTAGTTGCAGAATGTTCGTTAATGAAATAATAAAAGGAGCTAAACGTTCAAATCGCGCCGCAATAATTCCTAATGGAATGCCTGCGACAAGCGCTAACGCTATGCCGTAAACAACCATCAATATGTGTTCGATTGTTAATTCTAACAGTAAACTGCTATTATCCAGCATGTATAGACCGAGTTCTTGGAGAAAGCTCATGTCATCACCTTTCCCTATTCAAGCATTCCTTTTTCTTGTAAAAATTCACGTGCTACATCTTCCGTGCTCTGCTCTTCCATATCTACTAGGCGAATTAATTCCGTCATTTCTTCTGTGCTCACTAATCCAACAATAGAATCCAGTACTTCCGCTACTTCTGGGTATTCATCAATAACAGCATTTCGCGCAACTAATGAACCCTCATATGGTGGGAAGAAGTTCTGGTCATCTTCTAAAATAGTCAAATTATATTCAATGATTTGCGGATCTACTGTATAAGCAGTAACAGCTTCAACATCGCCACTTGCGATTGCTGCATACATTAAGGCAACATCCATTCCTCTTGCATCAGCAAATTCATAACCATATGCTGCTTTATAACCTTCGTAACCATCATTGTCACGTTCAATCCAGGAATTATCTGTACCAATCGTTACTTGATCTGCAACCTGACCTAAATCTGTCATTGTGTGAATACCGTGTTCATCTGCAAAAGCTTGTTTAATTGCAATACTGTATTGGTTGCTAAATCCAATCGAGTCATACCATTTCATATCATATTTTTCACCGAATAAATGCTGCGCCTGTTCTAACGTTTTTTGCGGATCTGTTGAATATTCTACCTGATCTTCATCAAAGTGATTGTTGTAGACTTCTCCTGAATATAATGTAGCAAAATCAAAATCTTTTTGGTCAATCGCATTCATAACCTGTGGACTTGCTGGAATATCTTCTGTAATGTTTACTTCATGATCTGTTTGGTCTTCAATCAGAAGTTTAACGATTTGCCCCATAATTTTTGGATCTGTATTTTTTTGTGCGCCATATTCAAACACTTCTCCACCATCTGCAGAAGTGTTGCCTCCACATGCTGTTACAATCATTAATAATACTGTTAACATACTTGCTACTATTACTTTTCTCATGTTGTTACTCTCCTTTAAGCTTTTGCATAATTTTTTTCAAATTTATGAAATAATAAATCTAATAATAACGCGATCACAATGGCTAAGATGGTACCGGTAAAAATCATATGTTTATCGTTATAACCAATACCGGCCAATATTAAGTCACCTAATCCACCTGCTCCAATTAACGCAGCAAGGGTTGTCCAACTGATAATATATACCGTTGTTACTCGGATACCAGACATCACATAAGGCATTGCTGCAGGGAGTTCCACTTTAAATAACCGGCCAAAAGTACTGAAACCCATCCCTTTCGCTGCTTCGACAATACTTGGATCAATCGATTGAATGCCTGTATATGTGTTGCGAAGCAGTGGCAATAAAGCATATAAAAATAATGCCGCTACCGCTGGTTTAAATCCTATTCCTAATAACGGAATCATAATCGCTAATAACGCCACGGTCGGAATCGTTTGGAAAATATTAGCGATATTGAAGATAAGTCCTTTCACTTGTTCATTCTTGATTTTTGTCATATAGATAGCTAACGGTACTGTAATGGCAATCGAAAGCAACATGACAACAAAGGAAATGACTAAATGTTCCCATGTATAGGTCAAAATAGAATCATATTTATCCTGCCAGAATGCTATATAATCTGTTAGTAACTCCACTATTGCCCACCACGCTTAAGCTGATAGAAATGTTGTAATACTTCTAACCATTTTTCTCTTTTTATAATACCGACTACTTTATCGTCATTTGAAACGACTGGTATCATTGCTTGATGCTCCAAAAGCTCATCACTGATTACTTGCTCCATTGCAGTTGTTTCCACTATTGTTTTTTGATTTGTTAACACATCTTTTATTTTTCGCTCTTTTTGTTTCAATGCTGAAAAGAGGTCTAACATGCCAACATATTTATGGTCTTGATCTACTATCGGTATGTCGTTATCTTGTTGATCAATCATTGTTTGAATAGCCTCATCTAGAGATTGCGTAATGTCTATCGTTGCAAAAGTCCCTGTCATTAAATCCTTTACTGGCGGTAATGCACTACCGAGCCGTTCCTCTCCAATAAATTCTTTCACAAAGTCATTCGCCGGGTTAGCTAAAATTTCTTGTGGTGACCCCTTTTGCACGACATGACCGCTTTTCATAATAATGATTTGATCTGCTATTTTGATTGCTTCATCCATATCATGTGTAACAAAGACGATCGTTTTATTAATTTCTTGTTGCAAACGAACTAATTCTTCTTGTAATTGTTCACGACTGATCGGATCCAACGCACTAAATGGTTCATCCATCAAAATCGTGGAAGGTTCTGCAGCTAATGCACGGATAACTCCAATTCTCTGTTGCTGTCCGCCACTTAATTCAGCCGGATAACGGTCACGATATACTTCAGGGTCTAAATTGACCATACGCAATAGTTCATCTACTTTTTGTTTAATTTTTTGCTTGTCCCACTTTAAAAGCTTAGGAACAGTCGCAACATTGTCAAAGATAGTCATATGTGGGAATAGGCCAATATTCTGAATGACATAGCCCATTTGACGACGCAATTCTATTGGGTTGATTTGCTGAATATCTTTACCATCTATTAATATTTGGCCCTCTGTATAATCAGTCAAACGATTCAACAGTTTCATAGTTGTTGTCTTCCCGCAACCACTTGGGCCAATGAGCACATTTATTTTCCCTTCTTCAAAGGTCAGATTAATGTCTTGTAATGCTTGAAACCCATCATCATAAACTTTATGAATTCCTTTCAGCTGTATCACATACGCTCTCCTTTCCAACTCCATCATGACCATATTCATTTAATGAACGTGTTCATCATTTTTAGAAAAAAATAATCATGTATCTATTTTCGTATAAGATACATTGATTTGCTCACGCTTTTCTGGTTTTATGACCTTCATAACACTTTCATATACATAATATAAGGTCATTTGCATCGCTTCTTCTTGTGTATAATTTCGACGCTTATTAATAATGGTATTCATCATACCTTTCCAGATTAATAATGTCATATCCGAAATCATTTCAATTTCGTCTTCTTCAATAAACTTCTCTTCTACTGCTGGTTGAATAAATAAGGCACTGCGTTTCGCAAAGCTATGCTCCATAATAATGTCTTTCACTTCATTAGGAAGTCCAATTAAGTCATTTTGATAGATTTTATAATAATGTTCTAATAACTCTTCAGGGATAGACCCTAAATTATCCATAAAAATAACAGAATAGATTTTCGGCTGGGCAAATGAATGTTTACAGAAGCATTCCCAGCTATATAGCCATTTTTCAACTGTATTATTCCCTTTTTCTAAATAAGCCGGGAGTTCTTCTAAATAGTCAGACATAAATCGCATCGCAGCAAAAAATTTCAAGTGCGATAAATCTTTAAAATAATTATATGCTGTGGAACTTGTAAAGCCTGCTTTATCTGCTATTTTTCGAATCGTAAAATGATCAATGCCATCTTCTTCAATTACTTCTGTTGCAGCATCCAAGAAATAGCGCCACATCCGGGCACGTTGAATTTCTTTCCTACTTTCCCCCATCGCTTCACTTCCTTTGATTAACGAACTTTAAATGAACAAGTTCTTTTCGTGAACATGTTCATATTAGCATAACGAATTAGAAATGTAAAATTCACATTGCATATCCCTGTATCAAAACATATAGACATTTCATCATAATGATGTATGATAACAATACGGAGGTGTTTAAAATGGCAATGTCTCAATTATTGCCTGCATTACAGCTAGCCCATGCAAGCAAGCGTAAATAAGGCGATACTTTGTATGGGTGATCAGTATATCGCCTTACTTGCGCATGCTTTGCCCTTATAGAAAGATTAAAATAAGGAGCTGGCGATCATGAAAACAAAAGCGCAAGATATACTCCCTAAAGAATTGTTACTGGCTTTACAGGAATATGTACAAGGAGAAAGCATTTATATTCCGAAGCGAGAAGGCCGAAGAGAATGGGGAGTCAAGTCCGGTAATCGTGCCTATTATGATCAACGGAATCAACAGATTAGAGCATTATTCCAAGAAGGAACGAAGATAGAAACATTAGCAGATACCTTCTGTTTATCGATAGAAACTATTAAAAAAATTGTATATAGAAGAAACTAAGTAAATAGAGATATGGCAAGAATAGTAGCTAAACATTCTTGCCATATCTTTTTATCGTGGATTTGGTAAACTATAAGAGAAAGGAGGGTGAACAATGGACGCATTTATTCATCCACATCAATTTCATCATATGAAACAACAGGCCAAAAGAGTTGTCAGTGCACAATCTCATTCTAACGATCAGCAAGTCATAGCTGCGGTTAAGGAGATTGCTTTCGAAGAATTAGAAAAACAATTACCAGACATAGAAGTGGATCAACATGAGACACTATCATCGATTCGAACAATGAAAGCAAAAGAAGATATCGATCCATTCCTTGAGCAGGTTAAACAATATGTTATTCCTTTTCCACTGGTTAGTGACAAACAGATTCAAAAGGCTTTTCCGAAAGCAAAAAAACTTCAAATTCCAGACCTCGAGCAAATAGATAGAAAAGAAACGGTCTATTTAAGATGGTATGATAAAGGTTCAGGGAAAACATATATGCTTATACCCAAAGAAAACAAGCTGATTGGAATCCAAGGTTACCTCGAAACCTCTCAACATAAAGGAATCTGTACGATTTGTAATGGACTTGAGGTCGTATCATTATTTACTACAGAGAAGAAAGGCCAGATGCGTGGAACATATTCGAAAAAAGGAAACTATATGTGCAAGGATCCTGTCATCTGTAACCAGAATATTACGAATATAAATCCACTTCACCAATTTGTGGAACACCTTAAAGCATGAATCTTAGATGGATTCATGCTTTTTTATTCCCTCCT
The DNA here is from genome assembly GCF_009650095.1 of Gracilibacillus salitolerans. GTDB lineage: Bacteria > Bacillota > Bacilli > Bacillales > Amphibacillaceae > Gracilibacillus > Gracilibacillus salitolerans. The sequence continues at coordinate 732,752 of NZ_CP045915.1, read as the reverse complement.
ATACATTATCAATCTTACAAAAATGTAAGACAAATGAAAGAAAAATCAATAGGTAGTTTTCACACCTTCTTATACACTATATATAGCAAAACAAAATTGGAGGTATGAAACATGATTAAACCCGTCGTAAACGTAGAAAACGTTCAAAAAATATTTGGTAAAAAATCAGAAAATCAATTTAAAGCACTCGATAATGTTTCCTTTACCATTGAAGAAGGAGAATTTGTAGGCATTATGGGGCCATCAGGTGCAGGTAAAACTACTCTACTCAATGTTGTATCCACTTTAGATAAAGCAACATCCGGGAAAATAGAGATTGCCGGTCAGGATATTACGGATATGAAACAGAATGAGTTAGCTGATTTTCGTTCCGAACAACTAGGATTTATTTTTCAAGATTTCAATCTACTGGAAAACTTAACAGTTTATGAAAATATTGCTCTTCCACTTTCTTTGCAAGGAGTCAGCTCTAAGAAAATCAAACCACTAGTAACACAAGTTGCCGAAAAACTAGGTATTAAATCTATCCTTCCGAAGTATCCGGTCACGATTTCTGGTGGACAAAAGCAACGTGCAGCAGCTGCCAGAGCATTAGTTCATGAGCCAGCCATCATCCTAGCAGATGAGCCAACAGGTGCACTGGATTCCAAAAATGCACACAGTTTAATGAAAACAATGGAACATTTAAATCAATATCACGACGTTTCGATTATGCTCGTCACACATGATCCATTAAGTGCGAGTTATTGTGAACGAATCTTATTTATACAGGATGGCAATCTTTACAAAGAAATCAAAAAAACCGGTGATCAACAACACTTTCACCAACAAATTCTCAATGTGCTTGCCGAATTGACAAGCATTCAATCGTCATAAGGAAAGGAGTGAGAGAGCATGTTAGTGAAACTACTATCTGGTAGTATGAAAAAGATGTGGAAGGATTATCTTGTATTATTATTTGGTTTAACGATATCAATTGCGATTTTCTATATGTTTGAAACATTAGCACAGAATAAAGCCTTTTTGGAAGCGAACGCTCTCATTAGTTCCATCGTGTTTGTCTTCCATGTTGGGACCTTTATTTTAGGGCTTGTCACTATCTTCTATATTTTCTATGCGACATCCTTTGTTTTGTCGCTCCGTCAAAAGGAACTCGGTATGTATATGACCTTAGGAGCAAAAAAAGGAAAAGTTACGCAAATGATGTTTCTAGAAACTTTGGTAATTGGGATTATCTCACTTATTATCGGACTAATCGTTGGTGTAGGACTTTCAGAAGGAATTGCCCGCCTGTTAATGTCAAGACTTGATTTTTCTGGTGAAGGATTCCATGCGCTTTACCCATCATCACTATGGACAACTGTTATTTTCTATATGATATTGTTCCTTTTAACCGCGATTGTGAATGCTATCAGAATAGCACGCAAATCAGTTCTAGAACTGTTACATGCTGATCAAAAGGCTGATAACAAAGTAGTTAAAGGTTGGAAAACTTTTGTAGGAACATTATTTGCAATTGTGTTAATTGCTGTCGGTTACTTTGCCATGATCAACATGGGCGAGCTTGCACATGTAGGTGTTCTAATTGCTGCAGCTACCGTCACACCAGGAACCTACTTTTTCTTTATGGCGATGTTGCCTTTTATTATTAAGAGAATTAAAGGAATTCGCACTATCAATGAAAAAGGTCTCAATGCGTTTACCTATGCACAGCTTGATTTCCGTGTCAGTCAGTTATCCAAAGTTCTTGGAACAGTGGCGATGTTAGTAGCATTAGGATTAGGAGCAATGACAGCAGGACTATCCTTTTATCACAATACCGAAATTCAATCTTCGATGATGCATGCTTATGATGTCAAAGTACTCCAGCCAACAGACGAAGAATTAGCAGAAATGGAGAATTGGGATTTTGAGGAGCGAAACCTTTATTCCTATCGTGTTACAGATGATGGCATTTATTTTTCCAAACATGATTTACAAGCAAACCCGCCAATGATCAAGGAGTTTAGCGGTAATTTGGAGGAATTGACGAAAGAAGTACGTGTAGCAGATGATTTAATTGCTCCTGTTTACACGACGAAGGAAACGGATAATGACGAAACAATACCTGAACGATGGCAAACAGCATTAAGAACCGAATTAATGGCAAATTTCTATATGTTCGGTGATCGCTCGTTATATATTCTCGATCAGGAAAAATTTGAAGAAATCAATGCAGAAACGCAAACTGTATTAATTGGAAAAGTTGACAATTTTGCAGATTATACTGATACATTGGCAAAAATAGATGAACGTCACCACCAATTAGCAATTGATTATACAGGTGAAGACCCTACAATGACTGGTAGCAAATATGAAGATTATACCGCCTTAAAAAATGTAGCGAATGGTACGATTTTTATGGGATTATTTCTAGGTGTTGCTTTCTTAATGATGATGGCCAGTGTACTAATGTTTAAGCTGCTCTCCAGCGCAACAGCAGATATTGACCGCTATCAGATGTTGAGGAAAATTGGGGTACGTCAGGAAAAACTGAAAAAATCAATCTATAAAGAATTATTTCTTGTTTTCCTTTTTCCTGGTTTAATCGGACTTGTCCATGTGCTTATTGGAATGGAAATGTTCTCGTTTATTTTAATTGAACCATACACAAAAATCTGGATTCCGATTAGTCTATTTCTCGTTATTTATGGACTATACTATTGGTTAACTGTCAAAATGTATCAACGGATTGTATTGCCAAAAGCATAAAGTGAGAATTCCCTCAGTGGGTTTTTGCCCCCCACTGAGGTTATCGAACCTTATCAAGGTGTTAGCTCACCTGATCTCCCCACTTGGCTCCTTTAATTTATTTGAACCTTGAAGCGGAAGTTAGCTGAAGAGCATGCCCCTTGGAAAGCGAAACGGTCAGCCGTAGCGGTTGGCTTGCACAAGCTAGCTTTCAAAATGACAACTCTATTTGAATAGCTATCCCTTCCTTTTTTTATGACATGTTTTGAATCAACCTTTTCCTACCTTACTTATTTATAAAAGTTGTGATATCAATGGTTATATACTTTCTTGCCTTATCAAATAAAAACACCGGACGCTGATCTCCGGTGTTCCTTTTTCTTATGAAAACCATCCCTTTATGGCATCGACAATCTTTTGGAAAAAGTTACGCTCTTCCTCTTGTTGAGCTGATTCATCAGTCGTTTCCATACTACCGTCCATTTCAGTATCCATTGTTGTCATTTCTAATGTTGTTGCCTGCTCACCTTCCACGACATCAATTAATTCTACTCCGTATTTATCCTGAAGAAACTGAATGTTTTCCTCATTTAATGGATCAATTCCAACTTCTACCTTACCGTCAATGATGTCTACGCCCGTATAATAGATCGAAAAATCATCATATTCAAAACCGTCTTGATCAATTTCTCTTTGCTTCTCTATTAATTGTTCTTCCGTATAATCAACCTCTCTTATCTCAATATCTTCCGGTTGCTCAGCAAACCCTTCCAGTGCTTGGCGATGCTCATCTGCAATAGATTCGGTAAACATCAAGACTACCACACCTGTTTGTTTCTCTTCACGGTCTATATACAATCCCGCAAAACTGTCACTCAAATGCTCCTCGATATATTGCTGTGCATTTTCAATGGTTTCGTTATGATTCATACCTTCTTCCAATTCAATCATCGTTCCCTCTAATTCTTCTGCATTTGCTTCAGCAAAAATAGTTGTCGGTAAAACAAAAGCACTGCCTGCGATTACTCCAAATAACATTGGTTTTTTCAGCCAACTCTTCACAGTCATCCCTCCATTTTTTAGCTTTAGTCTATTAGTCGTCCATCATGATCATTAGTTACACTTTTTTTCAATTCTATATGGCTATTTATTTCAACATTTTCTAGAGCCTTAGTAGCTAACTGATCCGCTTCTCGATTATCTTTCCGCGAGATATCCTGATATAACGGATCGATTCCCATTGATTCAATCTTCTCTTCTATTCGATCTGCCCACTTATTTAACGTTTCTTCCATACAAGGCCATTCTCCTAATAGCTGATTGATTACCACTTTAGAATCGCCTTTGAATTCCACCGTCTGATGATGAACACCCAATTCTTCTAATTGTTTAATCCCCTCAAATAATGCGGCATACTCTGCCTCGTTATTCGACGTCACTTCTGGCACTACTATATTTTTTCTAATGCGATAGGGCTTATGATTTTGTCTGTAATATATGGCACAGCCTAACCCTGCTCTGTTTGTTTTCAAATCAAATCCTCCGTCAAAAAATACCGTAATATGATTAGGCTCTGTCACGATTTCTTCGGTGTATGCGATCAGTTCTTTTTTATCCCAGCGATTACCTTGAAGATCTACGAAGACAATAGAATTTTTACGATTCCATTTTTCAAAGTCTTTTGCAATTTCTAGCGCCATTTCAACATCGATTTCATCCGAATAAAAATTCGTTCGAATTCCTTTTGGTGATAAATAAGCGATTTCTATTGTGACATACATGAATTACATCTCCTTTTGCTCATATCTCTATTTTCTATAAATAGAATAGTAAGGGTACAAGCTTTGTTATTTAGTTAAGGGAGTGAAGCAGTTGACAATTTTTCTTAGTTATATGTTTCTCGGCTTATCTTTAGCCGCACCACTTGGTCCGATTAACGCGGCACAAATTAACCAAGGGATAAAAAACGGATTCCTGCATTCATGGATGGTTGGTTTAGGTTCCATTATAGCAGAGTTGTTTTTTATTCTTGCTGTCTATTTTGGGGTTGTCCATTTTTTAGAAACGCCTTTTATGAAGACTTTTTTGTGGTCATTTGGTGCGTTTGTTCTCTTGTATACAGGTATCGAAAGTATGGTTTCGAAGCAATCGCTTCAATTAAGGGAGGAACGTGATTCGTTACGCAAAACCTTTACTTCTGGCTTTTTGATTTCCATTAGCAATCCGCTCTCGATTTTGTTTTGGTTAGGAATTTACGGCTCCGTATTGGCTAACACGATTGATAAATATGATACGCTTCACTTAATCTGGTACAGTACAGCAATCATTTTCGGTGTAATGATTTGGGATATCTCCATGGCTCTTGTCTCCAGCGGCTCGCGTCACTTACTGTCAGATAAAACATTAAAAATGATCTCAGTTATTACTGGGCTTTCCTTAATTGGTTTTGCTATTTATTTTGGTTATCGAGCAATCACACTCATATTTTAGATCACCTTATCCCATACTAAACATGTTTTTAGTTCAAAAAGGATAAGGAGAATGTCGTGTGAGTGAAACATCATCTGCATCAGAAAAGAAAATCGCCTGGTGGCAATTAGCTCTGACAGGTGTCGGATGTACCATTGGGACAGGCTATTTCCTCGGTTCAAGTATTGGAATCAAACTGACCGGGCCTTCGATCGTATTTTCTTTTTTGATTGCAGCAATCGGCACCTATATCGTATTTAATTTATTAGCAAAAATGTCGGCTGCAGATCCCCAGGAAGGTTCTTTTTGCTATTATGCTGAAAAGGCGTTTGGCAAGTGGGCAGGCTTTAGCTGTGGTTGGAATTATTGGTGCTCAAGCATATTAATCATGGGTAGTCAGTTAATCGCCTTAGCCATCTTAACGAAAGCATGGTTTCCAAATATTCCACTTTGGGTATTTGCAGGCATTTATGCGATACTTTCTATTCTGGTCATATTACTTGGTACAAGAGGCTTTGACCGCATTGAAGATTTTTTAGCAGTTATCAAAACCGCAGCGATTTTTATGTTTATTATTATTGCATTCATTGCACTAGCAGGTGGAATTCCAGGTGGATCAGACTCTGAACCTGGCATTCCCAACAATTTGGGGGATACTTTTACCGGTGGAATCAAAGGATTTTGGGCATCATTAATATATGCTTTCTATGCATTTGGCGGTATTGAAGTCATTGGATTAATGGCCATTCGATTGAAGAAAAAAGAAGATGCTCCAAAGACCGGAAAAGTGATGTTAGGATTACTTGCTATTATCTATATTATCTCCCTTTGTTTGGCAGTCATTATGGCACCTGTTGAGCAGTTCGACCCAAGTGAAAGCCCATTCGTAACAGCTTTGTCCGATTATTCGCTACCATTTTTCCCTCATGTTTTTAATGCAGCAATCATTGTTGCGGGCTTTTCCACGATGACCGCTGCATTGTTTGGGGTTGTTACCTTATTAGTAACACTGGCAAAAGATGGGGATGCACCGAAACTTTTTTCAAAAAAACTCAAAAAATTTAAGGAATTACCTTTGCCTTCTTTGTTACTTGCGACGATTGGATTGGCAGTTTCGGTGATTACTGCATTATTATTACCCGAAAAGATATATGAATATATTACAACTGCTGCCGGGATATTACTGCTATTCAATTGGGCATTTATCATCCTATCGTCATGGAGAGTACTAGAAGGAATAAAGTTGCTAAACAAGGTGATTGCATGGGTAGGATTACTGTTTATTGTGACAGCTGTATCGGGAACATTAATGGATAAGAGTATCCGCCCAGGATTTTGGATTAGTTTGTTACTCGTGGTATTAATCGGAGGAGTAACGTTACTGATGGTACGGCATTGGAAGAAGGTTGAGTAAGTCCTGGCTTACTCAACCACTTATCTATCTACCCAAATATTTGCCCACCATTTACATGAAGTTTTTGTCCTGTGACAAACTGGGAGTCGTCAGAGGCAAGATAGACAAATGTTGGTGCGATTTCAAACGGTTGACCCTGGCGATCCATCGGGTTACCTGCAAGTGCAACTTCATCGGTAGAAAAACTAGAAGGTATTAATGGTGTCCAAAACCGGCCTGGAGCAATGGCATTTACTCTTATCCCTTTCTTGACTAGATTTCTGGCAAGTGCACGTGTAAATCCGATATTTGCTCCTTTAGTCGCTGTATAATCAATCAATTGATCGTATCCGTAAAATGTAACAACAGAGGAAGTATTAATGATCGAACTGCCCGCTTTTAAGTATTTTAATGCCGCTCTTGTTGTATAAAAATGGGAATATATATTCACTTTAAACGTGTCATCGAATTGTTCATCTGTAATATCTTCTAAACTTAACTGTTGGAATTGAATCCCGACATGATTGCATAAAATATCTAATTGACCAAAAGTTTCTACTGTCTTTTCCACTATATCAATACATTGTTGCTTTTCTCTTAGATCTCCTGGTAACAGCAAACAACTTTTGCCTAGCTCCTCAATTCGTTTTTTAGTTCGATTGGCATCATCATGTTCATCTAAATAAGCAATGGCTACGTTCGCTCTTTCTTTTGCAAAAGCAATCGCAGCTGCTGCCCCCATTCCACTGTCTCCACCTGTAATTAATGCTACTTTATCTTGTAACTTTCCACTCCCCTTATAGTTGGGATTTTCAATAATGGGTTTTGGTACCATTAAATCTTCTACTCCTGGTTGTCGATATTGACGTTGTTCAGGTACCGTCAAGGCAACCTCTTCATAACGGGTTATCTTACCGTAATTGGGGTACATCGGATAATCTCCTTGGCTTGGCCCTTTGTCAGACATTTTAAAGCCCCCTCCTAAAATTCTATATGAAGTACTCTATGTCTGTTAGGCGATTGTCGTGTTTGTCTTTTTTAGAAAAGTGAACTGGCTCTCTGTAAGAAAGAAGGGCATAGTCTAATATTAGGAGGTGAAAAAATGCGATATTATTATAATCCAGAAGTAAAGTACTTATTGATGTCTGAATCTCTTAAAAAGGCAAATCTTATATACGATAATAATCCTTCATCATGGAAGCTCCCGACAATTGGATTAAGACCACCTTATTACGCTAATCCTAAATATAAACCCTATTATCCAACTATATAACTGATAGCTAAAGCCCTTCCTCCAAATTAGGGAGCAATGAAAACAAGAAATTCAACAAGTATGTAGCGTACTTTATTGATGATGCTTTTTCTCATTATAAGCCGATTGGTGCTACTCACGAAGGAATACAGTTGTTAGAAGTAAATAATTATCAAGGTAGCCCCGGAGTGGTGACAGCAGATAATATCAACACATTTGTCCAAGAATTTATTAAGGCGATTGCAACTCATAGACATTGGGATCGTCGAGTAGTTTAAGAGTAATGGGGCTGTCCCATAAGTTCTCACAATTGACTTATGGTAGCTCTTTTTCTTTAGGTAATGAGAGCTTGTCGTACCTGATTGCCTTAACGAGTGAACGAAAATAAAAAAGTTGAAGTTCTTTTGTTCAATGGGAGTTCCTTATTTTTGCACCTACCGTCGTTTAGAATTCTTTTATTCGACACTAGCATTCCATTTTTTGCTCCCCCCGTCGAAACAAAAAGCGGCATTGGACAACCTCATTTACTTTTGAGTATGATTGCCATCCACAGTGTATCTTTTGTATAGAAACCGTTGAAGTTGGGAAACCAAAAGAAGAAGAACGGAGAATTTTGAGGTGGTTAAAATACGCGTAAATTCTTTTTTTAATCGAAATAGAAAAAAGAAGCAGGAAAAAGAAGCTAATAATATCACTCAATTAGTGAAAAACCTAGATGCAAACCTGCAAAATACCAAGAACTTATTAGATGAACCAGCTGACTTAGCGATTCGAAAATTTACCGTCCGTGGTTCAGAGCATCAGTGTGCCACCGTTTACATAGACGGATTAGTGGATGGACTATATGTAAGAAATAACATCATAGAAAATATACAGCTAGAAACAGAAGGAAAACAAATACCTGATAATAAACAAAAGCTCTTTGATGAATTAAATCAGGAAATTCTTTCTACAACCTCGCTTCAAATAGGATATACATTAGATGACGTGTCCAATGGAATTTTAAGTGGGAGTACCGTACTTTATTTAGATGGTATAGATAAAGTGTTTATTATAAAAACACAAGGTTGGGACAAACGTGATATTCAAGAACCTGTAACGGAAGCATTGATTCGTGGTCCAAGAGATGGTTTTGTAGAAGATTTACGTACGAACATGGCTTTAATGCGCCGTTATATCCAAGATCCAAATTTACGATTTAAGACGTATCAAATTGGTAGACGATCAAAGAAAAATCTAGTAGTAACGTATATAGCTGATGTAATTCATCCAGATATCTTAAAGGAAATTAAAAGACGGCTTGATTCCATTGACACAGATGACGCACCGGAATCAGGTTTTATCGAACAATGGATTGAGGATAACTACCTTTCTCCTTTTCCTCAACTTATGAATACGGAGAGGCCTGATAAAGCCTCCGCTGCTCTTTTGCAGGGAAAGGCTGTCATTATGCTTGATGGTAGCCCATTTGTTTTAATTGCTCCAACAACATTAGGGGGTGCTATGCAATCCCCAGAAGATTATTATGAGCGATGGACGATTGGAACCTTGCTGAGAATCTTACGTTATATAGCAGCATTTATCGCTATATTCCTACCATCATTATATATTGCATTAGTTTCTTTTCACCCAGGAATGATTCCAACCAATTTAGCATTCTCCATTGCAGCATCAAGAGAAGGTGTTCCTTTTACACCTCTAATAGAAGCAGTTCTTATGGCTATCACCATGGAGTTATTGCGAGAAGCAGGGGTACGATTGCCAAAGACAATTGGACAAACCATTGGAATTGTAGGTGGTCTAGTTATAGGAGATGCTGCCGTACAAGCGGGAATAGTAAGTCCTATCATGGTGATTGTCGTTGCCCTTAATGCCATTGCGTCGTTCGCCTTACCAGCATATAGTATTGCAATTGCTTTCAGAATTATTTTGTTTGGTTTCATATTCTTGGCTGGGACATTTGGGCTCTATGGGATCATTATCGGTTACATCATGGTAAACATTCATATTGTTAATCTTAAAAGTATCGGTGTTCCTTATTCAACTCCATTTGCACCTACCTTTTTTAAGGATTGGGAAGATCTTATTTTTCGTAAACCCATTCCACTGTTAACGACACGGCCTGAATATATGCAAACGAATGATAAGCAGTCAACAGATAAGGAGAATAGGTCATGAAAAGATTTGAATATGCTGATCAGAAGATTTCTGATAAGCAAATTTTGGTGGCAGTACCTTCCTTTGTAATTGGTATTGGAATCCTTTCTCTACCACAAAGCGTTGCCTCTGTATCAATGGCATCTGATGGTTGGATATCCATATTGATTGGAGGGATGATTGTCCTTCTGATCACCTGGTCTGTTGCTAAATTGGCATCAAGCTTTCCAAATCAGTCTTTTATAACTTATACATCAGCTATTGTTACAAGACCTATAGCAATTGTTTTAACATTTCTATTTGCGATTCTATCAATGAGTGTAACTGCCTTACAGGTTCGTCAAATCGCTGATATTGCCAAGCATTATTTATTAAAAGAAACACCTGTTGAAATCATTTCATTTACGTTTCTATTATTGATCATTTATGCTGTAGCAGGTTCAAGGACAGGCTTATTTCGATTAAATACATTGTTCTTACCATTTGTATTATTTGTTGCATTAATTGTTATTGCCTTTAATATTAATTGGTTTGATCTAGGCTTCTTATCGCCAACTTTTGAGACAAGTTTTAGCGGATATATGGAAGGGGTTAAAAATAGTGTTTTGTCTTATGCAGGATTTGTTATTCTGTGGTTTTATATCACACTTGTAAAAGAACCAAAAAACACACCAAAAATGGCTGTACTTGGAATGTGTATACCGATCGTATTATATTTATCACTTTACCTTACCTGCATCCTAGTTTTTGGAAACTCTGTTACCTCCAATCTACAGTATCCGTCAATAGAGCTTGCTAAAATTGTGGAAATTCCAGGTGGTATTTTGGAACGATTTGAATCGTTATTCTTTGTTATTTGGATAATGGCCATTTTTAACACAACTGCAATGGCATTCGATATTGCTGTACTCGCCCTTAATACCATTTTTACAAATATAGGTAAAATAAATCTTATTTTTATCATTGCGCCGATTGTATATGTAACCGGTATGTACCCACAAGACTTAGTTCAGGTTTCAATCTTTGGATCATTTATTGGCTATAGTTCGGTTCTATACACTGTATTTGTAGTGATTTTATTATTTGTTATCGCTAAAATAAGGAGGGTGAAGTAATATGAAGCACTTTCTTATGCTTTTGTCTTGCTTCACATTAGTTTTACTCACTGGTTGTTGGGATGAATTACCAATTGATGAGAGAGGCTTTGTTATTGGAAGTGCAATCGATATGGCTGATAAAAAAGAAGACGGTACATACGATATAACACTTACAAGTCAGTTTGTTATACCAGGTAACTTATCAAATCCCGGCCAAGATGGAGGAGGAGATAAATTTGCATTCAAAAATATATCGGCTACTGGACAGAGTTCGTTTCAAATTTCCAGGGAGATGTTAGGTCTTACAAACTGGATCCCTAACTATGAACATTTAAAGATTTTAATCGTTTCAAGTGAAGTTGCAAGTGAACCAGATTTATTTTCTAGTGTAGTGGACAGTTTCATTCGTGATCATGAAATGCGTAGAGGAATAAAGGTGATGATATCACAAGGAGACGCAAAAGATGTACTTGGAATCCAAACAGAAACAGAGCAACTTCCTTCTCGATTCATCAACAAAATCATGGACAACAATGTGAAATCATTAGAATTAATCGAACCAGTTCGGATAGGTATGCTACATCGATATTTGTTGAATAAAGACAGTTATGCTCTTCCACTTTTAACATTATCAGAGAATAATGTTAGTTATAAAGATGTAGCCGTATTTGACGGAAAATCAGATCACCAAGTGGGAACACTTACTGATGATGACATAAAAGGTTTAAGACTAATTAAAGGGAATATTACAAATGGAGAGTTACTTTTTTATATCGATGGCCAACTTATGATATATGAGATAAATACTGCAAGGAGTTCCATAAAGATAAATGCTAAAAATCAGGATAATATAAAAATATCGATATCGATTGATACCGAAGGATCTATAGCTGAAATGTTTGGAAGTAGGTCACTTTTAGATCAAGCATATATAAATAAAATTGAAAAGCAGATAAAGGAGAAAATGGAGAAAATTGTTACCAATACAGTGGAGAATGCACAGCAGGAATTAGAAGTTGACTTTTTCGGATTCAGTACCATTTTAAGACAAAAACACTATGATGACTGGAAGGAGATTGAGAACGATTGGGATCATGGGGATAAATTATTTTCACAAAGTACAGTAGATGTATCAGCTAACGCCATAGTAAGAACTATTGGAGCTTCAGATAAGGCAAAAGACAAAGGAATGGAGTGATAAAGATGTGGGAAAATATATTAGGTAAATTGCCTGATAAATTAATTTTAGTATGCACGGTATTAAGTTTTTTAGTGCCTTACGTTATTTATAAAATAAATCAAAAACTACACCAAAATGGGGATCCTCCTTGGAAGAAAAAGGCTTAGGGTTAATTAAATATTTTCTTCTGTACTGCACCCTGTCACGGCATAGTTTTTGCTTGATAACTTTTGAACTAGAGCTAAGTATTTTCTATATAATCCCATAAAAAAACTATATTTTGGTTATATTATATACCATTATTTGGAATACTAATCTTAACGATCAATTTAAGAAGGTGTAAAAATGAACCGTAATACTGCTGTAATATCTCTAAATAAAAGATACTCCTCAATTTTTTCAATTATTCAGCATCCTTTTCTTTCCATATCAATAACTTTGCTCACTAAAAGAAAGGTGCTAGAAATGTGAAGGCAACAGAGGCTATATTATGGAGTATCGCATTACCTGGATTTGCTCAAGTGCTCAATAGAAAACTAGTTAAGGGGATTATCTTAATTGGATTAGAGTTTTTAATTAATGTACAGTCAAATTTAAACGAAGTAATTATTTTTAGTTTTTATGGCCAAATTGAAATGGCTATTGCAAACGCAAACTTTCAATGGCTTATGTTTTATCCATGTTTGTATTTTTTTGCTATGTGGGATGCTTATCGTGATGTAGGTGGGGATGAGAAGCCCTATGCTTTCTTACCATTTGTTTTTTCCGCCTATTTCGTAACTGTGGGAACGATCTATTCCTCAACTTTCAGTTTGTTTGAGGTATTGTTAGGGCCTCTCTGGCTACCGATGTTGAGTGTATTACCAGGGATGCTTGTAGGATTTCTATTGCAAATGCTTCTGAGTAAGCGAAGCTCCATAAAATATCAGTAAAGAGAAGCGTTGGAGATCAATAGTTTTGTATATAACTCATAACGAAAAAAGTAGTTCATTTTGAAATACATTCTGGTACTTCAAAACGGAACTACTTTCTGAGATCATTCTTCTTTATTTCTAGCTAACTTCTCGCGATCTTTCGTTCCTGGAGGTTGTTCAAACCAATTATTTTTGATCATAATATCTGCACCGCTTTTAGCTAACCGAGATACTTCCAACGACAGACGCTCATAATCAACCATCAAATCACTTCGTTGACTGGCAGCTGCAGCAGTAGCATAATTGCCTACTCCAGCTGATACAATGAGTGACATATGAAACATCATTAACTTGTCTGAAAACGTTTGAGTAGTCGAGTCACTCATACCAAAATCGGGCACCTTTGGTGTTTCGATCTCATCTTGCAATAGGGTTTCAGAGAAAATCTTTACATGTTTCTTTGATACTTCTTTTCCCCGAAGCATATAATCTTGTACTTCTTTCGTTGGTGACGTTTGGGCAAATGATAAACATAACTTTAAACCAATTGCATTTGTCTCAATATTCATACACAAATGGGAGATCTCAATGGCATTTAATGGTCTTTTTTGATTCAGCGGATTTAAACCACTCATATATTTTTTACTATGGACATAATTCGTTTCTTTTGGCACTTCGATATATGGATGCCTTACATTTACTCCTTTGGATAGAGCAATTTCGCTCGATTGATTAAAAAGCTTCGTCGACTCATTAAGAGCTTGTGTAAAGTAATATCGTATATCCTCCCTATCACTCATAGAGATAAATCCACTATAGGTTAACATCCCTACTTTTGCCATTTGGTTTACATAGCTTAAGCAAAATATATCCGTGTAAAGCCATGGAGCATTCATGTTAACATCTCGTTCAGTAAACCCATTAGGTTCGCATAATTATCTTGTCCGAAAATAGTAAGTAATTGTTCAAGATGGCTTGAAGAAAAGTCATAAGCAAACTGTACAACTGGTTTTATATCTGGGTCTTCAATATGTTTCAGCATAAAGCTTAACACGCACTTTGCCATACTGTCATTCATATATCCCGTCCATAATGAAGCAATTTCACCTGATGTTAGATGTATCATTTTGTCACTCATATGTACCCTCCAATAATATAATCATATACTTATTATGCGCAAAATTATGGTTAATATGATATATCTATTGGTAGAAGTGGTTAATTTTACGGTGAAGATTTTCGAAACGATAAAAAAATTAATGCTGTAAAAATGAGTAACAAACCTAATACTATTTGTACAGTTATCGCTTCCTTTATCACGACAATTCCGAGAACTGACGCAGTAAGTGGCTCTGCAAGCGAAAGTGTCACAGCTGTTGCTACAGAAGTACCTAATAAACCACGAGCAAAGAATAAGTAAGCAATTGCTGTTGCTAAAATCCCTAGATGTAATGCTATGATGCTGCCATTCGGTTGCAGTAACCAAGAAAAATCATATAAGAATAAAATGGGTGATAATAGAATCGCAGCAAACGTGAACACCACTGCAACAACCGTTTCTGAGCGATGTTGTTCCAATAACTTTTTACTAAACAAGGTATATGCTGCAAAGGATATACCTGCTCCAACAGCCATCAGAATCCCGAATGGTGATATCGTAACTGTCGCCTCATTAGAAGCTAGTAATGTACAACCTGCTACCGCTAAAATAGTAGCCAACCACCATCTTCGGTCTGGGATATTTCGATAGAATAACCATTCTAGTAATCCTGCTAATATTGGTGCACTCCCAATTGCTACCACTGTGCCAACTGCTACACCTGTCCAAGATACCGCAGAGAAAAAAAGCGGTTGATAAGCTGCCATCGATAATGCTGCTAAAAATGTTGTCAACTTGGGCCACCTTTTGATATAAAACTTTCCTTGTATAACTACAAATACTAATAAAGCTACTCCACCGATAGCCAAACGAATGGCTCCAATAGCAACAGGATGTGCGGATGATGGTGCAAAGCTTTGAGCCGTACCTGTTGTTCCCCAAAGTACGGCGGCAATCAATATGAATAAAATAGCATTTCGACGACTCATATAACCTTCTCCCCCCTTCATGTATCTCATTTATAGATCAAATGTGATATCAGACCATCAAAATTCTTGCTATGTATACGTATGTATTTTCTATTATATACCATGGTTCAAATATGTTTTGCCACAATTATTTTTTTAAAAAACAATATAAAAACGTGACTGGGAAAAAAGTAATTTGATAAAAGTGAAATCCGAACGATGTTTCAAATTCTACGAACAGAATTTGTTATCGTTCGGATTTTTTAATTGCATAAAAGAAGGAAAATGTTCACTAACTTTTGCGGTTATATTGAAAAGTTGTGACTGCTAAGCAACCGCTCTGGCTGCCCACTTCTCTTTCCGTGGGGTTTTCCCTTCAGCTAACTTTTCCAAGCAAAGATCGCTCGGAAAAGTGGATCTTCAGAGAAAACAGTCCCACAGGAGTGAAAGTGTGCGGCCTCCGCTATAAAATTGCTCTACAACGGTTATGACCGTTAGCTGTTTGCACTTTCTATAAGAATGGCATATATAAACCAAGAAATGAGAGTCGAAATTCTACCACTTGCATCCATTGTAGAATGTTATTTAGCGCAGGCGTCCACTTCGACTCCTGAGGCATCAACGTGATCTAAAGATCCACTTTGCACAGTTAGCTGAAGACACGCCCCCTGGAAAGCGAAGTGGGCAAGCCGTAGCGATTGTTAATCATATTATTCATTTCAAAATCACCACTTAGATCAATAGTTATACATCATCAGTTACTGCGCATAATCTTCCTTTTCTTCATGTTTATTGCAACATTCGTGTTTGAAGTGGAAAATAATTGATATGTCCCAGCCTCTTTTCAGTTAAGCTGTTCCTTCTAATTTTTTATAATGCACTATATCTGGTTTTTCTTCACGTACAAACCTACTGGATCCGAGCCATGCTGCAAATGCAAAAATTAAGTAAATGGCCTGCGTAGGATGTGCACCCTGAAGAATGACTTGCAAGCCCATACCAAAACCAAGTGCAGGGATTGCGATCAGAAATGTCCGAAAGATTCGCTCGAAACCTTTTTCAAACGGCAGTGGCCAAATCCGGGAGAAAAATACACCTAATGCAACCCCCATTCCTGATACAACAAAAAGTTGCACAAAAACAATCGGCGTGGGAAATGGCCATTCCATCAGATAGTGACCTGTTAAATAAAAGATTTCAAGAAACAGGGTTATCCCGATCACTTTTTGAAACGTCTTCATATTCATCCATGGATGGAAAAGATATAAGATGACTACTAAACATGCTAAAACCAGTGTCCAATTCATCTTTTTCCTCCTTTCTGCCATTTTATCCTATGATTACTCATCTATTTCAGGCGCACGTACATTTTCAATTAATTCCTGGATATCTTTAGGCGGTTCTGGAGTCATCCTAGAAACAATAAAGCTGACAACAAAGTTTAGCACCATGCCTACTACTCCGACACCTTGAGCATTAATACCAAAGAAGCTATCTAAAATTGGTTCATCCGTTCCAATAATAGATTGGGAGAGTATGGCACCAATCATGATCAGTGTAAAACTCAAACCAGTAATGATACCAGCGATCGCACCTTCTTTATTCATCCGCTTGTCAAAGATACCTAACAGAATAACCGGGAACAAACTTGCTGCACCTAAACCAAAGGCAAGTGCTACAACCTCACCGGCAAACCCTGGAGGATTAATTCCAACATATGCCGCGATGCCCAGTGCGATTAATAATGTAATCCGACCAACTCGCAGGCGTTGTGATTCCGAGGCTCCTTTATTAAAAATCCGATAGTAAATATCATGCGATACAGCACTTGTCATCGTAATTAATAACCCTGACGCAGTTGACAATGCCGCGGCTAGCCCTCCGGCCGCAACCAACGCGATTATAAAAGGTGCTAGATTTGCTACTTCCGGAGTGGATAACACGATAATATCTCCATCAATAGAGACTTCATTGTCTTCACCACCAGTAAAATTCACCACTCCATCACCATTTACATCATCTAATTGTAAGAGACCTGTTGTTTCCCATTTACTTACCCACTCAATATTCTGAACTTCTTCTAATGGCTGATCTGCTATCGTATCGATTAAATTGTATTTAGCAAACGCACCAACAGCAGGCGCAGTTAAATAGAGAAGTCCTATAAATATGATCGCCCAAACTGCTGACCAACGTGCAGCACGGACACTTTTAACAGTATAGAAACGGACGATAACATGGGGTAGACCAGCAGTCCCCGCCATTAAAGCTAATGTCACCATAAAGACATTAATCATGGATAAATCGGTAAACGGCACCATATATTCAGTCATACCGAGATCTACTTGAATCTGCCCCAGACGATCGACAATATCACTGCTTGTTAAGGCAAGCTGTGGAATAGGATTACCTGTTAACTGAAAAGAAATCGCAAACGCAGGGATTAAAAAAGCGATAATAATAACAAAATATTGAATGGCTTGTGTCCAGGTTACACCCTTCATTCCACCTAATAATGCAAAAAATCCAACAATGGCCATTCCAATTAGAACCCCTACGACAATATCTACCTGCAAGTAACGACTAAAAACTATCCCTACCCCACGCATTTGTCCGGAAATATACGTAAGCGAGATAAAAATCGTTGCAACTGCTGCTACTGCACGGGCACTACTTGAATAAAAACGGTCACCAATAAAGTCAGGAACCGTAAACTTTCCGAATTTACGTAAATATGGAGCGAGCAATAATGCTAAAAGTACATATCCCCCGGTCCACCCCATTAAGTAAATCGTTCCATCATAGCCTAAAAATGCAACTAGTCCTGCCATCGAAATAAAGGATGCGGCAGACATCCAGTCCGCAGCAATGGCAGCACCATTCGCTACAGTTGGAACACCCTGTCCTGCGACATAAAAATTGGAAGTATCACGAACCCTTGACCACCAACCAATTCCCGTGTAAACAGCAAACGTAATAAGTACCAGAATAATCGTAATAGCTTCAAC
This sequence comes from Gracilibacillus salitolerans, assembly GCF_009650095.1. GTDB lineage: Bacteria > Bacillota > Bacilli > Bacillales > Amphibacillaceae > Gracilibacillus > Gracilibacillus salitolerans. Next base: position 714,485 of record NZ_CP045915.1, on the reverse strand, counting down.
ACTCATGAAACCCCTCCTTATACCTGCTTAACTAAGCCTCATTTTCGTTCTTTACCATTTCCTTATATTGCTTATCAAGTTTATCCATGCGAATCGCATACGTGAGTATTAGTATGATAAACACCAATATCGAACCTTGATGTGCAAACCAAAACGATAACGACACATTTAAAAATTGGACATTGGAGAGAGGTTCAGCAAATAGAACTCCGGCACCAAGACCAACCATAAACCATACAATAAGCAATCCTATGATCAGTTGGATATTTTTCTTCCAATACCATTTCTGTTTTTCATTGAGTGTTTGAATCATTGATTCATCCCTTCCCTTCCTGCTTTTATTAATGTTAGAGTATTTTAGTAAACGCTTACAAATAACTATGAATAATCTCCTACTTATTCATATAACCTTTATCACGGCACTAACCGTCAAAAACCCCCACTGATGGCAGTCTCACTATATGCTTTCAAAGCCCATCCTCTTTGAAAGCATAAAAAAAATACTAAATACTCTAACATTTGTATTTAGTATATTAAATATAATTGATTCAATTTCGAGATTTTCTTCAATTGTTGTTCTATCTGTTTAAAATGTTGAATTTATTGTATGAATGGTTAATTTAATCCCTGTAATACATCAAAAAATTCTTTGGCTACCGTTCTACTCATTGGAACTTGCGATTTATTTTTATCTTTAATCACAATGTTATAGGCTCCGTTAAACCATGGAGTAATCTCCTCGATCGCATCAAGGTTTACCAGATAACTTCGATGCGGCCGGTAAAAAGGAAATGTGGACAATTTTTCCTCTAGCTCCTTCAAATTCATTTTCGTTTCAATGACTTCGTTCGTTAACGTGTGTAAAAGCAGCTGTCTTCCTTCACGGACTGCATAGCCGATTTGCAATGGATCAACAACCAACATTTTATTATCAGTAGAAATAATCAGCTTATCAATTTTTGGCTTTTTATGTTGCTTCGTTTGTAGCTCTTCTCTAACTCGTTTCATAGCGGTGTCAAAACGAGCTTTATCAAAAGGTTTTAATAGGTAATCTGTCGCTTGAAGGTCAAATGCCTGAACAGCATAGGTGTCATAGGCAGTAGTAAATACAATGACTGGCTCGTTCCCATCTTCATTACGCAATGTCTGTGCAACTTCCAAACCGGTGAGGCCTGGCATATGTATATCCAAAAACAATACAGCCGGTTTATATTCACGATATAACTGGATTAATTGTTCTCCATTTTCTGCACTTGGACATACTATCACATCTTCTTCCTGCTCGAGCAGATAGAACAGTTCTTCCCGTCCAAGACGTTCATCTTCTGCAATCATTACGTAAATCTTCATTTATGCCACTCCTTGTATGAACAACTATTTTAAATGAAACAGAACTTCCTTTTTCTGGATAGTTGTGAAAGTACAGCTGACTCTTTTCTCCCATAATACCTTTCAACCGTTCATTAATATTATATAAGGCTGTTCCATTACCATTCTGTTGATCCATCGGTTCCGTTCCGAGTAATGTAAGAATATTATCTGAAAAACCTTTTCCATTATCTCGAACTTCAATATATACCCATTCTTTTTTTCGGGTAATTGTTAGATCAATTCTTCCTTTCATCTGTTTATCCTTTAGCCCGTGTTGAATACAATTTTCAATGAGGGGCTGCAATGTTGCCGGTGGTATCAATACATCTTCGAGATCTGGATCAATGTGTATGTTAATGATTAACTGATCCATGAAACGCGCAGTTACAATTTCCACATAGGCATTCACGTGTGCGAGTTCATCTTTTAAAGGGATTAACGTTTTGCTGGCGATGGACAGATTCGCCCGCATGTAGTGACTTAGCTGTATAAGGATATGACGTGCCTTTTCTTGATTGACTCGCATCAAAGAATGAAGCAGATTAAAAGTGTTGAATAGAAAATGTGGATTTATCTGTGCCTGAAGATTTCGTATTTCCGCTTCCTTCAAAAGTTCTTTCATTCTTTCCGCTTCAAAGCCACTGATTTGGTTGGAGATAATAGTACCTAGACCTTTGGCAAGTTCTATTTCTACAGCCCGAATTTGTTGGGAATGTCGAAAATATAAATTAATCAGACCGATTACTTCACCAGAACGATAAATCGGTACCATTATCGCTGTTTTCAGCGGACAGGCTTCAAAGCGACATTGGATTCCCTCTCTATCATAAGCAACCTGTATATCCCCTGTATCAAGTGCTTTATGCGATAGTCGCATTTTGAGCGGCTCCCCTAATCGATGATGATCATCAGCAAGACCTACATGACTGAGCACCTTCTCTTTATCTGTAATCGCAATAGCAGCAACATCAAGTTCATCATACAAAAGCTTCGCCATTTTGTTCGCATTAGAGATTAAGGAAGCATCCTGAAGAATCGGCAGTGCTTTCTCAGCAATGGATAAAGCTCGGTTGGTTTCAATCGCTGCTTCTCTTTCCGTTTCATTAAGCGCAGCACGGATTACCATCGTAAAAATGGCAAGAGCCACAGCATTGGTAATCACAAGTGGGATACCTATTGTATTTACCAACTCTACACCTTTTTCATGATCAGAAATAAAAATCAACAAAAAGCCCATATGCAATACCGGTGGGAACATACCAATAAATAATGCCTTCCCTGGTGCAATGACCCGCTCATCCGAAAAAAACTGACCTGTCCACCCCGTAATTAATCCCGCCAATGGGTTAATTAAACTATTTGCTATCCAAGCATCTCCACCAATAAATGCAAGGTAGATCCCGGTAATACCCCCTGTACAAAGGCCAACATATGGTCCACCAAGCAGACCAGCAATCATGACCACTACCGTACTGAAACCGATCAACACCTCACTAGAGGTCACATCGGTAATTCTTGATTCGAGCACTAACGTATCCATTTGGATTAACACACCCGTGTGCGTTCCTAATATCCCAATAAACCCAAAAACAATCGCTAGATAAATCACAGTATCGATGGCAATATCTCTGTCTAATAATGAACGGAATCCCGGTATTTGTGTTAACATAAATGCTGCTAACAAAAGCAGACCGATTCGTTCAAACAAAACAATGGTGAGGTCAATCATGCGATACAACCTCCTGTTTGTCGCTGTACAATTTCATAATAAGATCTTCATAGTTTTTCTCGTCCTTCTTTCCTACCATGGAACCAATCACACCACCAGCAAAGCCGGCTGGAATCGATAGAATACCAGGGTTTGAGAGTGGGAAGATGCCGATCCCCTCTGGACCTGAGACAACTAGAATGATTGATATAAGAAAACCACTTAATAGTGCTGTATAGCCACCGATTCGGTTAAATCGTTTCCAATAAAAAGTAAGAATCAGTAAAGGAAATAGCGTGGAAGCAGCAATCGCAAACGTAATCGATACAAGAAAAGCGACATTACTCTCTTCCATTCCTATTGATAAGAGGATGGACAAGAACCCGATCACGACAGCAACGAGCCTAGCAACCTGTAGCTGTTTTTTCTCTTCGACCTTTTTATTCTTCCAAATATGATAATAGATATCATGCGCAAAAGAGGAAGTTGCAGCAAAAATCAGACCGGTTACAACAGCAATGATAGTTGCAAAGGCCACTGCCATCACAAAGGCAATTAGAAAATCACCACCAACCGCATCTGCTAACAATAAAGCTGCTAGATTTCCACTTGCGTCCGCTTGTATCAATGTTTCACTCTCAACAAGTGCGATGGCTCCCACACCCAAAATAAGTGTCATGATATAAAACAAGCCAATAATCCATGAGGCAGACATGGCAGATACCCTTGCCTGTTTTGCATTTTTTACCGTTAAAAACCGAATTAGTATATGTGGAAGACCTGAGGTTCCAAGCATTAAAGTTAAGGTAAGTGAAATTTTCTCTATTGAGTTAGTGAACAGATTTCCAGGATAAAAAAGCGATTCCTCATGTGGACTTTGCTCTACCGCTTCCGTTATAAGGCCAAAAAAATCCCAATTCATCCAGGACAGTAGAATAAAAACAACGAGTAATGTTCCACCCATCAGCAGTACAGTTTTTATAATCTGCACCCAAGATGTCGCCAGCATTCCACCAAATGCTACATACACCGTCATTAACACACCGATAATACACACTGCTACTCGAAAATCTACCCCCAGTAAAAGACGAATCAATAAACCAGAAGCTACGAGCTGTGGGATCATATACAAAACCGAAATACAAATACCGCTAATAGCTACAGCAGCACGCATCCTGTCCCCGGGAAAGCGGGTGGTGACAACGTCTGCAACCGAATAGGTACCAAGACGATGAATCGGTTCCACGATTAATAGTAATAGTATGACGTAGGAAATAAGAAAACCTGTCGCATACAAGAATCCGTCATAGCCATAGAGCGCTATCAGTCCGGTGATGCCAAGAAATGAGGCGGCACTGATAAAATCACCGGCAATTGCCATACCATTTTGCATACCAGACAGACTGCCTGCTGCCACATAAAATTGATGAGCTGTTCTGCTCCGCTCTGCTGCCCAATGGGTAATGACCAGCGTACCAATCACGATAACGACGAAAAAAATAAAGTAGGTGAAATTCATTGGCCACCTCCCGCATTGGTCTGTTTCCCTCTTTCTTCTAGACTCCGGTTAAATTGTTTCATGAAAAAGTAATGCCACATCCCTATTCCCCAGGTCAGGAGAAATAATATAAGGACATACCCCCATGCCAAGGGGAGAAAATATTTATTTTGTTCTGAAATAAAAGTGGTTAACACAATGGGAAACAGTATATAAAAGAGAACAATGATTGCAACAGTAGAGATAAGAATACGGTGTTTTTTTCTTATGTAATCATAAACTTCGCAAGCGGTTTCATTAGTGTGGCTATTTTGCACGCTAATTCTCCTTTTTGAAGGAATTAATTAAATTGCCTTTCTGCTATGCAATTATAAGATAGCATGTATAATTATGTCAATTTTGTGAACGGGGGCTTAGATTAAGGAGGGATCTCCTGCATATTTTATTATAAGCTGAATAATAAGTTTCTATCATTTAACTATATAATTATCAATTTATTGGAAATTTGAGCAGTAAATTATCCTTGTTCAGTAAAACACCTTAAATTTCTAGGATTATTATTGTTTCCCTTTGCTTATTTTCACTGAATTTTCGTATTAAAAAAGACTACTTCTCACCTATTCGCAAAAAGCAGCCTGTGTTTTAGAAATTTTAAATTACATTATACCAGTGAATTTTAGTTACAGTGGCTATTTATTGAAGTCCTAGCAAATTAACTTTCAGGTTTTATTCTTTACTTATGTATTCTTCCTGTTTTCCCCTTTGTTTTTTTATCTCCTTTTGAGTTCTATAGGCTTCAACCTTTTCTCTAACCTCATCAGAATTTTGTTTTCTCGTCAACATTTTAATAAAGACATCTTCTACCTTATAACAAGCTGTTCTATATATCCCCATTTTCTTCTTCATTACCTCCCACATTAACTGATTATTTTTCTTGCTACATAGAACCTTCTAGCTAGCCAACCTAAAAAAATAACACTTAGTCCGAATGTAGTTTGTTGAGTGTTTTCTTTTTTTTCCACTTCATATTCCTTCTGTCCAATCTCAAAATGATGACTGAATATTACTTCAGACTTTTCATACTCCTTAGGTAAATCATATACATCACCATTTAACCCTAATTTATATGCTTCATCTTTGATTTTATCTATTTCTTCATTTGAATTAAAACCATCTTTATACCAATTAATGTATTTTTCTTTCTCTAAATCTGGCTTTTTGTATTCTAACGTAGTAAAAGCCGCTTCATACCCTAGTTTTATGTATTGATCCTTTAGTTCTTTCTGCCCTTTTTCGTAACCCTTATTATACGATTCTATAAAAATAGTTTTAGTATCCTTTGGTTCGTTATTCACATCTACTTTTCCATCTTCGTAACCTGTTGTATAATATTCTTCTTTTTTTGCTGCTTCAATCTCAGCAGTTGCTTTTTCATACCCCTCTTTATAGGATGCTTGAACTAAATCATTTTCTGAATGTTTCGCTTCCTTTAAACCTTCAATAGCTGCATCATATCCTGCATCATAGGCTTTTTCTTTTTCTGAGTTTAAATTCTTTTTTCCTTCTTCAAATCCCTTATTATAACCAACAGAGTATCCCTCTTGATATGCATTTGAACTCGTATCAATAGTTTCATTTTCTTTAGCTCCATTGTATCCATCATCCACACCTACAGAATATCCATCTTCCTCACCCTTTGTTTTATCTTGAGCTTCGATTTCTTCTAGGGTTGGTCCACTTGGTTCTTTTGGTATATTTGAACTTGAAGAAGAACTACTTCCTGATGATGAGCTACCTCCACCATTATGATAATGGTAATCTGTACAAAGTCCTTTAGCTATTGATTTTGCAGAACAATTATGCCCCCCACTACTATCTGTTCTCCCTGAATGGGCTTCCAAAGTACTATGGAAAGGAATCAATATAAGAACAATTATTAAGAATAGCAAGTTTTTTTTCATTTTTCTCTCCCTGTATTTATATATTGTATGTATATTTTACCACGTTTTTATTTTTTTGAATACATTTTACTAGTAACTTAGATCCTCATAATAAGACATCCGAATATCCTCCCTTTAATATTATCTTTTTTTCAAACTTAATTCTTTAGAATAATATACAGAACTCAGAGAGTTTGTTTTACATAGCTCTTGTTAATGAGTTTATGATTCAGCTGATATAAGATATATAAATGAATGTCTATAGTTTCATTATCGTTAACCAATATTTATAAAGGTTGACAATTATGTTTTTTTCATTTACTCTATTTTTTGAAAAGGAGGATAACAATGCAAAATAATAAACGCTTCACAGCACTTGATCTTACAATCGGCAGTGTCTTTATTGCCTTAATGACAGTAGGAGCAAACATTACATCGATTGCACCTTTCATGGTGGTAGGTGGTGTACCCATCACATTACAAACTTTTTTTGCTATCTTAGCAGGACTTATTCTAGGTAGTCGATTGGGGGCCATTTCGATGCTCGTATATATGTTACTAGGTTTGGCGGGTGCCCCTATTTTTGCCCAATTTAAAGGTGGTGCTTCAACTCTTATATCACCAACTTTTGGTTTCATTGTTTCTTTTATAGTAATAGCATATGTTGCAGGTAAACTGATAGAGAAGAAACGGAGCTTCCCCATGTATATCACTGCTGCACTTATAGCGATGATCATTAACTACCTTTTAGGGGCTAATTGGATGTATGGAGCCTATATGCTTTGGTTTGATGCTCCTGAGGGATTCTCTTACAAACTAGTGTGGTATTGGTTGGCTGTTCCTTTACCTAAGGATATCGTGCTATCGATTGGAGCAGGAATATTTGCTCATCGGCTAGAAAAAAGTTTCATTTCTAAAAGTATGTTTCGAAAACAACAACATCAAAATGTTGCTTAAAAAAGGCGGGATTATATGAGCATTTGGCAATCATTAGCAAGAAAAGTTCTTAAAGGCGAGGAACTATCAGATCAGGAGGCACTTTCCGTTTTAGAATGTCCGAACGATCAATTATTAAATCTACTAGATAGTGCCTACCAGGTTCGTAAACAGTACTATGGAAACAAAGTAAAGCTCAACATGATTATCAACACGAAATCGGGTCTATGTCCTGAGAATTGTGGGTATTGTGCTCAATCAAGAGATTCTACCGCCCCGATCGAAAAATATCGGATGATGGATAAAGAGACAATTGTTCAAGGGGCTAAAAGGGCGCATGAACGGAAAGCCGGTACATATTGCATTGTAGCCAGTGGTCGAGGCCCTTCCAAACGGGAGCTTGCTACGGTAACTTCAGCTGTTGAAGAAATCAAACAACATTACAATATCAAAGTTTGTGCATGTTTAGGACTATTAGAACCAGAACAAGCCGATCAATTAAAAGAGGCAGGTGTCGAACGCTACAACCACAATATTAATACCTCAGAAAATCATCATGATTATATTACAACAAGTCATAGCTACTATGACCGTGTAGCGACAGTAAACGCAGCAAAAACAGCGGGTATCTCGCCGTGTTCTGGTGTAATAGTCGGTATGAAGGAGAAGAAAGAGGATGTTATTGAAATGGCGCGAGCATTAAGGGAACTGAATGCCGATTCAATCCCAATTAATTTCCTGCATGCGATCGATGGAACATTACTAGAGGGGACAAACGAATTGACCCCGACGTATTGTTTAAAGGTTCTTTGTTTATTTCGTTTTATCAATCCAACAAAAGAAATTCGAATATCCGGAGGAAGAGAAGTTAACTTAAGAAGCCTTCAATCATTTGGACTTTATCCAGCTAATTCTATTTTTATAGGTGATTACTTAACAACAGAAGGACAAGCTCACTTACAAGATTATAAAATGATAGAAGATCTCGGCTTTGAAATCGATTATGTTACGACAGAAGAATTTGTATAACTTAATTATAGAAACTAACTACAACCATTTTATCTAGAATTTGACTATACCTACTTGACAACTGATTCTTTTGTATCTTTTTACCAAAGCAATTAATATTCGATTGATAGTTCTGTTTATCATATAATGTATATAGGTTTTTGGTGATGGTAATGTTATTGAAATGATTTGTACGAATTATTGGTCACTTTCTATTTAGAATATGCAAACGATTGGAGGTAGCCTTTCATGCATCCTCGTTTAACCCAATGGTTTACACCGTTACAGTTTGGCAATGAAAAGGTAAGATACAAAGAATACTCCCCTACTGTGGAGCTTCGTCCTTTTATAGCTTGTTATTGGACAGTAACGTCTAAACAATTTGCTTTTGATCAAAAGACCCAATTGAAAGTATTACCCGATGGCTGTATCGATTTTGTTTTTCATTGGCATCCATCCTTTGGGTATGTAGGGAATATTAGTGGTGCAATGAATCAGTATGCTGACATCCCTATTCATAGTGGTTCGGATTTCATCGGGATCCGCTTCCGTCCTAGTGGTCTTCGTGCACTATTTAACGTGTCTGTTGCTTCGTATAGTGATCTTTCTATTACTCTCTCTGACATAGACAAAGTATGGACGAACATACAATACCAGTTAACCGAAACAACTGACCGAATTTCCTTGTTAAATACCGTACTCTTACAGCGTTTAAAGCAAACAACAAGCGTACAAAATGATGCTTCCATTACAAACTTACTGCATCGTATTTATCTACATCAAGGAAATATAAAAGTGCAAAAGCTTGCCGAAAAAGAATTTATGAGTAGCAGACATGTACAGCGATTATTTATGGACTGGATAGGACTTAGCCCAAAAACATTTTGCCGGATTGTCCGCCTGCAGTATTCCTTACGTTTCTTATACGAAAAGCATGAATTAATGGGTGCACCAATCAGTGCTGAGTATGGCTATAGTGACCAAGCCCATTTCATTCGAGAATTCCGAACCTATACAGGGATGACACCATCCAATTATATGTCCGATTTTTTCAAGACAAACTAAAACTCTTCCATTAAACTCAAGGGGAAGACAGATTAGGTGAGGTGAATAGAAATGAAGTTAGATAATATTCGGCTACTTGTCACTGAATTTGACGCTTGTTTGTACTTTTACCAAGAAACCCTTGGATTTAAACGGACATGGGGAGAACCGGGTGGAGATTACGCAAGTTTTGACGTTGGGGACGGAATGGTGTTAGCACTCTTCAGAAGGAAGCTAATGGCAGAAGCCGTAGGAACAGGAAATTTACCAGTTAGCACGCAAGAGCAAGATAATTTTGCGCTAATCTTTGAAGTGTCAGATTTAGAAAAAACAGTACACGATATTGAATGGCGAGGCGGAAAATTTGTCACATCTATCGAAGATAAATCGCTCTGGGGAATAAGAACAGTCCATTTACGAGATCCAGACGGTAATTTAATTGAGTTCATTACAACACTACCTCAACACAAATGGGACGAGTCATTGATCGAAAGAGATCAGACCTACAAGTAAACTAGGATATCTGAAAGGTCTGCTCTTAACCACAGTGCCGTCCGTAGCTTCGGCATCCTAGCACAATCCCTCTATGATTTTTCAGTTCCTTGACAATAAGCTTTAGCATTTTTTTTGTCTATCAGTGGAAAGGTATAGTCCCGTTTATTTCTATCGAAGTGCGCTTTTGTCTATTTGTTTGCATGTTGATAATCAAATTTTGAAGACGAAATTGAGATACCGATTTTTAAAATAGCACCTGGAACTGGGATGGTGAACCGAACGTCTTTTGCTTTCACTTTTATTTGTAGCATAAGAAATCACTATTCAATGATGACAGAAACAGTATCTCCGTTTGGCAAACCATCCTAATGTCCAAGAAGAAGGGAGAACGCCTGAAATAATAAAATCTAAGAGTCTGTCTTTGAAAAAAATTAATCAAAGTAGACTCTCAAAATATTTTTCGAAAGGAATGTTTTATATAAAAGGTTTTACTGTTTTCTGTTTCCTTTCAATTATTGAATAGCCCTCTCCCTCTTAGGTTTGCGGATACAGGCTCTTTTCCTATTTCACGTGCCCATATAGATAACTGGCCAATATGGTGGATTTCATGGACAATGACATGACGTATGATCTCTCCGTGTGAACATTCAATTACTCGGCGCCTGATTGGTTCGTCTCTAGAGCTAATCGGTTCATTATTGAAATCAGTTTCTGAAAGTGTCTGAGAATCCATTTCATTTGTCCAAGATGTCACAAATGGCTCAACTTTTTCACGGTATTGACTTGAAAGATTTTTTATTTTTTGTAAGCTAGCATAATTCTCAAAAGATGGTTCCTCAGGTACTGGTTCACCCCGCAAACCTAAGATCCACATATATTCCACATCTACAATGTGAAACAGGGTATGTAGGATACTGCCGAACCCACCGACTCGTTTCTTTAATAGTTCTTTCTCTGGTATGTTTTCGCACCATGTAAACCAATCATCACGAACTTGCCAGTTATATTGAAGTAGTTTCAACATCTCTAAAACCTCCAAATGTATATATATGAACTCTTCGACAGAAGGTCACGAAAACCCTTTGTTTTTTAGCTAGAATTAAAAAGGAAGTCTGATGCACGTTATTTAAACCAACACCAAATGAGTTTAACATCAAGATTCTTGATATTCGGCAATCGGGCGATATAATCTCAGCTTTATATGGGTGCCATTCATTCTTGCGATATTATAATAGTATAGTGACATTTAACATTCAACGATCTTTAAGTATGAAGGTCCGTTAAATGACAATGCCGTAGCTGAAGCAACGTTTAAAATCATCAAAACAGATTTAACATTTGATAGTTTAGAAGAATTAAAAAGGGAATTATATTACTATGTCCACTGGTTTAATCACATACGAATTCATGAGGCATTAGGTTATATAAGTCCGATCAATTCCAAACTTGAACACCTTAAAAAAGTTGTCTAGTTTAGTGTTGGCATACCATTTTTCACTCACACGGTATAAAAAGACATGAATGCTAAGAATGGTGATTTAAGTAATTTGAATTAAACTGTTCTTCAGCCACCTAACCCAAAAAATCTAAACGCTTACTTTGAAGGGCCATAAAACACACTTCGATCTTCACTTAAAATCTTTCAAAGTCTTCGGTTTCAAACTATTTCCTCTCTATCCTCCCACCGTCTTCACATATGTTGAGTAGCTCTATTTCATTCTGATTTGAAGTACTCAATCTAATAATCCTTCTGAATCAATTGTTTTGAATATGCTTATTTTCTTTCTAACCCTTTAATCCGTTCTATTTGTATATTCAACCTATCCATTAGCCTTGAAGCGGCGTTTTCTTCGATTTGCCAAGATCTGATTATATATTGATTTATCTTTAAGATAAGAAAAAAATTCAATACTTGGTCCTATCATATTAACCTCAAATACCCAAATTTTCCCTAACTGGTCAATACCTATATCAATTCCGCATTCTACGATCCGCCTATTTTCATCACAAAAAACTTTGCCTGCTTCAATACAAACTCTCTCTATTTCCCTTTCTAATTTTTGGGCCTGCTTTTGATCCATTTTTAAATGCTCTAATAAAAGTTGACTGATTGGTAACGCCCATGCTCCGCGATTTCGATTGACAATACCACTATCTATATTAGCAAGCTTCCCAAGCATCCCTCCTAAAACCCATTTACCTTGTACATATTGGATATGTGCTCGAACACCTAATGCTAGTCCATCTGGCGTAACACTGGAAATCCCCTGCTGAATAATATAACGCTTTGAATTTAATGTTCTTCTATAAATAGAGTGAAGAACCTTTATTACTGCCTCTAAGCTATTAGTTTCTCTATCTATTTTTGATCCAGTAATGGTATACCCCTTGATGGTGTATCGTCCGTTTGAGTTTGTGCCAATCTGTACCACTCCCCTACCCTTGCAATTGGAGACAGGTTTAACATAAATGAAAGTATAACGGTTCAAAAAATCGTGTAAATTATCGCTGCTGTACAATACAGTTTCTGGATAATGTTGTGATAGGATTGGATTTTGCTTTATTTTTAGAGTCTGACCCCATTTATTGATATTTTCCATTACTTCACCCCTTTTCATTTATATATTATTTATCCTATTCGGAAATTTACATATTAGTGTTAAGGTAAATGTATTAAAAAAATCGAAACTTCATATTGAGTAATAAAGTTTTAAGTAATGAAAAATGCAGGCTCTTTTTAAAACACTGCGTATTAAACGAAAGCACTCATCGAAGATTAAAATATTATGTTTTATTTATTCATTTTCTTCTTTGTATATTTCTTATAGTTAAAAGGTTAGTTTGGGCGTCATCTTTTTTCCACGGTACACTTCCGACATCACTTTATCTCTCATCTATCATCATGGTTCTTTTTTACTAAAAACATAAGTGAATTTAACATTACCTTAATATTCATTTGTTACAATTTGTCGATATAAGAATAATTACCTAGGAACTGGAGGATTACAAATTGAAGTTTCATTTCGGCAAGTCTGGTGAAAAGCCAAAAAAAGAAAAGAAATACAAACAAAGCTACCTATCGAAGATTAATTTACAAACTAGATTACTAGTATTATTTTTTGTTCTATTAATCATTTCCATTAGTGTTGTCGGTTTAGGTTCCTATCTGAATGCAAAAGAGACAACGATGGAAACAATGGAAAACCGTTTAACACGCGAAGGGGAATTGATGGCATACATAGCTGACAACCTAAAATTTTTATATGTTAGTGACGATGAATATTTTATGCAACAACTAGAAGCGGAAATACGTTCACAAAAAGAAAGGCTTGAAGAAGAGGGCATTACGTCTGATACCTACTATATTGTTGATGGCGATGTTACACCATTTCAAGTTAGTAACGACAGTAACATGACTTTTTCTGATTCCTTAATAGATAAAATGGTTGAACTAAACAAAGGCATTATTCATGAAGAAATCAATGGAACGGACTATACCATGATTGCAGAAGATTTAAGTGATCAAATTGATGGACTATACATTTTAGCTGTCCCTACCCAATCCTATATGAGGGCTGTTAATGATATGGCTCAAACGATTATTATCGTCATCATCGTTAGTTTAGTCATCTCTGTTTTAATTATTTTATTTTTTGTTAGAAGTTTAACCAACCCTTTAACGAAATTACAAAATACTATGAGGGAGGCACGTAACGGAAATTTAAAAGATACGGTGGAAATAAATACGTCGATACCGGAAATCATATCATTGCATAAAAGTTATGATGCTATGATTAACCAAATGCGGCTAATGCTGAAAGAACTCAATGATACTACTTCCCAACTAGAAACAACTGGCGATCTTTTGAAAGATTCTTCAGGTAATGCTTTATCGTCAAGTCATCAATTAATTGAATCCATTAATGTTGTAAAAGAAGGTGCCGAACAAACCGCTAACAGCTCAGAACATAGTACCAATAGTTTCAATGAGATGAAAGAAAAGATCTTTTCTTTATTAGAAAATATGAAAATGGTCGATCACAGTTCGGAGAATATGAATAACTCTGCAGCATCTGGTGAGAAAAATATGACAATGCTCATTGAAATGATTACTTCCTTTGGACAAGGTTTTGAGCAACTGAATCAAACGATACAGCAAGTTAATGCTCACTCATCGTCCATTACCAGCTTAGTCGACTTAATTAAAGGAATTGCAGAACAAACCAAGCTTTTAGCGTTGAATGCTGCCATTGAAGCAGCAAGAGCTGGTGAATCTGGTAAAGGATTCGCTGTCGTTGCAAATGAAGTCAGAAAGCTTGCAGAACAGGCTACCAATGCAACAGAAGAAATTACTAATTCCATCTCCGAAATGGATAGTGTAACAACACAAGCATCAGACGAATTCGACCAAATGCATACAAGCATCACGTCTAACTTAACTATAGCCAACGACACGAAGTTATCTATTGATGAATTAATGAAACAAATTGATATGGTCAGCAATCGCATCAACAGTATGGAAGATGAGCTACAAAACTTGCATCAAGTACTACCTGAACTCGAACAAGCAACTGTTAGCTTTGCATCTGTCTCTCAGGAAACATTAGCAAGTGCTGAAGAAATGTATGCTACAAGTGATGAACAAATTCATCAAATGGAGAGAACACACGAAATTGGCTTAAAACTAACCGAAATCTCTCAATCACTTGCTAAATTGACTAAACGTTTTCAGGTACATTAAAAAATCTAATAAAAATTGTAAATTAAAAGGCACTATTCACTTCTTTAAAGAAGTAAATGTGCCTTCCTGAATTGATCTAATATCACCAAAAAGAACCCGCATTTCCATTGTGACGATGACCTTCCGCAGCCAATGCATCTGCCTTAGTAACATGAACAGTATTAAACGGATGGTTAGGTGGTGCATATATTGAATACAACTTAAGTGAAACTGTACCAGTATTAATCAGATTATGCCATGTGCCAGCAGGAATGACGATAGCAGAATCATCATAGACATGTTTTTCAAAATCCAAATGATTCTTGTTCTTTCCTATCTGTACAATCCCTTGGCCTTGTTCAATGCGTAAAAATTGATCAACTTCAGGATGAATTTCTATTCCAATATCTCCCCCAACGCCAATACTCATTAGCGTAATTTGGAATTGCGATCCCGTCCATATAACAGTCCGAAACGTATTGTTTTGTTTCGTTGCTTCATTAATATTAAATACAAATGGTCTAGGTCCATAATCAGTCAATCCCATTTCATATCCTTTTTGAAAGTTTGGGGTACTAGGGTTGGGTGTGTAATGAGATTGCACTGAATGTATTCCATTATTATACATTGCTTGATTAAGATAATGTGGATGTGGATATGGAGACGGATTAGGGTTGTTATACATGCTTCCTCATCCTTTCAGCATTCCTACAACTATCCTATGCTTTGATTTAGGTAATGTACCTAATTTATCCATATCCAATGTTAGTAGAGCTTCTATGTTACCCATGAATTAGACGGTCCTGTTTCCATTTCTCATTGCTTTTCTTCTTTTGGTAATTACTCTGCTAACATTTTATACCTTCCTAACGTAAAATTAATAAATCCAGGGAAAAATTTCTATTCAACAATAAGAATCTGCAATTGAATATAAACCTCTACGTCACGTCAACTATATTCTTTTCACCGTAATAGCTTCGCGCATTTTATTGAGCGCTTTTTGCCCCGCTTCTCCCCTGTTCATCAAAACGTTCACATATAATAAATCAAGTAATGTCAACTGAGCAATCCGGGACGAAGAGGCTTCCGTTCTAAAGTCGGTTTCCCCAGAGCTTGTATATAGTGGAATATGTACCGCTTCACTTAATGTTGATTTTGCAAAGTTGGTAATCGCAATTGTTCTTACCTGATTTTTTTTCAACACATTTAAAATATGTAAAATATCCTTCGACGATCCTGAATGAGAAATCAGTACAGCACAGTCCTTCTCATCAAGTTGGGAAGCAGCCATCAACTGAAAATGAGTATCCACTGCAGCTTGAACCGGCAAACCGGTTCGAATAAACTTGTGATAAGCGTCTAAAGCTATCGTATTGGATCCCCCACTACCAAAAAAGTGAATTTGTCGGGCTGACAATAATATATTTACTGCTTTTTGTAATTGTTCTTCATCAATAATTTTTAATGTTTCTTCCAAGGATTGAATATTGGTACGAAACACCTTTGTAGCCACTGTATCAATCGCATCATCGCTATCCACTTCTTCATGAATATGTTGAATCGATGATACTACTTCAGAAGCTAAAGCAATCTTCATTGCCTGATAACCTTTATAACCTATCCGCTTACAAAATCGAAAAACAGTTGAATCCGCGACATCTAAATCCTCTGCAAGCTGATTAATTGAAGAATGAATAATTTGATTTGGTTTTTCTAGAATGTAATCAGCAATCTTTCTTTCGGTGATACTAAACTTCGGATAATTTCTTCGTACTTTTTCTAAGCATGTTTGCTCTCTTTTTCTCATTAGCATTCTCCTGAAACAATGTTTAGTTTACATTATACAAGATTAGTGTACGAAAAAAATATTTTTTTGTAAACGGTTGAAAAAAGAATTTTTTTTCGTATAATGTATGAAGAACGAAAATTTTTTCGAAAGAGGATTGGTAATGATGGAACTAGGCATGATAGGTTTAGGGAAAATGGGATACCAGTTATCGTTAAACCTCATAAATAAAAACTATACAGTTATTGCCCACGATACAAATGAAGGCGCATTACAGCGATTTACTTCAGATGGTGGTGAGGCAGTTCAAACGATAAAAGAATTAGTCAATCGTTTAAAAGCACCTCGCACTGTTTGGGTGATGGTACCAGCGGGAGATGCTACAGAAGCAGTATTCCGATTTTTATTAGAGCATCTAGAAAGCGGTGACCGTATTATTGACGGCGGCAATACGCATTACAAAGATTCGATCAAGCGAGGAGAAGCTTGTAATGTGAAAGGTATCCACTTCTTTGATTGTGGGACAAGCGGTGGCGTTGATGGTGCACGAAGCGGTGCTTGTACCATGATTGGTGGAGATCAGCAGGAATTTAAAGAGATAGAAACACTTTTTCAAGACCTTACCGTTAAGAATGGATATTTATATACTGGACCAGTTGGAAGCGGTCACTTTCTTAAAATGGTCCATAATGGAATTGAATACGGTATGATGCAAGCTATTGCAGAAGGTTTTGACATTCTCGAAAAAAGCCCTTTTGCTTACGATTATGAAAAGGTTGCCAAAGTGTGGAACAATGGCTCTGTGATTCGCTCATGGTTAATGGAGTTAACAGAAAATACTTTTGGAAAAGATCCAAACCTCGAACAAATGAAGGGTATTATGCATTCATCAGGAGAAGGAAAGTGGACAGTTGAGACAGCACTTGACTATGAGATGGCTGCCCCTGTGATTACAATGGCCTTAATGATGCGCTATCGATCACAAGAAGATGACACATTTACTGGAAAAGTAGTGGCAGCACTTCGAAATGAATTCGGTGGCCATGCTGTAACTAAAGTCTAAAAAAATTTTCAACAAAGGATGGAAACAACATGTCAGATCAAATGTTAATACTTATTGCTTTAGCAGGAATTTTTCTATTATTATTTCTAGTTATACGAACGAAATTACACGCATTCGTTGCCTTATTGGTAGTCAGCTTAATTGTTGGTATATTGGCAGGAATGCCTCTTGGTGATGTAATCGACACGATGGAACAAGGAATGGGAGGAACATTAGGCTTTGTCGCTGTTGTTGTCGGTCTAGGTGCTATGTTTGGTCAAATGCTTGAAGTATCTGGTGGTGCTGACCGTTTAGCACGTACCATGATCAATAAGCTTGGTGAAGATAAAGCCCAATGGTCATTAGGTATTACAGGCTTTCTTGTAGCAATTCCGGTCTTTTTTGATGTTGGATTTATCATACTTGTGCCAATTGTATACGGTTTAGCAAAGAAAACTGGAAAATCATTATTGTATTATGGTATTCCTTTACTTGCTGGTTTAGCTGTTACACACAGTTTTATTCCTCCGACTCCCGGACCAATAGCGGTTGCTGATTTAGTCGGAGCAGACTTAGGATGGGTTATTTTGTTCGGAGCACTTGCCGGTGTACCTTCGATGATTATTGCTGGCCCTCTGTTTGCCCGTTATATTTCAAAACGGCTACATGTTGTCGTACCAGAATACATGAATATGGAAGAAATAGAATATGATGATCGAGAATTACCTAGCTTTTCATTAATTGCTTCCATTATTTTAACACCTTTAGTATTAATTTTATGTAATACATTTTCGGACTTCTTTTTAGAGGAAGGAAATATGGCTCGTGAAATATTCACTTTCTTAGGACATCCTTTTGTTGCATTAACGATTGCAACGATCTTAACCTTTATCTTCTTAGGAACAAAACGCGGTCTTACTCGTCAGGAAGTACAAGATATTGCAACTAAAGGATTGGAGCCTGCAGGGATTATTATATTAGTAACTGGTGCAGGTGGTGTATTTAAGGAAGTCTTAATTCAATCTGGTGTAGGTGATGTAATTGGTAACATGATGGCTGGCTCAAACCTGCCACCCATTTTACTTGCATTTTTGATTGCAGCTGCCGTACGTGTTGCACAAGGTTCTGCAACTGTGTCTATGGTTACTGCAGCAGGACTTGTCGCTCCTTTAATTGATATCTTAAGTCTTGAAGGCCCTGTTTTAGGATTAATCGTTATCGCAGTTGCATCAGGTGCTACAGTGTTATCACATGTCAATGATTCTGGTTTCTGGCTAGTTGGTCGATACTTTGGCTTAGATGTAAAAGATACATTAAAATCTTGGACGGTTATGGAAACATTAATAGGCCTTGTCGGTTTATCCGTCGCACTTATTTTAGGAATCTTCATCTCATAAATTTATAAATGGGCACTGCCATTTTAGAAGGCAGTGCCCATTTTACTACAGAAAAGCGTTAGTCATGTATTCTCACTTTACCATGTACAACTAATCTTCCTTTCTCTGGATCAGATAAGTTGTCACATGTTGATAATGTGATAATGTTATCTGTTTCCGTCACATCTACCTCTGTTGTAACTTCAGACTTTTCTTTAATTAATCGCAAGAAATCTATGTACTCTTCATCATCGGCAAAGTCTGTTTCAATGTAATAGAAATCCGTTGTTGTCACATATACAGAAAAAATTTCCACTTCATAACTTGCATAGATGGTATCATATTGAAAGTGTTTGTTTTCTGAAAGAAAGTCCTCATCTAAAAATTCATCTAATTGTCCGAACATTGAGCCATCTTTCATTTGATGTCCATAAATAATAGTTTGCTTTATCTAGCGATTCTATCTGATTTCTAAAGTCCATAAAGATGCTTCCTGCTTTTTCTTCTTCTTTTTTATAATTTCGATTTAAATAATATTCATTGTCTGAACTTTGTAAAATAGGATAATCAATTTTGGTATTATCAATGGTAAGCCAACCAACAATATCTGGATTAATAGTCAAGAGACGATCAAATTGCTGGAAATGCTTCATAATTGTTTGGCTATCTTGTAAACTAACCTGATACTCATCTTGAATTTCTGCCATTACATTCTCATTTTTTGAATAATCATAGAAAGTCTGTCCTATTTTAAATAACGAAAACAAAAAAACACCGGAGCCAATAATAAGAATGATTTTTTGAATGCTGCTCATTTTTTCATTTTTCTTTTTAGCCAAATTCCCACACCCTTACTTACATTAAAAACATGCTCCCTCATAGCCTTCTAACACTCGTTGTCTTGACTACAAGGGAATAGTATGACTGGTTATCGATTAATAGTTACACAGATTGCTTTCTTACTCTTCTAATCAAGAAAACACCGGCAATTGCAATTACTGATGCAAGTAGCAATCCAACATATAAGGCTAAGTTAGTCTCATCACCTGTTTTAGGATTTTTTACAGTTGCTGTCTCTTCCTCAATGGAATTATCTTCTGCTTCTACATCCTTAGAATGATCCTTGTCATCTTTGGTCTTCGTGTTTTCTTCGTTTTCCTCTCCATCATTAGCAGAGACATCTGAACTCTTATCATTATCATGAGTTCCATCAGTTTCATCAGGTGAATTATTATCTGTTTCTTCATCATTAGCAACCACTACACGTAATCCATCCTCATCATATGCAACCTGGTACGTCGGGCAGACCATTAATTTCTACGCAGGTGTCATGTTACTCTTTGTATTATTTTTATACGTGTCTACAGAATATCCATATGATGCCTTATTCGATTCTATTGCTGAATCATCCACCCCTTCAGCTGTTAAAGTAACAGGACCTTGAATGCAGATAATGACTGTTAGCATGCATATAAATAATTTGAGTAATCGTTTTCTGTTGTTTCTCCCATATTCACATGTCGATAGATTCATCTTATCTCTCCTAACTTTTAGATATTATACTTCTATTATAATTTTCGAGTATGAACTCCAGGTAAATTCGTAGTAAAGAATTATTATTTTACAATTGTAATGATCTCTCACATGAAATTGAGCCTTATCTCATATTGCTGAAGGTATTCCAACGTTTTATAATGTAGTAATAATGTCGTCAATTTAGTCTCTGTATGGGATCGATACCACTCCTGTTAGGGTCTAAAGTGAGACTTGTTTTACGAACAATTAGCGCCGTGATAAATAGAAGGGAGAAGTGGAAGGTGAAAAGCATCCAGAGCCGTTTATTATTTATGTTGATTATATTCATACTTCTTCCATACTTTTTGTCGGTACTGCTTATTTATGGTTATACGAAAAGCAATGTTGAAAAGCATGAACTTGCCAATAATGAGGAACAGTTAAATGAAAGTTCCAAACAATTGCAGCAATATTTTCATGAACTCATTCATCTACCTTATATACTTTATCGCGATGCTGAGCTATTTCGTATTTTTAAAAAGGAAGTGGAAGATTCCAATTATCTAGAAAAAAGCATTCAAAATTTTTATCTAATGCGTGAGGAAATAAGACAAGTTCGCTTCTATATGGATAAAGGAGAAGAATCTGTTACAGTTTATAATGCTATAGTCAGTTCCCGTAAATCTAAACCGGACCTTTTGCAGGAACCCTATATAAAAAAACTATATCAGTCAGATGTAAAACAAATTATTGAACCTCCACATCCATTAGAAAATTATAATAATGTAGCGATTGTGCCACAAACAGATCATACACAAGTAATAACCATTCATCATAAAATACAGGATATCTTTACTGGAGAGTTTCTTGGTGTGATTTCAATGGATGTAGAATTGAATGAATTGAGTCAGATTGCAGCTGATTTAATAAAGAATAAGCACGAATCAATGTATCTGATTAATAAAAATAACCAAATAGTTTTCAGTAATAATACGAAACAAATAAGCAATCCTGTATCTGACAGCTTAAAAACAACCATACAAGGTGAAAAGGAAAGTGACGATATTATCCTTTCCAAGACATTAACTTCCCCTCTACATGACTGGGAATTAGTAAAGATTACACCAAGCGAAGTTTTGTTTCACGATGTACGTAAAACTACTTTCACAAGTATTATAGTTGGTATTATAGTAGGAATTTTTGGGTTAGTGATGGTCGGAATTATTACGTATAAAATCACTACGCCTATTAAACGATTGACGAATAAAGTAAGTACGATTGACGGCAGTTATGTAGAAGTACCTTTTAATGATCAACGACATGATGAAATTGGATATTTAGAAAAGCATATGAAAGATATGATGAAGCGAATTAACCATCATATTGAACGTGAATATAAGCTAGAACTTGAAAACAAGGAAATGCAATTCCAAGCTTTGAAGTCACAAGTGAATCCCCACTTCTTGTTTAATGCTCTCCAATCTATTGGCACTGTAGCTTTGAAGTCTGATGCCCCTAATGTGTATCATCTCATAACCTCTTTATCCAACATGATGAGATATTCTATGCAAGCTAATAAGTGGGTGAAAGTCAAAGAAGAAATGCGTTACATTGAAAGCTATCTGTCCTTACAAATGGAGAGATTTCACGATCAGATTCATTACAACTTGCAAATAAATCAAAACATATTAGAAATACAGATTCCCAGTATGATCCTGCAACCGCTAGTAGAGAATTTTTTCAAACACTGTTTTGAGGAAGGACATACAAATGCTAGATTAAATGTATTTGGTGAAAGAAGAAAATCCCACCTTTATTTTAAGGTAGAAAATGATGAAGCAAGTGTAAGTGATGAGAAATTAGAGGAACTAAGAGAAACTATTTATCCCCCTTCTCCAACTGATAATCATGAAAAAGAACATATAGGATTAAAGAACATTCAAGACAGATTGGTACTGATTTATGGTGATAAAGCAGGAATTAATATAGAGAATAATAAAGGACAAGCATTTATTGTAGAAATATTTATTCCACTAAACGAAATATCTTTTACGGAAGGGAGAATAAAACGTGAAAGTATTGATCGTAGATGATGAGAAAAATGTACTTGATGTAATCAAAATTTTAGGTGAATGGGAAGCTCAAGGTATAACAAAAATACTGGAAGCAAGTCGTGGAGAAGAAGCAAAAATTTTAATAGAGAAGGAAAGCCCTGAAATTATTTTTACGGATATTAAAATGCCTGGAATGAATGGTCTAGAACTGATGAAATGGCTAGATTCCAACTCTTATCAGGGAAAAGTAATTTTTATAACAGGATACAATGATTATTCTTACATGCGTCAGGCTATCAAACATAATAGTTTTGACTATTTAATGAAGCCAATCGAAGCGGACGTTTTCAATGAGATCTTAAAAGAAGCCGTTATAGCATGGCAGAGAGATTTTGTGGAAACTAATTTAATTGAGGAGAATTATATATACAACAAGATAGTTACGGATGCTTGTACAGGAGAAACCTATGATATGAACAATCTACTACTTTCTCTTCCAGAAGCTAACCGTTATGATATGACATTACTATCTTTCTATCATATGCATTACTCAGAACCAGAGATAAAATCATTGGCAAATAAACTTTCCACACAAAGGTTAGGAAATGCATACTCTCTTCAAACATATCATAATCTCTGCCTTGTTGTGACCTTGGAGAATGAGTGGGTGACAATAGAGAAATGGCTTAGTGAACATATGGAAAGCCCAGTTCGAATTGTAGCTAGTGAAGATCCGCAACCATTAAAAAATCTTCCTACAGTGTTCAAAATGTTGAAGACAAAACTGTACAATAATCAGTTTAGAACCGTTTATCAATCAACACAATTAGATCAAGTCAGTCAAATCCAAGACATTGTTTCTTTTGTCGATAATTATTATATGGAAGATATAAGCCTTGAAAAATTATCAAATTTATTTTTCTTGAGTCGTGAGCATATTTCAAGGAAATTTAAACAAGAG
This sequence comes from Gracilibacillus salitolerans, assembly GCF_009650095.1. GTDB lineage: Bacteria > Bacillota > Bacilli > Bacillales > Amphibacillaceae > Gracilibacillus > Gracilibacillus salitolerans. The sequence continues at coordinate 691,031 of NZ_CP045915.1, read as the reverse complement.
AAGGGTATGCCTATGTCAAAATACGTGACAAATCTTAGAATTAAACAGGCTAAGTGTTGGTTAAGAGGAACCGATGAGACTATTTATTCTATTTCTGTAATGCTTGGCTACCAGGATGAAAAATTTTTCTCCAAATTATTCAAAAAAGTAACTGGCTTTACGCCAAATGAATATAGAAATAAAAAAGACGAGGTGATTGGATGAGAAAAACACTTCTTTTCCTTTTTATCATCTTGTTTATTTCAGCATGTCAATCAAACACTCCTAAAGATGATAAAGAAGAAAACTCATCAAAGGTCACCCTTACCATACGTAATCCTAAAATAGAGATTGCTTCCGCATTTGAAGAAATGATCCAAGCGTATGAAAAAGAACATCCCTACGTGAAAATAGAAGTAACCACGGTGGGCGGTGCATTGGATGATTTTTCTGATTTGAAAGCACAAATAGCAGCCGAAGAAGGTCCTGATATTTTTACAAACCCTGGTTATAGCTCTACAGAGTTATGGAAGCCATATTTGGAGGATCTATCTGATCAGCCATGGGTGAAAAATGCTTATCCAGAAACATTGGAACCAATAAAAATGGATGGGCATGTTTATGGAATGCCAATGAATTTAGAAGGATATGGTTTCATTTATAATAAAGAATTGTTTAAGGAGGCAGGAATTGAGAAACTTCCCTCTACCTTCACAGAATTAAAGTCTATAACTAAACAATTAGAACAAGCTGGTATTACCCCTTTTGCGACAGGTTATTACGAGAAGTGGAAATTAGGAGACCATTTGATGAACATTGCTATTTCTCAACAAGAAAACCCAGATCTTTTTATTAAGAAATTAAAAAATGGCACAACTTCAATTGAAAACAATCAGATGTTCAAACAACTAATAGAGCTATTAGATTTAACGATAGAGCATGGCGGAGAAGATCCGCTATCAACAGATTATACAATGGAACTTCAACAATTTACATCAGAAAAGGCAGCAATGATGTTGCAAGGGAATTGGATTCAACCTATGATAAATAAATTCGCACCAGATATGAAGATTGGTATCTTCCCGATTACTCTAAATGAGAAAGCAGAAAAAAATACATTAAGCATTCATACCCCAAGCTACTGGGTAGTTAATCAACAAACCTCAGCAGAAAAGAAAGAAGAAGCAAAACGATTTTTAAATTGGATGGTAAATTCTGAGCAGGGACAAAAGTTTATGGTCGAAAAACTGCGGTTTATTCCTGCTTTTAAACATGTGGATATACAGGACACAGATCCACTTACTTCCAAAATAACAGAACTTTATCAAGCAAACAGAACTTTATCCTCCAATTGGTCAGACCTTCCTGCTGGGTTAAGAGAAGCGTTCGGTACTGATACACAACAATATATCGAACACGAATGGAGTAAAACACAATTACTACAAGCCTATCAGAATACATGGGATGAAATACATTAGAAAAGGCTTTGTGCGCCCGTTTAATAAACTTGTGACTAGAGTGAATCAACTGAGATAAAGGCATCACAATCTAGGGATAAGTTATACTTTGTGACATTTACCATTTTTACTACGTTGGACATATAATCTCAGGCCTATTTTCCTAATCAATATACAACGAAAATTATATCAATCTTAGACATTTCTTACCTTTCCTAACTCTCTTATACTAATATTTGTACACAGCCCGGGCAGATAAAAAGTATCTATGAGGAGGAATAGTATGAAATGGGAAGGTTTTGTTAAGAAAGCGACAGTATTAACACTAAGTACTGCTATTTTAGTTGGCGGAAGTGGTCTTGTGCATGCAGAGGAAAAGTCTCCACAAGACTATAAAGAAGATTATGGTACCTCTACCATCACACGTTCTGATATGAAGGATATGATCAAACAGCATGGTGATGAAGATTTCACAGTACCTACATTTGATGCATCCACTATTCAAAACATCCCTTCTGCTACAAAGGTTACAGAAGATGGAGAAGAAATAAAATTAGATGTGTGGGATACATGGCCACTTCAAAATGCGGACGGAACTGTAGCAGAATATAATGGATATCATATTTTATTCGGTTTAGCAGGTAATCCAGATAATGCTGAAGATACTTTTATTTATTTGTTTTATAAAAAAGCGGATGAAAATTCTATCGATTCCTGGAAAAATGCAGGACGAGTTTTCGATGATAATGATAAATTCGAAGCTAATGATAAATATTTAAAAGATCAATCAGAAGAATGGTCTGGTTCTGCCACATTTACTTCGAATGGAGAAATTCGTTTATTCTATACCAATCGTACAGAGTTCGATGAAGCAAAAGACCTTTACGGTAAACAGACGTTAACAACTGCACAGGTAAATGTTTCTGAAATTGAAGAGGGAGCACTTCAGGTTGATAGTGTAGAAGATCATAAGTCAATCTTTGAAGGTGGAGATGGCTCTGTTTATCAAAATGTAATGCAAGCTTTTGGTGGGGATGAAATTAATTGGAAGGAAAACCATACTTTGAGAGACCCACATTATATTGAAGACAATGGTCATAAATATCTTGTATTTGAAGCTAATACAGGATCAGATTATGGATACTCTGGAGAAAGCTCTCTTTATAATCAAGCTTATTATGGGAATAGCAATCATTTCTTCCAGAACGAAAAAGGTTGGCTTTTAAATAGTCCGAAAAAAGAATATGCTGAATTGGCAAATGGGGCTATCGGAATTGTTGAAATCACTGATGACTATGAATTGAAAAAAGTAATGGAGCCTTTAATAGTTTCTAATACCGTTACAGATGAAATTGAAAGACCAAACATTTTCAAAAAGGATGGAAAATGGTACCTGTTCACCAGTGCCCGTGGATCTAAAATGACAATTGACGGTATTGATGATGAAGATATTTATATGCTTGGATATGTTTCCAACTCACTAACTGGTGAATTTAAACCAATGAATAAAACAGGTATTGTTCTTCATCATGACTTGGATCCATATGATATTACTTGGAATTACGCACACTATGTTATTCCACAAGAGACAACAGATGAAGCGGTAGTTACAAGTTATATGACGAACAGAGGCTATTTTGAAGATCACAAATCTACCTTTGCACCTAGCTTTAAGTTGAAATTAAACAACAAAAAATCATCAGTTGTAAAAGATAGCATCCTTGAGCAAGGTCAAATTACATTACATGGAGAAAACTAAAAATGAATGAAAAGAAAATGCCGAATAAACTCGGCATTTTCTTTTTTAAACATTGTCACTTCGAATAAAGGAGGCCAGAAATCTTGAAGGTATTCATAAATTGGAGGGACAAATGGGAAATAATGTTATTCTCGCTCTTTTCTCTTTTGCTCATTATTCTTATATTTTTTAGTTTGCATACTGTAAATAAAAAACCAACTTCTAATTCGCAAGATGAAGATTACTCTTATCGAGCTGATTATCATTTTACAGTGCCCGATAATTGGAAAAATGACCCTCAACGTCCTCTCTATTTTAATGAAAAATATCACTACTATTATCTTTATAACAGAGATTATCCCGAAGGCAACGGAACAGAATGGCGTCACGCTACTTCTAAAGATCTGATTTATTGGGAGGATGAAGGGATCGCGGTTCCAAAATATACGAATGAAAACGGGGATCCCTGGTCAGGCTCTGTTATCGTTGATCATGATAATACAGCTGGATTCGGAGAAAATACCCTTGTTGCTATCGTTACTCAACCATCCGCAAATGGACAACAAGAGCAATATCTTTGGTACAGCACAGATGATGGTTTAACATTTAACGAGTATCAAAATGAACCTGTAATGCCCAATCCAGGAATAGAAAACTTTAGAGATCCGAAGATCATTTGGGAAGAGGAATCTCAAAAATGGGTTTTGCTGATGGCTGAAGGATCCAAAATTGGTTTTTATGAATCTGAAAATCTTAAAGAATGGCAGTATACTAATGGATTTCAAACAGAAAATCTGGGAATATTAGAGTGCCCGGATCTATTTCAACTGCAAACAGATGATGGCAGTATAAAATGGGTAATGGGCGTCAGTGCAAACGGTATGGAGCAAGGCAAACCCAACACATATGCTTATTGGATCGGAGACTTTAATGGTCAAACTTTTACTCCAGACCATAAGGAACCTAAATGGCTGGATTATGGCTTTGATTGGTATGGAGGTGTTACTTTTGAAGATGGTGAGAGCAGAGATAAACTGAATAATCGCTATGCTTTAGCATGGATGAATAACTGGGCATATGCAAACAATACACCAACATTAGAAGAAGGCTTTAATGGACAAGATTCCATTGTTAGAAAAATAGAGTTAAAAAAAGATGAACAAGATGAATATTATCTCACTTCCCAACCAAAAAAAGAACTAGATCAACTCATAGAGAGTACAGAAAGTTATCCCGAAGTAGAAGTAGATGGTATGGTAACACTAGAAACCGTAGGAGATGCATATCAATTAGAAACTGATATCAGTTGGGATGAAGCTGAAAATATCGGAATCAGACTTAGAGAATCCAACGATCAGAATCGTCACATCGATATTGGATTTTTCCCTCGGAAGGCGTATTCCTATGTCAATCGCGAATCTACCGATCAGCCAAATGATAATAATAATATGGTAGAAAGTAAAGCACCTATGGATCAACACAAAAAGAACGCTCACCTCAAAATACTTGTCGATAAAACTAGCGTGGAAGTGTTTATTGATGAAGGAAAAATAACGCATTCCAATTTAGTTTTTCCTCTAAAGGAAGATCAGGGCATTACTCTATTTTCTGAAGGGGGTAAAGCTATTTTTGAAAATGTAGAAATTCAGCATATGCATTCGATACATGAATAAACACTACAATGTAAGAAACGCTGATGAAATCATTAGCGTTTCTTTTTTCGATACGAGCTTCATCCAATTTCAACTGATAGGTGGAAAATTGGTGATTTATAAACTAGTAATAATCGTTAGCTTTTATTGAGGTAATTCCGCTACTTTTACTAACAGTTTACCAATATTATTTCCTTTAAATAGATCAAGAAATGCATCTGGTATATTTTCGAAACCTTCTTTGATCGTTTCTTGATAATTTAATTTTCCTTCTTGTAACCACTCCGCAAGTGCTACTGTACCTTCAGGGAAGCGGTCTGCGAAGTCACCTAATGTGAATCCTTGCATTAAGGCACTTTTCTTAATAAGTGTTGTTTGTACACGGGGTCCAATATCTTCACCTTTCAAGTTATAACTTGATATGGCGCCACAAATTGGCATACGTGCGAATTTGTTTAAATGTACATGCACTGCATCAGATATTTCTCCACCGACATTATCAAAGTAAATATCTACCCCGTTTGGGCAGGCTTTCGCTAAATCACTCTCAAGATTAGAAGTTGTCTTGTAATTAATTGCATCATCAAAGTGCAATTCTTCTTTTAAATATTGAATTTTTTCATCTGAACCTGCAATTCCTACAACATGTGCTCCTTTAATTTTTGCAATTTGGCCTACGACTGATCCTACTGCACCTGCAGCACCTGAAATAACAACCGTTTCACCTTCTTTTGGTTTTCCAATCTCAAGAAGTCCGAAGTATGCTGTTAAGCCAGTCATGCCTAAGATACCTAAGTGAGTGGTAATAGGTGCTATATCCTTATCAATCTTTCTAATTTCATTTTCTTTTGCAGTGTAATATGTTTGCCAACCGTAGCCACCAATAACTACATCACCTGATTGGAATTGATCTGACTTGGATTCAACGACCTCTCCAATTACTCCACCTTCAATAACTGCATTCAACTCAAAAGGTGCTACATAAGAAGGAGCATCAATCATTCGCCCACGCATATAGGGATCAACGGATACGTATAATGTACGAATCAAAACTTCGCCATTTTCCGGTTGCTTACTGTCTGTTTCTACCAATTTAAATGTATTTATATCAGGTGTACCTGTTGGTCGTTCTGTTAAAATAATTTGTTCTTTTTTATTATTCATTTCTATCTCCCCCATTCTATACATCTTTCTGTATTTAGCTAAAGTAACAAAAATTTAGGACGAAAGAAAGTTAAATGCTTGATGCAACTGTTTCAATCGACTTCCCCTACATATTAATAATCATCTTGCAATGTTGGAAATAAATGAGTAGGCATACTGGATCCACCAGAGTAAAAGAGTTGCCAGCACGAGATAAACGATTGTATATATCCAAAATGGTATTTCAACCACAAGTACACCAAAGTAATACAATGGTAAATCAATGCCGTAAACCAAAATAGGTGCAAGTAAACGCCCACGAAACTTTCGAAAATGTATAACCGCTACAGCAAATAGTAGACCTTTTATCAAGCCCATGATCGCTGATATAAAAATGCCATCACGATAAACATTTTCAAAAAAACCAAATTCATAATTGCGAATTGAAGCAACAGACATTATGTACATTACGGTAGCCGCACCACACCATCCTTGCATCCACAACGATAGAAAACGTGACCATTTAGTACCTAACTGAAGAGCTCGCATCCAGAACTTAGCTAATGAAAAGAAAAACAATGTGCCAATAAACGTGTATATCTTCCTCCACCAGTTTGCATGATAAATATCTAGCCACTCAAATAACCATTCTACACCTATCAATGTTACTGCAAAAAGTACGAGCCAACGTAACCTAAGCTGATACACCGCGGCTACTATACCTAAGGTAGGAATGACAAATAAATTGGAGACAATTGCCCCTAGTACGTTATCGTAGTATTGTACGGAAAGCACTTCAGGAATATAAAAATAGCTGTTTCCGATAATCATGACAAAAAGTTCTGCTATATATACCATTCCAGAAAAACATAGAAATAATACAGTAAAACCAAATTGACGTTTATGAATAATTATTATAGTCAAGATTGTTATGCTTATAATCGCAAGGATCAAATAAGGGACATAGTTAGGCATTTGTCAGACTCCCTTTTTTATTATCTTATCCCACAAAACCTCTATAGTACACATTTGCAAGACTTGTATGGTACATCATTAACTGATCTGAAAAAGGTGGCGTTATGGAATCCGTAATATGGGCATCCATTGAAGATGGAAGGCAAATCATCACTAATAAAAAAATTCCCTAATTGCTTTATTTGTCTATCTGCCACTAGTGCCCCTTGCTTAAAATACAAAGCAATAAATGAAACCCCTTCTCAAAAACCCTAATAACTCTCTAGAAGGTAGTATTTGTGAATATGTAAAAATTATTAAATTTAATAATAAGAAAGATATATGTATCTCCATTAAACAGGTGTACCAATCTGCTCCTCTTTTTTCTTATTAAACTCTTTTGAGTACGTTAGTCGAATAACGAACCAAAAGAAGCTTCCCAAAAGTTCAGTAAACTTCTGAGATGCCTTACCACGTGAATGGGATTTATTAGCCGGTTTCGAACCTTTACTTCTTCCTTCTTCTAAACCTATTACAGCCAACATCCAATATTTCAATAACGTTACAAATCTTAAAAAGTCAAAAACTCAAGTTTAACTATAAATTACCGAGGTATGACAGAAATATGAGTTATATAACTCACAAAAATCTAAAATTTTTATAGGAGGTATTTAAAATGACACAAAACAACAATGGAAACATGAGCAGAGAAAAAGCTGGACGTAAAGGTGGTGAAAAAGTTAAGCGTAAATATGGACAAGATCACTTTGAAGAAATCGGACAAAAAGGCGGACGTAATTCCGGCGGGAACAATAATAACAACAATTCCTAATTACTCTATGACTTTAAAGGATAAACTTTTCAATTTTGTTACAGTTTCAAAAAAATTAAAAATAAGAGTTTATCTAACAATTTATCGAGGAATGAAAGTTATGTGAGTAGTACTACTCACATAAATCTAAAATTTTTATAGGAGGTATTTAGAAGAATGGCACAAAACAATAACAACAATGGAAACATGAGCAGAGAAGAGGCTGGACGTAAGGGTGGCGAAAAAGTTAGTCAAAAATACGGGCAAGAGCACTTTGAAGAAATTGGAGAAAAAGGTGGTCGTAATTCTGGAGGAAACTATAACAACAATAATAACTCCTAAATTACGACCAAAAATATGTTAATATATAAATGTTCCTATATCAACAAAGTATAACAAAAAAATAAAAATAGCAACCCTAGAACTTTAAAATGGGAGAAATTACTTAGAGTTCTCCCGAAAAAAATACAATCAACAGAAGCCTCTCTTTTAAAGAAAGGGAGGTTTTCTGTATCAATTTAAATAACCAAAAAAAGAAAGGTGGGTTTTTTTATGTTTTTTCACAAAAATAATTGCAATTCCATGCAAAACCGGAATGCCTCGATCCTCTTCCTCTCTTCGCTAAAAAGCTTCAGGAAATTTTAGGAGGACAGTTTGGCGAAATATCTGTTGCGATTCAGCATCTTGGCCAATATACTGCCAGGACGCTGCAAAGATCTCTCATCTATGGTCTACATACTTTAACTAGATCGACTTCCGCAAGTCCCCCAGCTCAACAGCAAAAAAAGAATAAGGAAATGGAACATTTTACAATAAAGCGAGACTTTCATCAGTAGGAGCTTTTGCCACCTACTAGGCCCGACGAAACTTATCAGGGTGTTAGCGTCCGTATCATCTACTCGAACCTTGAAATGGAGGTTTTACGGACATTAGCACAGTGATAAAATAGTAAAATATAAAAGATAAAATTTTTTTATTTAATAATATTTGTAGGAGATGAATTAAATGAAAAATGAATACAAAATTGAGCTACTAAATGATCGAAGTGAAATAGTGGAACAATGGTACACAAAATTCAGACAAAGAGACATTTCAGTATGGAATGCAGAAATATCAGAGCAGGTAATAGAAGAAATCAGTCAAAAATTTGCCAAAATCATTTTTAATCACCCTGAAGAACTAGAAATAGAGGAAGAATTAAATCAATTTAGCGCAAAAATTGTTAATCTAGGCTGGCCACTAGCTTATCTGACGGAAGGCATTCAAATTCTAAGAACAATCTGTCTTTGTCGACTAATAGAAAAAAATGATGATGTAAACAAGTATGAATTTATAGATATGATGGAAGAAGTAAATGGCTGGGTGGATCCGATAAAGAATAAATTAATTCACACCTACTCCACTCATTGGATGGACATGGTTTCCAAGCAAAAAATTGTGCTTGAAGAGTTGTCCTCTCCATTAATACCAGTTGTAGAAGGAATAACTATTATGCCCTTGATAGGAACCATTGAGGAAGAAAGAGGGCAACTTATCAATCAGAAGCTGTTAACAGGTGTTGTGGAGCATCGGTCAGAGGTAGTTCTGCTGGATATTACAGGGGTCCCTACTGTAGATACCATGGTAGCTCATTATATCGTTAAGGCAGCGGAAGCAGTCCGTTTAATCGGGACAACCTGTATTCTAGTTGGTATTCGCCCTGAAATCTCCCAAACTATTTCTAATCTAGGGATAGATTTAAGTAAATTTATAACGAAAAGCTCACTAAAACAGGGATTTGAAAAAGCTCTGAAGATTACAAATCGCGAGCTTAATACTAAAAATCAGCAAGCAGCCAACACGGTAAAAGATATCATTCATTCGCTCAAACTTCCATCTTTACCTACTGAAAAATAGGGATGTAAGAATCATATATTAGATAATCTAACATGAAGCTTAGCTAACGAAATAAAAGACCACTTTGGTACCGACCCCCGAAAGTTAGAGTAGAAAATCTAACTTTCGGGGGTGTTTTTATGGCCAAATATAGTGAAGAATTTAAAATAAAGCTTGTCAACGAGTATTTGTATGGGAATCTTGGATATAACTCGTTGTCGAAAAAATATAATATGCCCAGTTCCACCCCATTAAAAAATTGGGTAAACGCCTATAAAGCGCAGGGTATGAAGGGGTTAAAACGGAGAAAAAAGAATGAGAAGTATTCTGTTCAATTTAAATTAGATACGGTACAATTTATGTTAAAGACAGATGCTTCTTATTTAGAAACTGCTTTGCAATTTGATTTGAACAATCCTTCCTTAATTGCACGATGGTTGAAGGCATTTCGTGAACAAGGGATAGAAGGCCTGAAATCAAGATCAAAGGGGAGACCTTCTATGTCTAAGAAACCTAATAAATCGAAGAAAAAGGAAGAGAAAAAGTTATCACGTGAAGAAGAATTAGAACGTGAGAATGAACTACTAAGGTTAGAAAATGCCTACCTAAAAAAGTTGAGAGCTTTTCGGGAGAATCCGAATGCGTTCCACGAAAAGCACAAGCAAAGGTGGCATTCGAACTCAAAGAAGAAGGGTTCCGATTAAAAGATATATTCGTTGTTGTAGGTATTCCTGAAGCTACCTATCACTATCATGTAAAAAAAATTGGGAAAGAAGACTTGGATACAGAATTAAAAGAACTCATTACACACCTATTTAAGAAATTTCATGAACGCTATGGTTATAAACGTATCACGAAAGAATTAAAGAAATTAGGACATTCTATCAACCATAAAAAAGTGTATCGCATTATGCGGGAACTGGGATTAAAATGTGTGAAATTTATGCGAAAATCCCGTAAATACAATTCATATAAAGGAAACGTAGGAAAAGTAGCGAAAAACCGATTATCCCGCCGCTTTAGCACACCTATCCCTCTTCAAAAGTTAGTAACCGACATTACAGAATTCAAATGTCTAGGCGAAGAGAAGCTATATTTAAATCCGATTTTTGACCTTTATAACGGAGAAGTTATTGCGTTTGAAATCAGGAAACGTCCAACGTTAGATCTTGTCATGGAACCTTTAAGAGAAACCATAGAGATAATAAAGAATCATGCAACCTATCGCACTACCATCCATTCCGATCAAGGCTGGCATTACCAGCACAACCAATGGGTGAGGACATTAAAAGAAAATAATGTATTCCAAAGCATGTCACGTAAAGCAACCTGCGCAGACAACGCTCCGATAGAGAATTTCTTTGGCATTTTAAAACAAGAAATGTATTATGGGGAAGAATTAGTTAGCTATGAAGAATTAAAAAGACGGATAGAAGAATATATCGACTGGTATAACAATGAACGATCAAAAACAAAATTGGCCGGATTGAGTCCAGTCGAATACCGAACTCAATCCAGCCAATCAGCTGCATAATAAAACTCTAACTTTTGGGGGTAACCACCGATACAATAGACCAACTTTCTAATAAATTCAGTACAAACTATGTTTCAAGTATTCATACTTCTGCAACCATGGTTTTTGAGTATGCTCTCTCACTAAAATTAATTAAAAATGCACCCACTAAAAGTATTAAACTACCAAAAAAAAACAACTGTATCAGAACTTGAAAAAGGCGATTCAATACATGAAAAGTTTCTCGAAAAGGAGGAACTAGAAGAATTACTTACAATAGCAAACAAAGATGGTCTTGAAGGCGATTTACTGGCTTTCACTATGTTAGCATATACAGGTCTGCGTATCGGTGAAATGATAGCTTTAAAATGGCCTGATATCGATTTTAACAATCAAACATTAAGGATATATAAAACGTATTACAATCCAACTAATAATAAATTAAAGTATCAATTACTTACACCAAAAACAGAAGGATCTATCCGCACAATAACAATTGACCCGATATTAATTGATCTTCTTAAAATACATAGAAACGAACAGGATAAAATCAAAAAAGAAAACAAACCATTTTATAATGATAATAAGTTTATCTTCGCAACTAATGAAGGATATCCTAAAACAATTAAACATATTGCTATTAGAATGAATAGGCTGTTAAAGAAAACTATCATTAAAAAGCATGTAACACCTCACTCATTCAGACATACACATACTTCATTATTAATTGAGGCTAATGTACACATTAAAGAAATACAAGAACGTTTGGGCCACAGTGACATTAGTACAACTATGGACATTTATGCCCACATGACAAAGAACATTAAAAAAGAGGCTTCCACTAAGTTCAGTAATTTAATGAAGGACCTCTCGGAAAATATTTCAAATAATAAATATCTGTGATTACAAACAAAAAAGTCATGAATATTCATGACTTTTTGCCTTCTCCGCACCGAACGGAAAAGGATTCACAAAACAACTCTTGAAGGTAAGGGTTAAATCCTTACTTCACCACAATTTTATTATAGCATAAAATATTTATTTTTATACAAATTTGCACAACGCGCCTGATTGCGGAAAAATGGAATAATTAAAGAGGTTAGTTCTTTAGATAATGATTTTATTTGTTTATCGTAGAATTGGCTATAACATAAACAATTTCAAAAACTAAATCCTTCTAATTTGAATTCCTTCCTCCTGGGATAAAATCATTCTTACACCATTTTATAAAGTTTCTTGAATGAAGAAGATATGTTCTTGCTGTACTATCTGTTAATAAACCTTCTTTTGATTTATCTTTAACCTCTTGCTCATAAGTTTCATAGAGTTCTTCCAACTGCTTTATTAAATCTTGAGCTACTCTCATTTACTCAGCTCCTCCTATTTATTTGATACTAACTATATTCTATATGAACTTTCGTTTTCTTGTAAGTAATCGAAGGATTGTGACATTAGTATTGTGAGTGAGTATGTGTTTAAAGTATTCTTACATTAAATAACTTAAATACAAAAGAAAAACACAACTCCATTTGGAATTGCGCCCAAATACTAAATATGAATTTTTTGATAGTCTTTAATGCATTTTGTTCTTATGCTTATTTAACGTCTTTGCTGCCTGACTTTTTTGCTTTTTAGCTTTAGATGTAGATAAGGTTTTTCCTGCTTTTCCTACTTTTCAACCTGAATGTTTCGGCATAAAAGTCTCCTTCTACATTAAAATGCGCTATTGCATAGTATCGTTGTACTGTGCAGCAGATAAATTTTTTGTTAGTTGTTCTTCTTAAACATAAGCACCCGAAAAAAGACTATCTTATTACCATTTCTTGATTAGCACCTGCCACCGTTTCTATTTATGTGACCAATTAGACACAGGTGGTTCATTAAACCAATTTTTCCTTATTAATAACTTCAGCCCTTTCTCTGAGTAGTCTTCAACCATTTTGATTAGTTCCTTTAAAGAATCTATATGATCCTTTTTATAACTGGATACCACTGCATTTTGTAGATTGCTTATACTTACTGGATTTAGGAACATTATTAAGTTCGCCATTAATTTATCTGAAAAAGGTGATTCCTTTACTTTATTAACGTGAGCCTCTAGTCCAGTTGTAGTTGGAATTCCATTTTCTCTATAGATATCAGATAAAGTGGCTGATTGATAAAATGCTAACTTTTTCCCATCTAGTATAAATTTCTTTGTGTCCATATCCTCTACGACTTCAGAAAAACCGATACAAAGAGCAACTCCAACATTGTTACATTGAAGGGAACTGAACATATTTGCCAATTCTATCGCATTAAGTGGCCGTTGCTGAGTTGATGCAACTTTGAATAGTTTCCCATCCCTTTCATCTGCTTTTTTGTAAGAGAAGGAATTATTTTGTAATAAATCTTTATCATTAAGTAATTTTAATAAAGAAAAATCTAATTGAATTACATCATTGAGTAGTTTTTTATAAAAATTTTTTACTTTATAATCTGTTAATTCAACATATTGAACAGCAAGCGGTCGCAATCCATTACTCGTTATATGCTTTAAGATTTCTATAATTAATTGGTCTGAAAATAGCTTTGTTGTTGATCTATATATATCATCTTCCCTGAAGAACGGTGTATCTTTATAACCTTCCTCAGACAATAATTGAGTAGCCTCTTGTTCTTGATATATAGAGATTTCATACATTTCATTTAAAATATTTCTTAAATCAGTATCCTCAGAAGTTTCACTAAGATATTTTAATAATAAATTGATCATGTTTGAACTTGATTGTAAGTACCAAAGGAATCCTAATTCATTTACGTTCATTTTATACCCCCTCAAGACCTAATTCTTTTTAGTTTGTCAATAAAATTCTTGATTATTCATGAATCAGTAATTCTTCCTAAACACACATAGAGTTTCCGTGTTAGGATTGAACCTTTCGAAAAGGAACAACATTTTATATATCTGACCAAACTGATGTTGGTAATATAATGATTCAAAAATATTGAAGTTAATATCTAAAACGAACTTCCTTCAAAAAGTCGAAAAGAAATACAATCAAATCAATATAAAGAACTGTCTGAAACAATCAAGATATTTGTTCAACAAACGGGGGCTTTCCTTCAAGAAGGAGTAGGACTTTTTTATTGAGTATAGAATCAGTTTAGTTGAAGAAAAGCAGGGAAAAATTACCAGTATCAACTTTATCAATCATTTCTACAGTTGTGTTTGGATTTTTCCATAAGACATAGACAAGTAATTGTGTTGTGCATTTTATAAGCTCACGTTTTTTTGGGGAGTAGCATCTTCTATTGTCATTTTAATATTTACGTATGGCATGAATATTCTTTCTTTCAATATTATTTTAATGGAGAACTTACCATGTTTGGTACTGGGTCATATTGAATTCCGCTTACTAGAAACATTGCTCCAATTAGTACTAACTGCATAAATAGCAGTAAGATAACTAAAGTCGAAAAATGAACATAGAAAAACTTTTGAATTACTTAAACACCAGATTCTTCAAAGTAGCTATTTTCTAGGTTTTCATTGAACTTAATACTCAGAGCTTTTAAATTTGCTTTTACGTAGGGAATAAATGGCAAATAAGAGTGGAATGTAGCTATATATAAAATAGAAACCTACCTCTGAGGTGAATTTCCTTAGTGCATCTACTTTCAGATGGTCATCAATAAAGATGCTACAAAGTAATATGAATAGCATAATCGTATATAATGATTTCCTTGGTTTAATTTTCGTTATTTTCTTTAAGATCCTCGTACAACACCAGATTGGAATACAGACGGTTGGAAGTATAACCAAAAGCCAAGTAAAGATAAAAATAAATTCAATTCGCATGATAAAAGTAAATTCAACAATCTTAATCATGGCTAATGTCGGCCATAATGTATGCTTAAGTTGACCTTGGCTAAAATAAACGAAGGTTATTAATGTAACTAATAGATATATGAAAGTTGTAAATGCTAATGCTCCATGTGCCCATTTTGCAGATTTAGAAGGGTGCTTAATAAATGGGAAGTAAATCAACAAGGACTCAAACCCAATAAATATAAGGGAAGATGCTTTAGAGGATTGAGCTATTTCCAGAATTGAATGGTTAAAAACCGGCATTAGGTTTCTAAAATTAGCATATTGTAAAGGAAAATATAACGTTAACAGAAGAATAGAAGGTAGAACCACTCCTAGGAAGCTTATTCCCGTCAATGTTCGGAATCCTCCGGTAATGATATAAATGATTAGACATGCTAACCCTAGGCTAAGCTCCCAAGTTTTGATCATTGGGAATACCCATACCTGTATAGCTTCTATATAAGTACGAAAAACGGTAAGAGCCAAAAGTAAAAAGTATCCAATTACAATAACCGATAAAAAATTCCCGATTTTTTCACCAAACGAAATTTGATGGATTTTTAACAAGTCTTTGGTAGGGTTACTAACCATTTTTAGTATCATCCATAATATAATATGAAGGCTTAGACCAGTGATAATAACTGAGATCCATGAATCATGTCCAGCATTTTCAATAATCGTATTCTGAAAGCTCAGAAGACCAATTCCTGTTTGAGAGGAGTGAATCAAAAAGAAAACAAAAAAAGTAGATACTAAATAGTTTTGGTTAATTTTTTGCTCCACTATCCATCCACTCCCGTCGGTAAAAAGTTCATCTTCGTTTCAATTTCAAATTCTAAATTTGGGTATTGATCATTAAAGCTATCTTGCGTCCAATCTCGTTTTTCACTTCTAACTAAATCTCCAAATCCCACAGGATCTACCTGTTCCTCTTTAAACTCTTCCAATAACTTTTCAATTTTTGTGCTTAATTCTTTTTCGATCTTTGTAGATAATTTATCTACATCTTTCTTTTTAGAAAGATCAAGAGAGCTTGGGTAATCTTCAATATGAGCAAACAAATCAAGTTTAATTTTCACCTGTGGCTTTTGATGAGTATTTTTAATGGAGACTTTTCGTTTTCCATACATAATTTTTAGAAAGATTTTCTCTTTCTGTTCGCTGATGAATTCATAAGTACCACTCATATTTTTGTCTTTAATGATCTTAAAGAGGAACGCTTCTCTATCTTGAAGGTGCATCACCAATTTGTCACCTTTAAAAATTCCTAAACCATCAACCATTATCTTTTCAGATTCATAAATGGTTAAGACCGGCAAGTAAACATCTTGTCCAGTACCAAAATATTGATTTAATGCTGTATGAATGTTCGTTCGCGGCGTATTCCCGTATTTTATATTTTGTTCAATTACATCAGAGAGATAATAGGGTGGATATCTCATAGCAAGATTAAGAACTTCAGCAGCATCCTGCTTTGATATTACCACTGTTGCAATGTTTTCCATCATTGGGTCTCTGACAAGAGTACCCATTAAATCTTTAATGCCTTCTTTTGCAAAAGGTTCTCCCATTAATATTGTTCTTGTTTTTCCAATTGCAACAGGGTGTGGTACTTGTTGCGTAAACGTCGTAAATATTCCATTTACAGTTTCGGATTTTGCTGTAAGAAGCTTTACTGGTGCCTCTGCTGGTTTTTCATAATGAACATGGAAAGAGGCGCTCCCTTTTATTTTATCATCTTCAAGATCATAGCCTAATGATTCAATTATTTTTATATCCTCGACTATTTTATTCCTAGAGCATCCTACTATTAACAACAGGACACATAGGATTTTTAAAAATTTCATCATGGCCCACAACCTCTTGAAAAAGAAATAAGTTATTCGTTATTATAGTCATCCTCGATATCTTTATGCTTTTTGACATTGTACCTATGCAACTTTAGAGGTCTAAAGAAGGTATACCGTTTAGTCGTGACACTTAAAGAAGACCGAATAAAACTATCGTTTAGATCTCTGTACCTGAATGGGTATAGAGGTGCCAAATAGGGTGTGCCAAGAGATTTTAACCTTATTAGATGGCACAGGATAAAAGTAAGACCCAGGGTTACCCCAAAACCTCCCCATATTGCAGCTAAGAGAATAAGTGGGAATCTTAATATCCGAATCGTATTAGACATCTTGAAAGTAGGAGTAGTAAAAGAAGCAAGTGCTGAAAGAGCTACGATGATTAATAAAATGTTACTTGTAAGTGCAGCTTGAACAGCAGCTTGCCCAATTACAATACCTCCAACAATTCCCAGAGTTTGGCCTACTTTTGTCGGAAGTCTGGCTCCTGCTTCTCTCAAGAGTTCTATTGTAATTTCTAAAAATAAAGCTTCCAGTAAAGGAGGAAACGGGACATTTGCCCTTGACATGATTAACGGAGTTAACAGATCTTCCGGAATGATTGCATAATGGTGTGTTAATACTGCGACATATAATGATGTTGCAAAAATTGAAAAAAGGACACCTATAAATCGTATTAATCGAAAGAAAGACCCTACTGGCCACGGTGAGTAATAATCCTCTGGTGATATAAAAAAGTTAAATATACTGGTAGGTCCTGCGATAACATAAGGTGAACCGTCACTAATAACGATTACTTGTCCACTTAAAAGCATAAACTTTGTACGATCTAAACGTTCTGTAGACATAAATAGCGGAAAAGGTGTATTTGAGTTATCAGAAATAATCTGATCTAGAACTGAACTATCGAATATAACATCCATATCTAAATCCTCAATACGTTGTTTCATTGTTTGAATGTGCTGTGGATTTGCAATTCCATCAATATATCCAATCATAACCCGAGTATTTGAAAGAGATCCTTTAGTAAATTCTTTAAAAACAAGATCGTCGGATGTAATTTGCCTTCTTAATAGGCTGAGGTTTGTATCAAGATCTTCGACAAAGCCCACATTTGGTCCGATTACACTATATTCATTTTCAGCATCATTAAAATCTCTATAACCCTTCGTTCCATTCGAAAGATTAACCAAAATACCATTCTCAGGAGTTTTCGTTAAATGAATAAAAATGTAGCCTTTTGTCAGTTTGTTTATGAATACTTTAGCATCGGAAGTGATTTCTCGATCTTCTATAGGTATGGTATTCATTACATCCGTAAGTTCTGTAAATACCTCCTCTGTAGATTGAATATATGGAAGGAGATGATGATGAATTTTTTTTTCATCAATAAGGCTCTTATAATAGGAAAAATATATGGGTGACTCATTGAGGTTTTTAGTGGAAAATTGGTAAAAATCATCAGATTTAGAAACCTCTTTAAACAAATTATGTATTGAATTGTTTTTTTGTTTTATGAAATTCCGCAAGGAACACTCACCTCCCCATATGAAAACAATCAAGTATTATTCTTGGTTAGTTTAGGCAATTTCTGGTGTTTTATGTATTTGTGTTCGATGAATACTCATGCTGATTTGGACACAAGAAAAAGGGATTAAAAACACAGTAAAAAACGTCAATAGATCTATAATTCCTCCTATTTCGACTTACAGGAAATCATTTTTTATTGAACTTACCTGTTCAGTTAGCTTAAGTACATTCTTACAAAAAGTCCATTAAAAATGAAGAACTTTACTGCACAGTATACGTCTACTACGCAATATAAGAGTTACTCCACAATCTGTACCGTTTGTTGAATAAAAACTTTAACAATGACGGAATCGGAATTATTCCTCATCTATTATAATATACCGCCAAAACACACAAAGATTAAATGACAAATACACACAATTACAGCTTTTAATAATTACTCGTTACTAAAAACACAAAAAAAAGGACTTCCATTAAGTTTTACACTTAATGGAAGTCCTCTCAGTTAAAATTCTTTCAAAACATGAGCTAAAACATGAGCACAAGCAATGATATATTTGCTTGTTAACATTGATGTAACAAGGTTTTATAACCTATATTACATCATGCCGCCCCTAAGGTGAGAGTGTGTAATATCTTTCATTCTGTGTGCTAAAAGTGCGATATATCAAAGATTGTCTAAATTCTTACTGTAACATCTTTAACGGAGTTTTACCGTTTTTCACTCGATTGCGTTAGCAAAATGTTAGCATTGCAGATAAAATGATGTAGGGGAGGTTATCTAAAGCTGACCACAACTATGAGTTACATTTGTAGAGGGAAGGAATTTTAAGATATGAAGACATACAAAGAACTAGATCCCTGCTAAATGCAAAAAACTATTTCCTTAATTTCTTCAAAACTATCACAAAGAAAGCATCAGGGAGAAAGTACCTGTCCCTTTATCCCTACAACAAAAAAGTAAGAGTCGTGCTTATTTCAGATATATGGTTCTGGTCTGCCCATAATATAAAGTAATTGTAAGTTTTTCCATCAATTTGAATCGGTGTAGGGTACTGAACGATTAAAGCAGCTTGACCGCGCATTTCAAAAGGTTGGTCTTCAGAAGGGAAAATCAAGCATGCTTCTTGTTTTTCAATTTGTGTGTTAAAAATGCGTGGTTCTGTACCGTATGGTAAGAGTTGGTGGAATGCTTCATTCTGGCACACAGTATTAATTGTTTCATCTGAAAAAATCGCTGCAATCTGGAAGAAACCATCCGGGCCTTCGTATCTTTCGTCAGTTACTCTTTGCCAATGTGAAGGATATTGAAACCTGACGTTATAGGTCATATTGGTGTAGGTCTTTTTCAACGGAGAAACTGCCATAGACGACCATTGCAAAGCCGTAATCAATACTCCTTCAATTAATCGAATCGGAACAGGATGGTTTACATCCATTACCCACATTTCACTCGCTGCTCCCTCGTAGTTACATCCCGAAAGATAGGCAATTTTTCTGCCATCTGGTGACCATGTAACAGGAGTGGCAAAGCAATCCGAGATTGCCCTTGTTCGATCGTTTTCTCCTTGTCTTCCCGTTGTTCTGATCAGTGAAAAATATCCGATGTCTTCATATGCCGTCGCACTATAAGCAATTGTCGATGAATCAGGAGACCATACCGGAAAGTAATTCTTCCCAAGCGGTCCTCCGCTCACTTCAAATACGTTACCAGTTGAAATTTCTATAGTAAAAATAATCGAGATACTTACACCAGGAGTTGTATAAAATGCATACGATCCATTCGGAGAAAGTCGAACATGATTAAGTGCTCCCGCTGTATTTTCGGTAATTTGTCGCTTACCTGTTCCATCCGTCCGAATCCGGAAAAGCTGACTGATTCCTGATGCATCTGGGGCTTGAAACAGCAGTTCAACACCGCTCGGAAACCAATGGACATCGGTTGCACTTGGCTGGTTTATTCTTTCAGCTTTATGTGTAATAACATTGTACAAAATAATGTCATCTTGCTTCGGATACACGATTTTTTTACTATCAGGTGACCAATGTATATAACCCCCTAACCCATCTTCGAACTGATCAATACGGGCAACTGCACCTTCAGCTACTTGAACGACATAGAGAATGCCATCTTTCCCGACAAAAGCGATTCTGCTACTGTCTGGTGACCAATAAGGAACCGAAAATGATTCCCCTAAGCCTGTTGTAAGTTGTACATTCACACCATTACTAGGGTTATATAACCATATATCATAATCTCCCCCACGATTGGATGTATAGGCAATCAATCCTTGGTCCCCAGGAGGAGCATAAGGAATGATAAGCCTCATCCCCGGAAACAGATCATAGGAAGGAAGCCTATTCACCTGCCTAATTAGCTCAAAATTGCTGTGTCCCCCTGTCATTACGTTATAGCGTCTTGCGATTTGAAAAAGCGTGTCACCAGGTTGAACAACATAGTAAGGAACACCAGGAGGAACTTTTAACAGCTGCCCGACATGGATCACATAAGGAGGAAGAAGCCTATTTGCTTCGAAAATAACAGCCAGAGGAACACCGTAATATTGAGCAATTTTAAAAACCGTATCTCCAGGTCTTACACGTATAACATCAACACCAGGGGGAACAGCAAGCTGTTGCCCTACATAAATCATATAAGGGGGACCAAGATTGTTTGCGGCAATAAGAGACTCAACCGGAAGCTCCCATCGCTTCGCAATCAGATACAGCGAATCACCGGGAAGGACTTTGTAAAAAAGTTGCATCACTTAACCCTCCATTAAATTAATTTATCTACTCAATAATAAATTCGATATAAAATGAGACTGCTTTTTCGATGAAACCTATCAACTGAAATAACCAGAAATAAAGTGAAACTTCAATTAGTGGGGGGTTATTCATCCTCCACTGATTGTTAGTTGAACCAATCGGGCTGTTAGCGTTCGTTATCTCCCACCTAAACATCTTTGTTTTACTTCATGTTTTGAGGTGGGAGTCTTAAAGACGGTTGCACCGGGATAACTACAGTCTTTCCACTTTATTTACATATATAAGGAAACCGTTACACCATTACTATTTCATTAAACCCGACCCGAGGCATATATCCCGTTTGGCCAGTTCCGGAAATTTGAATGAGGTCATAAATTTGTACATCTCCCCGTGGACCTTCTTCCCCAGTAGGACTCGGAACATTCCCTCTTAATACTATGACCGGAATTCCTTTAGGTATTGTTATGCTAGATGAAGCAAAGTTTGGTTGATTGAATAAAACTGTATCTGCAGTAATAATATGGATAGACTTTGACCAAAAGGGAATTAACTAAAAACGCTGCAATGCAAATCGAGCGAGTTCGACAATGAATAGAGCTTGATCATTTAGGGCTTCTTCTTGCAGAGCCAATCGGGTCCCGACTCCTGTTCCGATTCTTCCTAAGCTCAATACAGTGTAGAAACGTTCCGCATCACATGAATGCCTTACTAAAGGTAACAGATTAGGAACCGCCCTCTCACCTAGTGCCTCCCATAGAAATGTTCCAAGATAATAGATTCCATGTGGTTGGAGAGAAGATATCTCCTCACATGGCACACCACCAATCCGATTCCATTCGTTAAACAGCTGGATCAGGTTGCTCGAATCGGACTAATAGTTCACTGCCTGCAAATATTTGGTTTGGATCTCTAATTTGGTTGGCTGCAGCAAGTGACACAATACTTTGTGAAAACTGATTCGCAAGGCAACCTAATGTATCTCCATAGAGAATAACATAGTAGGGATATACTCCTGATTTAGGCAAATCGATTCCTAGATCCGGCATAATAAGCGGTTGACCAGGAAAAATAAGGTTTGGATTACATATCACATTTGCCTCCAATATACCTCCAACGGTTGTACCCAACCTCGCGGCAATACCCGCTAGTGTGTCACCCGACTTTACAACATATAACATGTATCCCCCCCTCCTGCCTATATGCTATTCACCTAGACTGTCAAAGATTCAACTAAATAGTGTTCATTGTTAATTCCAAATGTATTTTTTTCTTTTTTGTTTACCATTCCTACTTTGTTACTTCATTAAGAAATTGAGCAATCCCTTTTGTACGTAATAAAATAGAGCCTAGATGAATACTTCTAGGCTTATTCTTATTCATTAATCCTTTAAAGTTTCGGGAAGATATATTCCCATCAGCATCCATCAAACAAATCTAATAGTTAAATGTTTGATTTGAGCTATTTTTCTCGACTTCTAATACATTTACGGAACGGTACGGTCATACCGATAATCAAATTACGAAGAATGTATATCTATATGTAACACATGAAATGAAAAAAGAAGCTTCCCAAAAGTTTTGTCAACTTATGAGAAGCATCTAAAATTAAGCACTATATTTTGCAAAATGTTAGCATTTTGTTATCAAAACACTTAAAAAAACTTATATATCAAGGGGCTAAGCAGCTATCACATCATGCCGCCCATTCCGCCCATGCCACCCATTCCACTCATGTCAGGGGCACCACCAGCGTCTTCTTCTGGTAAGTCAGCTACTACAGCTTCAGTCGTTAGGAACATAGCCGCTACAGATGCAGCGTTTTGAAGCGCGGAACGAGTAACTTTTGTTGGGTCTACGATACCAGCATCGATCATGTTTACCCACTCACCAGTTGCTGCGTTGAAGCCAATTCCAACTTTTTCACCTTTTAGACGTTCTACAATAATAGAACCTTCAAGTCCTGAGTTTGCTGCGATTTGACGAACTGGCTCTTCAAGTGCACGAAGAACGATGTTAACACCAGTCGCTTCGTCACCTTCAAGGTTAAGTTCAGAAACTTGCTTGTAAACGTTAAGTAGTGCAGTACCACCACCAGAAACGATTCCTTCTTGAACCGCTGCACGAGTTGAGTTCAATGCATCCTCAATACGTAGCTTACGTTCTTTTAATTCTGTTTCTGTTGCAGCACCAACTTTAACTACTGCTACACCACCAGCAAGCTTCGCAAGACGTTCTTGTAATTTTTCCTTGTCAAATTCAGAAGTAGTTTCTTCTACTTGTGCACGAATTTGTGCTACACGAGAAGAAATTTGTTCTGGATCACCAGATCCTTCTACGATTGTAGTATTTTCTTTAGTAACCACTACTTTAGAAGCGCGACCTAATTGCTCAATAGTTGTGTTTTTAAGCTCTAAACCAAGGTCTTCTGTAATTACTTCAGCGCCAGTTAATACAGCAATATCTTCAAGCATTGCTTTACGACGGTCACCGAATCCAGGAGCTTTTACAGCTACTGCGTTGAATGTACCACGAAGTTTATTTACAACTAATGTAGCAAGCGCTTCGCCTTCTACATCTTCAGCGATTAATAATAGTGGTTTACCTTGTTGTACTACTTGCTCTAGTACAGGTAATACTTCTTGAATATTATTAATTTTCTTATCTGTAATTAAAATGTAAGGATCTTCAAGATCTGCTTCCATTTTGTCTTGATCTGTTACCATGTATGGAGAAGCGTATCCACGATCGAATTGCATACCTTCTACCACTTCAAGCTCAGTGTTAAATCCTTTAGATTCTTCGATAGTGATAACACCATCGTTACCTACACGTTCCATTGCTTCTGCAATTAATTGTCCTACCTCGTTATCACCAGAAGAGATAGAAGCAACTTGTGCAATAGATTCTTTACTTTCAATAGGCTTAGATACTTTTCGAAGTTCTTCAGTCGCAATTTCAACAGCATTTTCAATTCCTCGACGTACACCTACTGGGTTAGCACCAGATGCAACGTTTTTCAAACCTTCTTGAATCATTGCTTGTGCTAATACTGTTGCAGTTGTTGTACCATCACCAGCTACATCATTTGTTTGAGAAGCAACCTCTGATACTAGCTGTGCACCCATGTTTTCGAATTTATCTTCTAATTCGATTTCTTTTGCAATGGTTACACCATCATTTGTGATTAGTGGTGAACCATATTTTTTATCTAATACAACGTTACGACCTTTTGGCCCTAAAGTTACTTTCACTGCATTTGCAAGCGTATCTACTCCGCGAAGCATTGCGCGACGTGCGTCTTCACTAAATTTTAATTCTTTAGCCATTTTGAAAAAACCTCCTTAAAATTTGGAAAAATGTTATGCTATTTATCGTTAAAGCTCTTCGTTATTTTACTTAGCTTACTACTGCTAAAATGTCACTCTCACGAAGAATTAAGTATTCTTTACCTTCATATTTCACTTCTGTACCAGCAAATTTAGAGAAAATAATAGTGTTTCCTTCTTCAACTTCAAGTGCCACTTTCTCACCATTGTCTGTTACACGACCAGAACCAACAGCTACAACCTTTCCTTCTTGTGGTTTTTCCTTCGCAGAATCTGGAAGAACAATTCCACTCGCTGTTTTTTCTTCTTGTGCTACAAGCTCAATAACGACACGATCACCTAATGGTTTAAGCATCTTTTTTTACCTCCTTGGTTTTCTCATTCATTATTTTATTGATTATTAGCACTCAATCAAGAGGAGTGCTAACACAATTATTATAATAATGAAATCTATATTTTTTTGCAAGTATTTTACTAGCGTTTTCCTAAAAAAATTTTATTACGGACGCTAACTTCCTGATAAGTTTCGCTAACCATAAATTGGAGTAAGCCCCTCCACTTATGGGAGTCTCACTTCACGGAAAAATACTCACATAATTCTATGTGTAGACGAAGTATTTCAATTTTATTCTAAATTTATGTTAAAATACGTATCATGACATTAAAAAGAGTTTAAGGGAGTCGTTATACTTTGCCAAGAAAATATATTTATTTGATCATAACGTATGTTGCAATGCAGCTTTCCAGTATATTAGCATTGCCGTTTCTGCCATATATTGAAGATCGAGATACTTTCTCCGTCGCATGGTCAGTCATGAGTTTCGCAGTGGCACTCGTTATTTCTCTGATTGTATTACGTGATGAAATGCAGGATTTCTTTCAAGCAAGGGAGAAAAAAGTCTGGACAATTATATTGTGGTCATTTCTTGGTTTTATTTTAGTCATGATTTCACAATATGTCGCGATTGCTATTGAAACATTTGTATTTGGCATACAGCCTGGTTCTGAAAATACGATGGACTTAATGAATGTTGCACGACAAGCACCAATTTTTATCGTAATTATTTCCGTGTTCGGACCTATTTTAGAAGAACTCGTGTTTCGAAAAGCTATTTTTGGGTCACTTTATAAAAGAATGAATTTCTTTTTGGCCGCACTGTTATCTGGTGTGATTTTTGCAGCTGTTCATATGGATTTCGAACACATTTTAACTTACACAGCAGTAGGAATGGTATTTTCTTTCTTATATGTAGAGACAAAACGTATTATTGTTCCCATTATTGCGCACATGTCAATTAATACTTTCGCTGTGATTGCACAGTTATCGGTGGATCCAGAAGAACTTGAACGACAATTGGAGCAAATGGAACAATTAATGATGATTCTTATTGGAGGATAATAGTATTATGCGTATTTCACCCTTACGTTCTGCCATTTTTTACATTGCATTAGGCGCATTATTTACCTATATCGCAATCCAATCGGCAGATGAGACTGTATTAAATTTTATTACCATTGCATTAGCTACCTTTGCAACAATTGATTTTGTAGTTGCAGTAAGATTAATAAATTTACACTTCCGCATTAAAAAAGCAAATGAGAATAAGAAAGAATAGACTCGAGCTTTTAGCTCGAGTCTTTTTTTCTGGTTAAAGCGGCAAGCTCCGTTTTGAATGATTTCGTAATGGAATAAGTTTTTATACGCGATTAGGAAAGATTATTCTCTCCTTTTTACTCTTCTCCTTCATTCTCTAACGGATAATGCTTCATAAAATAGGCAAGTGATTGTAATTCTACTGCTAAGTCGATATGATGAACGCGTACATTTTCCGGAACGGTAATTCTTGCCGGGGTGAAGTTCAAAATACCGCTTATTCCCGCTTTTACTAGACGATCGGTAATGTTTTGCGCTTCGGATACAGGTACAGTCAAAATCGCAACGGAAATATTTTCAAGATTATTTTCTAAATCCTCAATGTGGTGAATTTGTATATTCCCAATCGTTTTTCCTACCTTACCTTTGTCTGCATCAAAAGCTACTTCAATTTTTGTATTATTATTTTTGGTGAAATTATAATTTAAAAAAGCGGTTCCTAAATTACCAACACCTATTAGAGCAACTGGCGTATTTTCATCTTGATCCAATGTCTTACGGAAAAAGCCTAGCAAGTATTCGACATTATAGCCATATCCCTTTTTTCCTAAGGCACCAAAATAGGAAAAATCACGTCTGATTGTAGCAGAATCGACTTTAATCGCATCACTTAATTCTTTTGAAGATACACGGGATTTTCCTTGAATGTGAAGATTATTTAAAAATCGATAATATAATGGTAAACGTTTTGCTGTCGCTTGTGGTATTTTATTTTGATTCATCATCATTCATTCCCCTTACTATTGATCGGTTGGATTTGTGAATGTTTTTACTTACTTTTTATTCTAACAGAAAAGCTAGTAAATGTCGTGAAATAATTCACTTAACCCAAAACCAACTGTGCTTGCAGTGGTATCTGCTTTCCGATACACTTAATATATTAGAGGTGAAAACAGATGATTTATTTACAAGTAAACAATTTAACCAAAAGATTCGGTGCAGAACTGATCTTATCTAATATAAAACTAGAGATAAAAAAGAACGATCGTATCGCTATTGTTGGACGTAATGGTGCTGGTAAATCCACACTTTTAAATATTATTTCCAATCAACTCGGTTATGATGAAGGGGAAATTCATAAACCGAAAGAGGTTTCTTTAGGTTATCTTGCTCAACATTCTGGCTTAGATTCCAATGAAACCATTTGGGATGAGATGCTCAAGATATTTGAACATTTTCAAAAGGAAGAAAAAGCATTACGACGGATGGAACAGCAAATGGGGGAGCCTGACTTACTTGCAGATAGGGAACGCTACGAGCAACTTCTTGCCAGTTATGACCAAAAACAGGAAGATTTCAAGCTTGCTGGTGGTTATCAATATGAAGCAGACATTAAAGCCGTGTTAAATGGTCTGGATTTTCCAGAAAGCATGTGGACAACTTCGATCGCTACGCTAAGTGGTGGACAAAAAACAAGATTAGCTTTAGGGAAACTATTATTAACAAAACCAGACATTCTCATTTTAGATGAACCAACCAACCATTTGGATATACAGACGTTAACGTGGTTGGAAGGATATTTAAACAGTTATCAAGGTGCTGTCGTTATCGTATCTCACGACCGCTATTTCTTAGATAAAACAGTGAATATCGTCTATGAAATCTCTCGTCATCACTCTAGTAAATATCACGGAAACTATAGTAAATACTTACAACAAAAAGCTGCTAATTATGACCGTGATCTCAAGCTTTATGAGAAACAACAAAGTGAAATTAAAAGGATGGAAGAATTCATCCAGAAGAACATCGTACGTGCATCTACTACAAAACGGGCCCAAAGCAGACGAAAACAACTAGAAAAAATGGAAGTGATGGACAGACCAGCAGGCGAAGAGAGCTCTGCTAAGTTCTCGTTTTCCATTGAACGGAGAAGTGGGAATGATGTTTTAAAAATTAACGACTTGGCATTCCACTATCAATCGGCAGACCCATTCATTTTTTCTAATCTTAATTTGCATATTGAACGAGGGGATAGTATTGCATTGGTCGGACCGAATGGTGTCGGTAAGTCGACTTTATTAAAGACGATCATCGGACAGTTAGATCCTGCTTCAGGGGAGATTCAACTTGGAACGAATGTACAGATTGGCTATTATGATCAGGAGCAAACACAATTAAATACAAAGAAAACGGTTCTAAATGAACTTTGGGATGATTACCCGGGTATGAATGAAAAAGACATTCGTACCATTCTAGGTAACTTCCTTTTCACCGGAGATGATGTGTTACGTAACGTATCGGCATTAAGTGGTGGAGAAAAAGCAAGACTAGCCTTAGCCAAATTAATGATGGAAAAAGCAAACTTCTTACTACTTGATGAGCCGACCAACCATTTGGATTTAGATAGTAAAGAAGTGTTGGAAGCAGCACTAATCGATTATCCGGGATCAATTTTGTTCGTCTCTCACGACCGTTATTTTATTAATAAGTTAGCCACACATGTCCTGGAAATGCAGTCTGACAAAACCACCCTCTACTTAGGTGATTATGATTACTATGTAGATAAAAAACAAGAGGAACGGGAACTGGCTGAACTTAAAAAGGCAGAAAAGAAAACCGTAGAGGAGACGACGGATAACACAAAATCCAATTATGAAAAAGAAAAGCAGCAAAAAAAAGAAAAGCGTAAAAAAGAGCGTCGAATTAAGGAAATTGAAGATGAGATTGAACAGCTTGAGTTAGAAATGGAAGAAATGGATCGAATGTTGTGTGATCCTGATGTTTTCCAAGATCATGAAAAAGCATTGGAGCTGACCAATAAAAACGATTCCTTAAAGGCACAAATGGAAATATTAATGGAAGAGTGGGAAAGTTTACACGAATAGTCATAAAGGGTATTTTGCACAGTAGGCATAATGCCCTTTTTTATTTTACTTATCCTCATTTATACACACCTTTATCCACTTATTCAGTACTAGCAAATCAGTTATTAAGATGTTTGTCCACATTATCCACAATCACACACCATTTTATCCACAGTTTTCCATCATTATTAAAGCTTGATATCATAAGGTTTATATAACAGTCCACATTTAGAGAGATTTTATTGTGGATAAAAAATACTATGGATTATTAGTGATTACTTTCGCTCCTTCTGGAATTACATGAAGAACAAAAGCGCAAGCGCCCGATTAGAAACGTAGCGACTTCAGAATCTACTGAGATAAAGGAATCACGGTGAGGCTTGCGAGCCGATGATGACTTATCGTAGGGCGATTCGTGAAGTCGCCTAGTTTCTGGGCGCTGAAGCTGGACGTGGCTCATCACGCTCACCTTTATCCACAGGATCAAATTTTATAATATCCTAGACCATGAAAAAACGCTAGAACGTGTTAGCGTTCTAGCGTGATCTTCTTGCGTATCTTTCTAGGCTTAAGCTTGGGTTTGCATTTAAATCCCATTGCGCACGGTGACCTTGCTTGAAAGCAATAGATCCTGCTGCTGCAATCATCGCTGCATTATCTGTGCAAAGTGATAATGTGGGAAATTGTAATTCGACTGTGTCTTCTTGCTGAAACTTAGCCTGCATAGCTGTTCGTAACCCTTTATTAGCTGCCACACCGCCTGCTACAACAACTTGTTTGACACCATATTGTTTTGCAGCATGAAAGGTTTTTTCCGTTAACACTTCCACAACACTTGCCTGAAAACTTGCCGCTACATCTTCTTGTTTTAATGTTTCACCTTTTTGTTTCGCGTTGTGTAATGTATTTATTACTGCTGACTTCAAACCACTAAAACTGAAATCATATGAATTCTCTTCTAACCATGCACGTGGGAAGTCAATATTAGTTTCACCTTTATGTGCTAACTGATCTATTTTGGGACCACCAGGATAAGGTAATTCCAATGTTCTCGCCACTTTATCATACGCTTCACCAGCAGCATCATCTCTTGTTTCCCCAATAATTTCAAAGTCACCATGTTCTTTCATCAAAATCAATTCGGTATGTCCGCCAGAAACGACTAGGGATAATAGTGGAAATTCGAATTCCTTTTCCAACCGGTTAGCATAAATGTGTCCTGCTATATGATGAACACCGACTAATGGTTTTTGATGGGCATATGCTAAGCCTTTCGCTGCATTGACACCTACCAATAGTGCACCGACTAAACCTGGTCCCTCCGTTACAGTAACAGCAGAGATATCCTTCATGGTTAAACCTGCTTTTGCAAATGTTTCTTCTAACACGATTGTGATCTGTTCGACATGATGCCTAGACGCTATTTCTGGAACCACTCCACCAAAACGTTTATGGCTCTCAATTTGAGATGCTACAACATTCGACACAATTTCTCGACCATCTTTTATAATTGCTGCAGCTGTTTCGTCACAACTCGTCTCAATACCTAAAATATATTCACTCATAAATTCACCCACAATACTAAAGCATCTTCTTGATTATCGCTGTAATAATTTTTTCTGATTCCACCTGGCTTCATCCCGAACTTTTTATACATTCTTTGTGCAGTTATATTGGAAACACGCACTTCCAAAGATAAATGGCGAATGCCATGGGCAACTGCATAATTAATTAAGTACTGAAATAATCCTTGTCCATATCCCCTTCCTCTATGAGCTGGATCAATTGCAATATTTGTTATTTGTGCTTCATCTAACACCATCCATGAACCACAAAAGCCTACCACTTTTTCATTTAAGGTGGCTACAAAATATTGTGCATATTGATTCTTATTTAGTTCTTCTTCATAAATGTCATCGGGCCATGGGATCGGAAAGGAGCGTTCGTCTATCCCTTTGACCGCTTCTATATCTGATTCTTTCATTTTACGAAATTGAATCTTAGCCATTTTTTTCTTGTTCCTTTAACCAATTTGCTTCTGCTTCAACTAAACGAATGTAGTTAGGTGTTAACTCATGGAGATTGTCTTCGTTACGCTGTGTACCTAATAAAGCTAATTGACCAGGGCGAGGAAGATGATCAATAGCAGGAGGGAAAATGGCGGACTTTGCTAATTTTTTTCTAATCAAGCCTTGGTGTTGCTTGATATCCTGGCTTAAGAAGATAACAGTTTTTTGATAGCTTTGTAATTCATCTAGCCATTGCTCCATTAAAATATTCTGATCTTCCTTCTTTACATGAATCCGATCATAATTGCTTTCATATAACCCTGTATATACTAATCCTCTACGTGCATCAAAAAAAGGTGAGATGAGCACATTTTGCTGGCGTACATTATGCGCCAATAATTCTAAACTGGATATAGCCACAATCGGAATGTTTAGTGTCCAAGCCATTGTTTTTGCTGTAGCTAGCCCAATACGAACACCAGTATATGAACCTGGACCTTTCGCAACGACAATCCGGTCTAATTGATCTGGAGTTGTCTGAGATTCTTGCATCACATGATCTATTGCTGGCATTAAACCAACCGAGTAATTACGCTTAATGTTCGCAGTGTATTCCGTTTTCACTTCCCCATCTTTACTTATTGCGACTCCTAATACTTGATTAGAAGTATCAATTGCTAACACATTCATGAATATAGCTCCTTACATACTGAATCAAAGTGACCACCAATTGGATGGAAAATTATTTTCCTTGTATGTTCATCGATTCTTTTTATTTGAATCTCTAATCGGTCTTCTGGTAGAAATTCTTCTATAAAGTGCGCCCATTCTACAACGGTAATAGCCTCATCGTTGAAATATTCATCAAAACCAATGTCTTCTTCACTATTCTCCAGCCGATAAACATCCATATGGTATAACGGGATTTCCCCCATATATTCTTTTACAATCGTGAAGGTCGGACTATTAATTGTTCTCCTTACACCAAGGCCTACACCTAAACCTTTTGTGAAAGTTGTTTTTCCTGCACCTAAATCGCCTTCTAGTGTGAGTACATCTCCAGGGTGTAGAAGTAAAGCTAATTTATTTGCTAAACGTCTTGTTTCTTCTTCTGTTTTTGTTTCGAAGATATATTGATTCATTATTTCACCTTCTTAGATGTGTATAACCCGATTTTTTTAATCTATTTGATTCATGATTATGTTGTAACCATACTGTACCATTCTTTTTCAAATCATTTCGTACAGTTCCAATCGCTGAAATTTTGGTATTTGTTTTCATTGCTATCGTCTCAAGTTGCTCCCAGTCTTTTTCTGAAACAGTTCCAATCAATTCAAAATCTTCTCCACCAGATAACATCCAATTGAATTGTTGTTCGGAGGAAAAATTAGATAGTTGTGGATGACTTGGTACTTTATTATATTCAATGAGTAGTGTTTTATCTGAAGCTACCGCTATTTCATTTGCTTCATTTGCAATGCCATCGCTTATATCATTTAAAGACAATCTCTTAATAGCTTCACACTGATTAATAAAAGAAACCCTTGGCATTGGCATTCGATGGCGATCAATAAAATATCGATACTTTTCCCGATCAGTTTGAGAAGCATTCAATAATATATGTAAACCACAAGCAGCATCACCAAGTGTGCCAGTTACAAAGATTATATCATGTTCCTGTGCATCACTGCGATACCTAGCCTTTCCTTTTAAAACAGTCCCTAGTACCGTAATTGAAAGGACTAACTGCTCACCTGATACAGTGTCACCACCAATAAGATCCATGTTAAATACTTTAGCCAGATCATCCATTCCGTGATAAATCTCTTGTAACTCGTCAGCAGACCAGCTGTCTGGTATGGCAATAGATACCACATACGATGTAGGCATTCCACCCATAGCTGCAATATCACTTATATTAGCAGCCAATGCTCGATAACCAATATGAAATGGTTCGGTTGTCTTGGAAGAAAAATGAACATTCTCCACCATCGTATCAACCGTCGTAATAATATCTTTATTAGTATGTCTTACAATCGCCGCATCATCACCAATCCCCTTCACCACTGAAGACTGTCGATAAAAATCCGGCTTAATTGAGCGAATAAAATCAAATTCTTCCAACAATCACACCTCCAAACACATCAACATACACACATCATACCAAAACATGGGACAAGGGGACAGAGGAAACATCTCTTTTCCGTAGTTTGATCCTTATCTATTATAATCATTTTAGACAAACAAAAAAACCTTAAGTATCAAAACTTAAGGTTTTGTTATTTGTTAGTCATAAAATGGCGGTCCGGACGGGACTCGAACCCGCGACCTCCTGCGTGACAGGCAGGCATTCTAACCAACTGAACTACCGGACCAAATTTGATTGCACCCATTGGGCACTACAATTATTTTCTAACAGTGATATTATTTCAGCGTAGCAAAAAAATTTTGGTTGCGGGGGCAAGATTTGAACTTGCGACCTTCGGGTTATGAGCCCGACGAGCTACCAGACTGCTCCACCCCGCGATAATAATAAATAGATCATACATTTTTTTAAAACAAGCCTGGCAACGTCCTACTCTTGCAGGGGCGCGAGCCCCAACTACCATGGGCGCTGGAGAGCTTAACTACTGTGTTCGGCATGGGAACAGGTGTGACCTCTCCGCTATCGCTACCAGACTTCATATAATATTTAAGGGATATACCCTAAAAACTAGATAAGAGTGATGGAACAAGATCAAACAAAATGTATAGTTAAGTCCTCGATCGATTAGTATTCGTCAGCTGCACATGTCACCATGCTTCCACCTCGAACCTATCTACCTCATCGTCTCTGAGGGATCTTACTCTATCGAATAGATGGGAAGTCTCATCTTGAGGGGGGCTTCATGCTTAGATGCTTTCAGCACTTATCCCTTCCACACGTAGCTACCCAGCGATGCTCCTGGCGGAACAACTGGTGCACCAGCGGTGTGTCCATCCCGGTCCTCTCGTACTAAGGACAGCTCCTCTCAAACTTCCAACGCCCACGACGGATAGGGACCGAACTGTCTCACGACGTTCTGAACCCAGCTCGCGTACCGCTTTAATGGGCGAACAGCCCAACCCTTGGGACCGACTACAGCCCCAGGATGCGATGAGCCGACATCGAGGTGCCAAACCTCCCCGTCGATGTGGACTCTTGGGGGAGATAAGCCTGTTATCCCCGGGGTAGCTTTTATCCGTTGAGCGACGGCCCTTCCATTCGGTACCGCCGGATCACTAAGCCCGACTTTCGTCCCTGCTCGACTTGTAGGTCTCGCAGTCAAGCTCCCTTCTGCCTTTACACTCTACGAATGATTTCCAACCATTCTGAGGGAACCTTTGGGCGCCTCCGTTACATTTTAGGAGGCGACCGCCCCAGTCAAACTGCCCACCTGACACTGTCTCCGAACCGGATCACGGTTCTGGGTTAGAAGGTCAATACAGCCAGGGTGGTATCCCACCGGCGCCTCCACGTAAGCTAGCGCTCACGTTTCTCAGGCTCCCACCTATCCTGTACAAGCTGTACCAACATTCAATATCAGGCTACAGTAAAGCTCCACGGGGTCTTTCCGTCCTGTCGCGGGTAATGCGCATCTTCACGCATAGTATAATTTCACCGGGTCTCTCGTTGAGACAGTGCCCAAGTCGTTGCACCTTTCGTGCGGGTCGGAACTTACCCGACAAGGAATTTCGCTACCTTAGGACCGTTATAGTTACGGCCGCCGTTTACTGGGGCTTCGGTTCAACGCTTCGCTAATGCTAACGCATCCCCTTAACCTTCCAGCACCGGGCAGGTGTCAGCCCCTATACTTCGCCTTTCGGCTTCGCAGAGACCTGTGTTTTTGCTAAACAGTCGCTTGGGCCTTTTCACTGCGGCTCCTCCTTAAAGGAGCACCCCTTCTCCCGAAGTTACGGGGTCATTTTGCCGAGTTCCTTAACGAGAGTTCTCCCGATCACCTTAGGATTCTCTCCTCGCCTACCTGTGTCGGTTTGCGGTACGGGCACCCTTTTCCTTGCTAGAGGCTTTTCTTGGCAGCGTGAAATCCGGAACTTCGGTACTCTATTTCCCTCCCGATCACAGCTCAAGCTTGCCAGACGGATTTGCCTATCTGACGCTCTTACTGCTTCGACGCACACATCCAATGGTGCGCATTCCTTATCCTTCTGCGTCCCCCCATCACTCAAACGGAATTGGGTGGTACAGGAATATCAACCTGTTGTCCATCGCCTACGCCTTTCGGCCTCGGCTTAGGCCCCGACTAACCCTGAGCGGACGAGCCTTCCTCAGGAAACCTTAGGCATTCGGTGAAGAAGATTCTCACTTCTTTTTCGCTACTCATACCGGCATTCTCACTTCTAAGCGCTCCACCAGTCCTCACGGTCTGACTTCACTGCACTTAGAACGCTCTCCTACCATTGTTCGAAGAACAATCCGTAGCTTCGGTGATACGTTTAGCCCCGGTATATTTTCGGCGCAGCGTCACTCGACCAGTGAGCTATTACGCACTCTTTAAATGATGGCTGCTTCTAAGCCAACATCCTGGTTGTCTAAGCAACGCCACATCCTTTTCCACTTAACGTATACTTGGGGACCTTAGCTGACGGTCTGGGCTGTTTCCCTTTCGACTATGAACCTTATCACCCATAGT
This sequence comes from Gracilibacillus salitolerans, assembly GCF_009650095.1. GTDB lineage: Bacteria > Bacillota > Bacilli > Bacillales > Amphibacillaceae > Gracilibacillus > Gracilibacillus salitolerans. Next base: position 655,444 of record NZ_CP045915.1, on the reverse strand, counting down.
CTGACTCCCAAGGTAATATGATTGGCATTCGGAGTTTGACTGAATTCGGTAACCCGGTGAGGGCCCCTAGTCCAATCAGTGCTCTACCTCCAACATACATCCCTTGAGGCTAGCCCTAAAGCTATTTCGGAGAGAACCAGCTATCTCCGTGTTCGATTGGCATTTCACCCCTACCCACACCTCATCCCCGCATTTTTCAACATACGTGGGTTCGGGCCTCCAGTCAGTGTTACCTGACCTTCACCCTGGACATGGGTAGATCACACGGTTTCGGGTCTACGACCACCTACTATATCGCCCTATTCAGACTCGCTTTCGCTGCGGCTCCGTGTCTTCCACTTAACCTTGCAGGGGATCGTAACTCGCCGGTCCATTCTACAAAAGGTACGCCGTCACCCATGAAAGGGCTCCGACTACTTGTAGGCACACGGTTTCAGGATCTCTTTCACTCCCCTTCCGGGGTGCTTTTCACCTTTCCTCACGGTACTGGTTCACTATCGGTCACTAGGTAGTATTTAGCCTTGGGAGATGGTCCTCCCGGATTCCGACGGAATTTCACGTGTTCCGCCGTACTCAGGATCCACTCCGGAGGAAACACACTTTCGACTACAGGGCTCTTACCTTCTGTCGCGGGTCGTTCCAGACCGCTTCGTCTAATGTGTTTCTTGATAACTCCAATGGAGTGTCCTACAACCCCAAAAAGCAAGCTTTTTGGTTTGGGCTAATTCCGTTTCGCTCGCCGCTACTCGGGAAATCGCGTTTGCTTTCTCTTCCTCCGGGTACTGAGATGTTTCAGTTCCCCGGGTCTGCCTCGTACATCCTATGAATTCAGATGTACGTTCTACTCCATGACGAGTAGAGGGTTTCCCCATTCGGAAATTCTCGGATCAATGCCTACGTACGGCTCCCCGAGACATATCGGTGTTTGTCCCGTCCTTCTTCGGCTCCTAGTGCCAAGGCATCCACCGTGCGCCCTTCTTCACTTAACTATACTTACTATGCTTAACGCATGAAAAAGTCGTTGGTTTTGTTTGATGTCTTGTCATACTCTTATCTAGTTTTCAAGGTACATAATATAAAGAGAATTGATCTCTCAAAACTGAACCAAACAACGCAGTATGTTTTTTGCACCTTGTAAAAAAGGTGTTCCTTTAATCCTTAGAAAGGAGGTGATCCAGCCGCACCTTCCGATACGGCTACCTTGTTACGACTTCACCCCAATCATTGGCCCCACCTTCGGCGGCTGGCTCCAAAGGTTACCCCACCGACTTCGGGTGTTGCCAACTCTCGTGGTGTGACGGGCGGTGTGTACAAGGCCCGGGAACGTATTCACCGTGGCATGCTGATCCACGATTACTAGCGATTCCGGCTTCATACAGGCGAGTTGCAGCCTGCAATCCGAACTGAGAATGGATTTATGGGATTTGCTAATGCGTTGCCGCTTCGCTGCCCTTTGTTCCATCCATTGTAGCACGTGTGTAGCCCAGGTCATAAGGGGCATGATGATTTGACGTCATCCCCACCTTCCTCCGGTTTGTCACCGGCAGTCACCTTAGAGTGCCCAACTTAATGCTGGCAACTAAGATCAAGGGTTGCGCTCGTTGCGGGACTTAACCCAACATCTCACGACACGAGCTGACGACAACCATGCACCACCTGTCATTCGGTCCCCGAAGGGAACTCCCTATCTCTAGGGACATCCGAAGATGTCAAGACCTGGTAAGGTTCTTCGCGTTGCTTCGAATTAAACCACATGCTCCACCGCTTGTGCGGGCCCCCGTCAATTCTTTTGAGTTTCAGCCTTGCGGCCGTACTCCCCAGGCGGAGTGCTTATTGCGTTAACTGCAGCACTAAGGGGCGGAAACCCCCTAACACCTAGCACTCATCGTTTACGGCGTGGACTACCAGGGTATCTAATCCTGTTCGCTCCCCACGCTTTCGCACCTCAGCGTCAGTTACAGACCAGAGAGCCGCCTTCGCCACTGGTGTTCCTCCACATATCTACGCATTTCACCGCTACACGTGGAATTCCGCTCTCCTCTTCTGCACTCAAGTTCCCCAGTTTCCAATGACCGCTTGCGGTTGAGCCGCAAGATTTCACATCAGACTTAAGAAACCGCCTACGCGCGCTTTACGCCCAATAATTCCGGACAACGCTTGCCCCCTACGTATTACCGCGGCTGCTGGCACGTAGTTAGCCGGGGCTTCCTCGATAGGTACCGTCAAGGTACCGCCCTATTTGAACGGTACTTGTTCTTCCCTAACAACAGAACTTTACGATCCGAAAACCTTCTTCGTTCACGCGGCGTTGCTCCGTCAGACTTTCGTCCATTGCGGAAGATTCCCTACTGCTGCCTCCGTAGGAGTCTGGGCCGTGTCTCAGTCCCAGTGTGGCCGATCACCCTCTCAGGTCGGCTACGCATCGTTGCCTTGGTGAGCTCTTACCTCACCAACTAGCTAATGCGCCGCGGGCCCATCTGTAAGTGATAGCCAAAGGCCATCTTTCAACTTCCCTTCATGCGAAGAAAAGTATTATCCGGTATTAGCCCCGGTTTCCCGGAGTTATCCCAGTCTTACAGGCAGGTTGCCCACGTGTTACTCACCCGTCCGCCGCTCGTTCCACAAATGTCACTCCGAAGAGATCTTTTTGCTTCCCGCGCTCGACTTGCATGTATTAGGCACGCCGCCAGCGTTCGTCCTGAGCCAAGATCAAACTCTCAATAAAGTTGACTTGCGCTCGCTTCTATAAGCTAGCTTGTTTCATGTTTAAAATCATACTGGTTGTTTTGTTCAGTTTTCAAAGATCAATGGTATAAATGGTGGGCCTGAGTGGACTCGAACCACCGACCTCACGCTTATCAGGCGTGCGCTCTAACCAGCTGAGCTACAGGCCCATTTACTATGGAGCGGGTGAAGGGAATTGAACCCTCGACATCAGCTTGGAAGGCTGAGGTTTTACCACTAAACTACACCCGCGAAAGATAAAGATTAACAATTAATTTGTTTATATTTCAATATGATCGACTGGTCGGGAAGACAGGATTTGAACCTGCGACCCCTTGGTCCCAAACCAAGTGCTCTACCAAGCTGAGCTACTTCCCGGTCATGGCGCGCCCGAGAGGAGTCGAACCCCTAACCTCTTGATCCGTAGTCAAACGCTCTATCCAATTGAGCTACGGGCGCTTATCAAAGCGACATCTACTAATATAACACAGCGCGTATGACTAAGTCAATAGTTTTTTAGTTATTTTTTAATGCGGTCGAGAGGACTTGAACCTCCACGGGATTACCTCCCACTAGGCCCTCAACCTAGCGCGTCTGCCATTCCGCCACGACCGCTCGCTATCCATATAAATAGAATATAGATGGTGAGCCATGGAGGATTCGAACCTCCGACCCTCTGATTAAAAGTCAGATGCTCTACCAACTGAGCTAATGGCTCTTGCTGCAATGTTAATCACGACGGTAGCTCACTTTCTGTTTTAGAAACTACATTAATAGTAGAATCAGAGAAACAGTAGAAGCATCCTCAACTACATCTGCTTCATTTTTAATCCTATTCAGATCCGCTTTGTGAAGAATCGATCAAAGAGAAGGAATAGTATATTCGTCTTTATGACGAATGATCTAAGTTATTTTTAGTCAAAAAAATGGCTGGGCTAGCTGGATTCGAACCAGCGCATGACGGTACCAAAAACCGTTGCCTTACCGCTTGGCTATAGCCCAACAATGGCGGTCCGGACGGGACTCGAACCCGCGACCTCCTGCGTGACAGGCAGGCATTCTAACCAACTGAACTACCGGACCTATTAATTTTCTATAATAAATGGGATGACCCGTACGGGATTCGAACCCGTGTTACCGCCGTGAAAGGGCGGTGTCTTAACCACTTGACCAACGGGCCATTATTTGAAGTGTTAATAATGGCGGAGAAGGAGGGATTTGAACCCTCGCGCCGCTTACGCGACCTACACCCTTAGCAGGGGCGCCTCTTCAGCCACTTGAGTACTTCTCCATGGCTCCACAGGTAGGATTCGAACCTACGACCGATCGGTTAACAGCCGATTGCTCTACCACTGAGCTACTGTGGAATAATGTGTCTAACTCATGTTGACGACGTTAAATATAATATAATACTCACGTTGAAATGTCAACTGTTTTTTATTATTTTTTCAGTTACCGTCACTAATCTAAGACAAGCGCTTTTCAAAGTGACGCCAATATAATTTATCATATTGTTTGTATCTTAGTCAATAGAAATATTGATTTTTTTTAAAGTAGTATTAATTCACCTCTACACTTCCCACAACGATACCTTTTTACATTGATTCTTTTTCTTCTTTTATATACATGGTAACAAGAGGAACATTGATATTCATATTTGAAATTATTGTTCATCGATGGTAAGGGATTACAGTGCCTCGGAGAGTTTGTTGCTTTTAAAAGTTGTTTGAACTCTGGATCCCGATGTTGATATCCTTTCCCTTCTATATGAAGGTGATAATGACATAATTCATGTTTAATAATGCCAACAAACTCTTCATATCCCAGCTCTTTATAATATTTAGGATTTAATTCAATTACTCGTTTAGCAGGTATATAACGACCACCAGTTGTTCTTAACCTATTATTAAAGCGTACTTCATCGGTAAATGGTTTGTTAAAGACTTTATCGGAAATATCTTTTGTAAGCTTCTCTAATTCAACTTGCGTTATCACTTCCATACTTTCACACCTATCTATTATGTTACATAATATAAAACAAAATCACTAATTAAAGGATGATAAACATGCCTAATTGGCTAAAAAGACAATTAGCAGGCGCATTCCTTCATAAAAACAAGTATCAAATTCGTTTATTAAATCAATGCTGGTTTTTCTACTGTGATAAAGAACAAGATAAAGCGGAGTAAAAGGCACCTACAAAGTACCCTTTACTCTCTTTTGTTTATCGTATAGAAAATATAAATGGTTAGCATAGACGAAGATCGTCGTAGTCGATCATTTTAAGTATATAGATAAAGACAACTACGGCTAAAAGCTCGGCGATCTCCGAGTTTTCTTTATGATGGAATCATGGTTAAAGCTATTCGCTGTTTCTGAATATCTACTTGATCTACCCATACTGTTATCACATCACCAACAGAAGCGATGTCCATCGGGTGCTTCACAAATTCATTAGACATTTTGGAAATATGAACTAATCCATCCTGCTTTACTCCAATATCGACGAACACACCAAAATCAACTACATTTCGAACGGTCCCTTGAAGTTCCATACCACTTTGTAAATCTTCCATAGATAATACATTTTTCTTTAACAACGGTTTTGGTAAATCGTCACGCGGATCACGATTTGGGCTAGCTAATGCCTTCAGAATATCCTCTAAAGTTGGCAAGCCAATTTCTAATGTATCAGCTAACGCTTTTTTGTCTAACTGATTAACTAATTCTTTCAATTGTTCGGTTCCTAAATCTGCAACCGAGCAATTCATTTCCGTTAAAATCTGCTTTGTTGCCTTATAAGTTTCTGGGTGAATCGGAGTACGGTCTAATGGCTCTTCACCGTCCATCACTCTTAGGAACCCAATACTTTGTTCATACGTTTTGTTACCAAGCCTTGGTATATCTTTTAATTGTTTACGGTTAGTGAATTTCCCATGTTCATCACGATATTTCACAATATTATTTGCTACCGTCTTATTTAAACCAGAAACATATTGCAATAAAGACGAAGAAGCTGAATTCACGTTCACCCCAACCTGGTTTACCGCTGTTTCCACCACAAATGTTAAAGATTCAGTTAGCCTTTTTTGACTGACATCATGTTGATATTGTCCAACACCGATTGCCTTGGGTTCAATTTTAACTAACTCTGCCAACGGGTCTTGGATACGTCTAGCAATCGATACTGCACTTCGTTCTTCCACCTGTAATTCTGGAAATTCTTCTCGTGCTAATTTGGATGCGGAGTACACACTTGCTCCTGCTTCATTGACAATAATATAAGCAATGTCTAACTGATGTTTATCAATCACATCTGCTATAAATTGCTCTGTTTCTCTTGAAGCCGTTCCATTACCAATCGCTATTAACTCAACTGGATGTTCTTTCAAAAATTGGATGACCTTCTTCTCAGCACCTGCTGTGTCATTTCTTGGTGCTGTTGGGTAGATGACATCAATTGCTTTTACTTTTCCTGTATCATCGACAACTGAAAGTTTACAACCTGTTCGAAATGCCGGATCAACACCTAAAACATATTTACCTTTTAATGGCGGTTGCAGCAATAAACTTTTTAGATTTTTCGAGAATATATCGATCGCTTGCTCTTCAGCTTTCTCTGATAATGCAGATCGAATTTCTCTTTCGACAGATGGCTGTGTTAGTCGTTTATAACTATCTTCAATTACTTGAATTAAAAACTCTTTTATTTGTGGTGTAGCGTCTTTTTCAATTACTTGTTTTTGAAGATAATCAAGCACACTGTCTACTGGTGGTTCAATTGAAACTTTTAGCACATCTTCTTTTTCTCCACGATTAAGTGCTAAAATTCGGTGTGAAACAATTTTGCTTACGGCTTCACTGTATTCGTAATACATTTCATAGATTTTCTTTTCATCCAATTCAGGCTTCTTCGCTTTGGATGTGGTGAGCCCTTTTTGATGGGTTTGTTTACGGATATGTTCACGATACTTTGGTTCATCCGCTATCCACTCTGCAATGATGTCTTGTACACCTTCAAGTACCTCTTCCACTGTATGTAATTCATGTTCTTCTGTTAAAAAATCTGCAGCATTATCTGCCAGTTCGATATTTTGTTTTCGGTATACTGTTTCAGCTAATGGTTCTAGCCCTTTCTCTTTAGCAATTGTTGCCCTTGTCCGACGCTTTTGTTTATATGGTCGATACAAATCTTCTACTTTCTGTAATTGTGTTGCTTGCACAATTTCCTGTTGTAATTCATCTGTTAGCTTCCCTTGTTCATCAATAAGCCTGATCACTTCTTGTTTACGATCAGCTAACGCATTTACATAATTCCATGCATCTTGAATATCTTTAATTTGCACTTCATCAAGTGAGCCTGTCATCTCTTTTCGATAACGTGCAATAAAAGGGACTGTATTACCTTCCTCTAATAATTGAATGACACTTTTAACTGCTTTTTGATTAATTTTTGCCCTGTCGGTAACAGCATTAATTAATTGTATATATTCTTCATTATTTGCCAATGCGTTTCCTCCTTCATACTAATCCTTCTTTATTTTAACAAAAAGAACAGGTTAGTTCACATAAAACCTGAATATTACCACTTACTGAATAGAATCTTTTAAGAAACCACGATATCCACAGATACTTTACCTATCCACCTCACCCCTAGCCAATCCTCATCAAGTCCTATTTTTATTATTTGGTTCAAAATAGATACAAACTGCTAACTAATGAAAATTCACTTTGGGTTGGATGTTCTCCCATCCTTCTGTAGATGATTGCTAGTTCGTCGCTGCGGAAAAATCGACAGAAAAGCCAATGAATATAGTTCCTTAAGTTCTACTCTATCAATAATCAGAACACTAAAAATAGCGCAGGCAGAATACGGAGACTCCTGTGGGACAGCGAGAGCTGAAGATCCACTTTGCAAAGTGGTTTTCTTTGCAAAGTTAGCTGAAGCCGAGCCCACGGAAAGCGCAGTATTCTGCCGAAGCGGTGACATAACACTCTCTACAGAAAGAATGGAAGAAAGTAAATCTAAAACGTATAACTTCGCTGTTTATGTATATTGCGCCTTTTACATTTCTCATAAGATAAAAAGGAATCCCGTCGTTATCTAACGGGATTCCTCATTGTATTTCATGGCAATTAGCGTAGTGTCGTCAGCTAGTTTTTGTTGATATAGATAAGCAAAGGTATCTGTTATCTGATCTACTTCCTTATGAAGAAAATAAGAGTTAGAAATTTCTTTTGATGTTACACCATCAGAGAACATCACAAAAATCATACCTTCTTCGAGATGATCTGACATCACTTTAAAAGGTCTATCATAGCCACTCAAATAGCCTGCCTGTGGGATATTTCTCTTTTTAATAGAGTTAGTGGTTATAGTCATTAACCCAATATTTCCGATCGAAGAATAGGCATAACGCTTTGACTTTAAGTCAAGTTGTAAGATTCCTAAGACCACACCACGTTTACCTACCAACTTTTCGTTACTTTTCTTCATCATGGATGTAACAGGAACATCTATATTATCACGAATCACTTCCATCACCGTTTGCGATGATTCTTTTGCGAATTCACCACTGCCAAGACCATCAGCTAATGCACAAATAAACTTTCCGTCAGACTCATGGTAGAAATAACTGTCTCCACAATAGTAATTACCTTTTTTAGCTTTTTGATAAACAGACACTTCTACTTGATCACTATTTCGCATTAACGAATGGCCTCCATATTCTCAGCTTGTAGTGCTTCACGAAGTTTTTTCAGTGCATGTCGTTGGATTCTGGAGACATGCATTTGTGATATTCCCAGTAATTCACCTGTTTCTTTCTGACTTTTATTCTCAAAATAAGTATATCGGAGAATTTCTTGTTCTCGTTCATTTAAGATGGGCATTATTTTTTCAAGCAATAATTGACGATCCACATCTTCATATCCTGACTCTTGGTTGCCGATTAAATCCAATATCGATACTTCACTACCATCTGAATCTGCTTCAATTTTACGATCAACCGATAATGCATTATAGCTTTGACTCATTTCCATCGTTTCAAGCACTTCTTCTTCTGATACATCAATATAGTCAGCGATCTCTTTAATGGAAGGTGATTTTTGATTATCTGTTGTTAAAGCTTCTGTCGCTTTTTTGATCTTTGGACCTAATTCTTTAATACGTCTAGGAACATGAACACTCCAAGTTTTATCGCGTATAAACCGTTTGATTTCTCCAATAATTGTAGGAATAGCGAAGGATTCAAAAGACCTGCCAAGCTCTGGATCATATCTTCTAATTGCTGCTAAAAGTCCTAACATTCCTACTTGTTCAAGATCCTCATAAATCATTTCATTTTTTGCATATTTTCGTGCCAGAGACTTCACAAGTTTTTGATATGTTAAGACAATTTTCTCTTGTATAGCTTGATCCTCAGGGTTTTCTTGAAAGGCACGGATCCACTGATACACCTCATCCTCACGATTATTGTGTGGTCGAGATTTGGTCGTCATTGATATCCACCTCATTTTCATGGAGGTATTTGGTCATTAACACAATCACACCATAATCATTTTTGATCTCTACCTTGTCCATCAGAGCTTCAATTAAGAAAAGGCCAAAGCCTCCTTCGCGCAAATCTTCAATCGATTGATTGTTTTCATAAGGTCCTATATCTTTTTTGATTTTTTGCAGATCAAAGCTTCCTCCACGATCAGCAACCATTACTTCTAAACGATCTTGATAAACACCAAAACCAATGGTTACCTCTCCACCTTCCTCATTTCCATAAGCATGCTCAGTGGCATTGGACAACGCTTCAGAAATAGCTACTTTTAGATCTTCAATTTCTTCGTAACTAAATCCCATTCGGTTAGCAATTCCTGATGTACTTAACCTGACTACCCCTACATATTCCGCCCTTGCTGGTACTTTCATTTCGATGAAGTCAAAAGATTCCATATTATTTCCCACCTCGTACCGTTGAATCAATATTAATAATGCTATCTAATCCAGTAATGTCAAATAATCGTCTAACACGATCTTGTAATGCAACCAATCGCAAATCACTATTATATTCTTTGGTCGACTTCAGTGCACTTATAAATACGCCAAGGCCTGTACTATCCATATAGTTAACATGTTCTAAATCTACAACAATTGTGGTTCCTTCATGTTTTGTTAACGGCAATAGAGCTTCTTTCAACTTAGGAGCGGTATAGGCATCAATCTCTCCTGCTAAATTTAACCCTTGTGTTTTACCATTATCATTTCGTTCGATATTTAAGTTCAAAACGGTTACCTCCTCGTCATCCTATTAAGCTTGCTTTTTACATATATTTTCATCTATTTTTGATTACAGTTAAGACCTGTCAAATTATTGGTACTAGGCTTACGATTCACCATTCCCTATTTTTTTCTTCTTAAACTATTTTTTTAAAAAGATCAGCGTAAAATCATCTCTTAACTGAAAATCCTGTAAACGCTCAAAATGACGATATACTAACTCTACCGCTTCCTGCGCAGGTAAATGCATATACTTACGAATCACTTCCAATACTTCTTCCGTTTCAATAAATCGTTCTCCGATCCGGCATTCTGTCACACCATCCGTTAATAATACAACCATGTCACCAGGTTTCATAGTAATGGCAGTCTGTTCATATGTTGCCTGATCGGAAACACCTAACACTAAACCTTTTGTCGTGATTTCAAAAAATCGATCTGTAGTTCCACAGTAATAAAAACCAGGCTCGTGTCCAGCCGAAGAAAACTGCAAGGAACCTGTTTCATGATTAAATAATCCATAAAACATCGTGATGAACATACTAGTGTCCACATTCCTCTCAACCACACGATTTAAATTTTCTAATATTACACTAGGGTTTCTCATTGTTTCCGGAAAACTATCCAAGGAATATTTAATCATTGACATCGCTAATGCTGCAGGTATACCTTTTCCGATGACATCAGCAATAGCGATACCTAAATTATTTGATTCATCGGTAACAAAATGATAGTAATCACCATTCATTTGATGAGAAGGTACACTAACCGCACCGATATCCATACCCTCTATGTCCGGTTTTGTAGTTGAAAGGAGCGTCTGTTGCATGTTAGCAGCAATAGAGATTTCCGACTCTAGTTCTCCTTGTTTTTCTCTTAATGTCTGAAATTCTTGATAAGCCAACCCATATGAAATCATTGTTTCCAAAAGGAAATTCATAGAAGATCCTATCTCTGCTGGTAAATCAGGATATAACTCTTTTAATGCTTGTATATGCACATTAATAATTTCCTCAGGAGATATATTATGTTGCATCGATAACTTACTAAATTGTTCTGCTTGATATAATGATTTTTCGTCTTGTGACGCTATATACTTTTTTAATAAATTCCGATAACTGTTGACATCGAACTTATAAGGCTCCATCTCATTACCTCCTAACTACGATTACTACAAATTTGAAAATCTACATTGTCATTTTGGTATAGGGGTAAAATGAACATTCTATTAATCAGTTACACTAGTATATCTATCTTATCGAACCCATTTGATCGTAGTTATGGTCGTACCCTTACCCGGTTCAGACACAATATCAAAATAATCCATTAATCTTTTTACACCTGGCAGCCCAGCACCCAGCCCTCCGGAAGTAGAAAAACCATCTTCCATTACCTTACTTAAATCATTAATACCAGGCCCTTGATCACAAGCGATAATTTTTAACCCTTTTTTATTCATATCTTCTATTTTTTCATATGCCACTTTACCTTTATCAGCATATAAGTATATGTTACGGGCTAATTCGGAAATTGCAGTAGCAATTCTAGCTTGATCTACTGTACCGAATCCCAAGTCTTTTGCCAATTCTCTCCCTATTTGTCTTGCTCCAACAATATCCCATTCTTTATTTATTTTTACACTTGATTTTGTTTTCATGATTACTCCTCCAGTTCCTGGCGAAGTTTAATCAGCCCCTGTTCTAAATCAAGTGCTGTCGGAACATTTTGTAAATGAATTCCTAAATCAATTAACGTCATCGCAACCGCAGGCTGAATACCGGTTAACACTACTTTTGCGCCCATTAAATCTGACATTGATACAACGTCACCTAATACTTTTGCAATAAAGGAATCGATGATATCAACAGAGGTTAAATCGATGACCACTCCTGTTGCACCACTCTTATGTATTTTACTAAGTAAGTCTTCTTGAAAATCAATTGCAGTTTGATCATCGAGATCGATTTGAATGGATACCAATAAATAGTTGTGTAGTTTTAAAATTGGTATTCTCATAGAAGCACCTCCTTATTTAAGTGAGTCAATGATTTTGGTTATATCTTCTTCTTTGAAATTATCTAAATCAACTATCTCACGATTAGTCAATTTTAATGCCGTATTAAATCCTTTTCTCAAGGAACTTTTTGTCGGAAATTTGCTTAAATCAATACCTAGATTAACGATTGTCTGAGCTATTTCAGGACGAATACCAACTAAAATACAAGTTGCTCCGATTAAACGTACGGCTTCTGCAGCTTGAATAATATGGTGTGCTACCATTGTATCAACAACAGGCACACCAGTAATATCGATCAATACCACTTCCGAATTATGTTTCATTACTCCTTCTAAAAGGTTTTCCATAATTAATTTGGCACGTTCTGTGTCGATCGTTCCAATTAAAGGCATCACGGTGATATTGTCCATAACAGGAATAAGCGGAGCAGACAATTCCTGCAGTGCCATCCTTTGCAGGGTAACCGTATGTTCCCAGCTTCCTGAATATTGATTGACAAGCTGATTGATGATTGGTTCCACCCAATCTTCGACAATATTAAAGATGCGTGAGAATTCTTCTGTGTCTACTTGATCAGACTGACTTAAAATAAAGTCAATTGTTACCCTTCTAAACGTTTGCAATCCGTCTGTAATATAACTCAACGGCCAGCCAAGATTTATCAATCGTTCTGCAAAGTCATCCATTTCTCCGGTATCCCCTCGACGATTAATACTGGAAAAAATGACATTGATGAATTCTTGATTCGTAGTGTGATATAAACTATCCGATATACTTGAAGTATAGTCGGACTTGCGCTTTTCTGTTATTTCATCTAACCAATTTTTGGAAATAACATCACTGTTTTCTACTACAATTCTTCGTAATGTTTCTGGCATTTTTTCAACCTCCGCTATTTTCAATGCTATCTAATAGTTTACAATAAAACAGTAGAATTTACGATTAATATTCATCTTAATAGTTACAAAATCGGACATTTTTTTCAATCATTTGCTAAAAAACCCTTGCTTTCATTCTTAAAAGCAAGGGTTTTGAAGATAGAGGATTAGAAATCAGTTAACCCTAAACTAATTTCTAATCCTCTATCTATACGTTCCATCATGTTATTGTCTAATTGTGTTATTTTATCTGTTAAACGTTGCTTATCAATTGTACGAATCTGTTCCAGTAAAATAACGGAGTTCCGCTCAAAGCCATACTTTTCCGCATCAATTTCGACATGTGTTGGCAATTTCGCCTTTTGAATTTGTGCGGTGATAGCCGCGACAATAACAGTGGGACTGAAACGGTTTCCAATATCATTTTGCAAAACTAATACAGGACGCACACCGCCCTGTTCAGATCCCACAACAGGGGATAGATCGGCGAAATATACGTCGCCTCTTTTCACTATCAAGACCTACACCCCGCTCACTAAGCGCTCTAGGGTGTTTTCTGCCTCCTCTTCCGCTTGAAAAGCTTCTGAAGCAATATTCAAATTGATTTTTGCCATTTCCATATAACCTCTTTGCATCGATTCCTGGATATGGCGTTTTTTCGTTTCGCGTAAATACGTCTTTGTTGCTTGGCAAATAAAATCACTTAAATTGCTATCTTCACTTTTCATCAAGCCATCCACCTCATTCAGTAGGTTTTTCGGTAATCTCACAGCAACTTCTTGTAAGTCTTCAGACAAAACCATACACCTCCACCAACATTGACAAGCCTAAAATGATAATCCAATACAATCATACCATTCCGAAACAGGCATTGCAAAGGGGTTTTTGATAATTTTTCGTTTTTTTCTACAATATACCTTCAGTATTACCAGAAGATTGAAGAATTATCTTGTCTTACCGACTATTTTTTTATTTCATGAATATACTCTGGGGACTCGATTACTAATCATACAAGCAATTTCATAATTAATCGTGTCCAAATGTGTGGCCCATTCATCCATTTCGATCTTCGCCGCGCCTTGTGTACCAATCAAAGTGACTTTATCTCCTACTTTAGCAGGTTTTGTTAGTCGAACCATCAGTTGGTCCATACAAATACGACCGACAATTGTACACCTCTCACCATTAACTAAGACTTCGGCACCTTGTAAGGCACGACGAATACCATCCGCATAACCAAGCGGAACTGTACCAATCCATTCCTCCTCGTTCGCTAAATATGTCGCCCCATAACTAATTGGTGTTCCTTTTTCCACTTTCTTCACATGAATTAAACGACTGTGTAATGAAAGTGCTGGTTTTAGTTCAATCGGCTTTTCTGTTTTGACCACAGCAGATGGATACAGTCCGTACATACTGATACCAAAACGCACGAAGTCAAACATTTTTTCAGGGAAACGCATGCTCGCTGCACTATTCCCAGTATGGATCATTACCTTGTGCCGTGACCAGTTCTCTTGAAAAATAGCCCATAGTTTGTCGAAATGAGTTATTTGTGCTTCAAAATGCTCCATATTTCCTTCATCAGCGGTAGCAAAATGCGTGAATATTGCTTCTAAATAAAGATTTTTATGTTGTAATAGAGGGAGTATTTCTAATAATTCCTGCTCTGTTCGGATACCAATTCGTCCCATCCCTGTGTCCCATTTAAGGTGGACAGTTAGCGGTTTAGGAAGTGAAAGCTTTTGCACTTCCTCTAGCCATTCTTTTTGATAACAAGTAACCGTGATATCGTGTTGAGCAGCGATTTCAGCATCTTCTGGACGAATCCATCCCATAACTAAAATAGGAACTTTAATGCCACCACGGCGAAGTCGCAATGCTTCGTCTAATATAGCGACAGCAAGTCTTGTTGCACTTCCTTTAAGCGCTGCATTGGCCACTTCAATATCACCATGCCCATATCCATTTGCTTTCACTACTGCATAGATTTGCGTTTTATCTGATAATTTATTCTTTAATTGCTCTATATTATATATAATATGATCCAGATTCACTTCTACCCAAGAATCACGATAAAAATTTTTACCCATGTTGATGATACTCCTTCAATTCGATAGAATGTAACGAAATCCATTATAAACCATTTAACGAAAAAAAGGTATGATTAAAACAGCCCAGATTGAACGCGACATATTCTTATACAACACAAAAATGCACATTTGATAAAAACTGCGAAGTTGTGAAAATTTGACTTGGTGTAGCTTCCTCCTATTCTGATTTAAGGTAAGTGCTAGCATTCGCTACAGCAGAATACTGCGCTTTCCATGGGCACGGCCTCAGCCAGGGAACTACTTGAATGAACTTCTGTGCTCCCTTGCACCGAGGAAGCATACTACGAAGCGTTACTAGAAGACGCAGGTGCATCAAGGGGTATTCGGACGCGTGCTGTTCCCATAGGAGTCTCCGTATTCTGCCTCCGCTGGTTCTAATGTTCTGATTGTTGAAAGAAGAAAATCTTCGGATATATAATCAAGGGACTTCTTCTCACTATTCCAAAAAACTAGTCAAAGCTGCGGAAAAATGCGACAATCCTGGGGGAACTTACGCGACGAAGATCCACTTTGCAAAGTGATTTTCTTTGCAAAGTTAGCTGAGGCCGTGCCCCCGGAAAGGGAGTATTTTCCGCAGCGACGGTCATGCCCTCATCAACAAAAGAATGGAAGAAGACAAGCTTATGTCTACGATACTGCGCAGTTCATGGATTCTCTGAAGAATCCTATACTGGTACAGAAAAAAGCAGACTTCTTGAAAAGTCTGCTTCTCGCTTATTTCATTGCTTCTTCTGTTGACATGGATCTTGCTACTTCTTTCATTTCTTCTTTCGTTAATTGCTCACTTGCTACATAATAATTAACACCTTGGTAATGCCATTCTAATGAATTATCGGTGAGTGCTCCAACGGTAAATCCTAAATCAATTGGTTCACCACTGACCATTTGCGGTGCTGCTGTACTTGTTGGAAGCACGTCTACTGTCTCTTGAATAATCGTGAAATTTTTATCTCCTTGATACGATAACATCACACGGTTACCATTTTCGATATCCATTTGATTTTCTTCTACCAGCTCTGAACCTAAATTTTCAGAAGGATAAAGTACAGTTAATTGTGTAGGTAGATCTTCTTGTGCCATCACAGGTACCCCAAAAATACTGCTCGTCATGTTTGTTTCCATATCAAACGTATTTTCCGGTAACTCCGGATCTATCTCAAAGTTCGTAAACTCCACCTCAACTAACGCATTTTTATCATGATCTAATACCTTGACTAACACAGGTGCGTAAGTCTTTTTATCAAAATAAATGGTCTGGTATGGAAGATTACTATTGCTTTCATAGCTTGTTTTCGTTTCAAAGACAAAATAACTGTCTGTCACGGTAAATGTAGCATCACTGTCATCTACTAAATCTTGTATCAATGATTGGAAGAGATATGGTTGACTATTGTTATCCGGCCATTCACTTTGAAATTTGAAACTCTTGTTTAAAGCTGGTGTTAATACAAAAACCCCTTCATCGTTACGTAAAATAATTTGGCTACTTTCCTCATCATTCTCGTTCTTTAATAATACACGGTAGTAATCTTTTTTCTTATGGGCTACTTCAACCCGATATGCCTGTTTTTCTTTTCCTGTATTCAATGTCATCATTGCCTGTGATTGATAAGCACTCATATTCTCTGCTATATCTTCTAGTTTCTCCACAACATCGTCCTTAGATTTTTCCCCACAAGCAGTTAAAACAATAAGCAATAAAATACCGATTACAATACTTTTATATTTTTTCATCGCGACATCTCTCCTTTGTCTCATCTGACTGGACAAAGGGAACACGATCACACGTTAAGACAATGTACGAAATACTTGCGATAGTCCTTCGATCACATCGGTAGCTAATAAATCCCTTTCAGTATGGTCCTCTTCCACCAAATAATCCGCAGATTTACCATGAAGATAACAACCATTTGCAAGGGCTGACAGCAATTCTTTATGCTGCATGACCATCGTCAGCAAAATGCCTGACAACACGTCACCAGTCCCACCTTTTGCTAAGCCAGCATTCCCCTGATCACTGACAATTTGCTCTCCATCTGGTGCCGTAATAACGGTATATTTACCTTTTAACACCACATACAATTGATGCTTTTCGGCAAACTGCCTAGAGATAGAAAAAGGCGATCGCTTTACTTCTGGAACAGTTTTATCTGTCAGCATGGCCATTTCTCCATAATGAGGTGTAATCACAACCGGCGCCTTATGCTGCAACAATGGTTCCAATAATGGTTTTGCATGATACAGACCATCTGCATCAATTAGTAGTGGCTTGTCTAGTTTTTCAATCAAATCAGATAGTAGCTGAGAGTCTTCACGTCCGATACCCATGCCAACCGCAATAGCATCTATTTTTTCAAAGGCTTCAAGGTCACGATCTGTTAATCGATTCGTTAAGTTTGGCAAAAGGTGATATGTTGCTTCTATACAACTACTCGATACAATCGGGATATTCTCCTTGACTGTTGCAACGGTTATCAGCCCCGCACCTGAACGGAGTGCTGCTCTTGCTGCTAACACAATTGCTCCCGGCATCGTTAGTTGACCACCAATGACCAACCCTCTACCATTGGACCCTTTGTGGGCATACTTGTCACGTTTCGGAAAAGTTGCTCGGACATACTTTTTGCACCATCTCTTTTTCGATGAATGCTTGACATAAGCCGTTTGTGGTATACCGATTTTCACTGTTTCCCATTCGCCATAATAGATGCTGGTATCTTCACAAAAAGCAGTTTCTTTCGGCGCTTCAATGATATATGTTTTATTTGCTTGGATGACTTGATCAACATGGATACCATCATTTGCAGGTAAACCACTTGGAATATCAACTGAGATTTTTTCTATGGGTAAATGATTGATTACATCAATCATACTTCGAATCGGCTCACGAATTGCTCCGGAAACTCCTATCCCCAAAATCGCATCAATGACGACATCAAAATCTACTAATCTTTGCTTCAACTGATGCGAATCTGTGACATGGGTCAGCTTGTCTGACGTGTTTAACCAACATTGCTTATGAAAAGCTGCATCCCCTTTAATTTTATGATCTGCCACTAATTGAAAAACAGTAACCTCATATCCGTATTCTGCTAAATAACGTGCAATAACAAAACCATCACCGCCATTATTTCCACCGCCAGCAACTATCGCCATCTTTCGATTGGTATCATAGGTTTGAACTATCCTCTGGGCTACTTGTGATCCGGCATTATCCATTAGAATTTTGCCTTCGATTCCCCCTTTTTTTATCGCATAACGATCTATTTCGTACATTTCTTCCGCGGTTACGATGTACATCTTGTTCCCTCCTACCCGCACTAAAATAGTATGAGACAACCTCTCTTAATATGCAGATTCACTTTCAATTATTACTTGTGCTACTGCATAATCTTCACTGTGAGAGATTGATACAAAGCATGTCTCAGCAGTTAAAACTTTTGAATTTAAAATAGGTGCTCCATTTTTATGATTAATAATTTCAATATCTAAAAAACTTAATTGCCCAATTCCAGTTCCTCTTGCTTTCGAAAAAGCTTCTTTCGCTGCAAATCTCCCTGCAACAAATTCTATTTTTCTTTTATCTGATTGGAGATTCTCCCATATTTCTTTTTCTGTTTTTGTTAATATCCGATCTAACATTTTCGGTTGTCGTTCTAAAATATTTTTTATTCGTCGCAATTCTATAATATCAATTCCGATTCCTTTTATCATTCAGATCAACTCCATTTATAGGCTAAGTATAGCCTAATTACTAAGATATTTAAAACGGTTAATTCTACTGTTAATATCATTTAAAGTTATGCTAAAATATAAACAATTAACCATAAAAGGGAGAATGCTATGTTTTTACGAACGGAAAGCTTTCGAGATTTTCTACAATTTTATCCGGTTGTTTCAGCGATTGTTGCACTTCAAGTCATCATTTGGCTAATTGTTGGCTTAGTTCCTGGTGTAGGTGACTGGATTTATACAATGGGAGTTGGTTGGAACGGTATGATTAGCCAAGGTGAATATTGGCGATTAATAACACCGATTTTTCTACATGCTGGTTTCGGTCATATCCTTTTTAATTCCTTTTCACTGATTTTATTCGCGCCAGCATTAGAGCAAATGCTCGGTAAAGTGAAATTTTTAGTCGTTTATTTTACTGCCGGTATTGCTGCAAATATTCTTACTTATATTGTTGAACCGAATCCGTTTTACACACACGTCGGAGCGTCAGGTGCAATTTTCGGTTTATTCGGGTTATATTTATTCATGGTCTTTTTTGAAAAAAAGTTAATCGATCCTCAAAATGCACGACTGATTCTGATTATTTCTGTTATCGGGTTAGTTATGACCTTTTTTCGAGCGAATATTAATATCTCCGGACATTTATTCGGGTTTGTTGCTGGATTTGCACTTGGACCTGTTATATTAAAA